>JBBSPO010000369.1:0-3615 GCA_038258695.1 Gemmatimonadales bacterium | reverse complement strand
GGCGTGGCGCCGGTGTGAAGCGACCAGGAAACCGTTCGTCGAGCGCCTGCAGACGCCGCACGACTTCGGCGGCGCCCATGGCATCGATGGCGCGGAAGGGACCACCACGAAACGGTGGGAAGCCAATGCCGAACACAGCACCCACATCGCCGTCGCGCGTAGAGCGCAACACCTGATCTTCGAGACAACGTACCGCTTCGTTGAGCATGGGCAACACGGTGCGGTCGTGAATGAGCCCGGGCTCCATGGTGCGCCTCGCGCCCTGCGCACGCGTCATGCCGTAGATGGCGTCATCAGGTCCGTCGCGCTTGCCGTCTTCATCATAGCGGTAGAAACCGCGTTTGCCTTTGCGACCGGTGCGACCCGTGGCAATCACGCGTTGCAGCGCGTCTGATGCATCCATGCGCGCCCCAAAAGCCGCCGACATGATGCGTCCACTTTTGTCGGCAATATCAAGCCCCACTTCATCAAGCAGCGTGATGGGTCCAACCGGGAATCCGTAGGCGACCAGTGCTTTATCAATTGTGTCCATGCCCACACCTTCGTCGAGCAGTCGGCCGGCCTCGTTGATGTACGGCGCCAGAATGCGATTCACGTAAAACCCCGGTCCATCACTCACCACAACCACCGTTTTGCCAAGGCGTTTGCCGTACGCCACCGCCGTAGCGGTAGTGTGCGCACTGGTTTGTGGCGTCACAATCACTTCAAGCAGCGGCATCTTGTGCACTGGGCTGAAAAAATGCATGCCCACCACCCGCTCGGGGTGCGCCGACGCACGCGCGATATCCGCAATGGGAATCGTGCTTGTATTGGACGCAAAGATCGCGTGCGGTGAACACTGCTCTACTTCATGCAGCACATTGTGTTTGACCGCGAGATCTTCAAACACCGCTTCAATCACAAGATCGGCGCGCGCAAAGCCGGTATCGTCAACACCACCGCTCACCAGCGACATCATATCGTCAAACGCCAACGGTGTAATGCGTCGCTTGCGGCGGCGTTCATCAAGCACGGTGCGCACCGCACGCAGGCCACTGGCCACGCGCTCAATCGACGCATCTTTGAAACGAACCTGTGTGCTCTGCTGCACCGCCACCGATGCAATGCCAGCACCCATGAAACCGGCGCCCACAATGCCCAGTCGCTTCACCCGCAACGGCTCGACCACTTGCGATGTGCCAGTGTCTTTTTTGAGCGCGGTGGTGGCAAAGAATAAAAAGGTCAGCTCGCGCGATACATCACTCACGGCCAGCCGCCCGAATGCGCGCGCTTCAGCGTCGAGTCCGCGCGCCATGCCGTGCGCATAGCCTTCGCTCACCACGTCAATGGCGGCCAGCGGAGCCGGATACACACCACGTGTTTTTTTGAGCACCGTCTCGCGCGCCTGCCGGAACACCACGGCTCTGCCAACCGGATTGTCTTCGAGCAGTAACCCGCTTGCTCCGCCTTTTCGCGCCACACGCTTTCGCGTGCCGGCCGCCAGCTCGCGCGCACGTTGTACGGCCACTTTGTGCAGAATGGCCGGATGCACAAGGTCGTCAATCAAACCGAGCTTGCGGGCCTGACGCGGTTTGATGTTGCGACCGGTGAGGATCATATCGAGCGCGGCCTGCAGGCCAATGAGCGCCGGCAAGCGCTGCGTGCCGCCGGCACCGGGCAGCAAACCGAGCTGCACTTCGGGTAGCGCGCACACCGACTTGGGCGTATCGCTCAGCACACGCCAATGACAGGCCAGCGCCACCTCAAGTCCGCCACCCAGACAGGCGCCATGAATCGCGGCCACAACCGGTTTTTTGAGCACCGCCAGCTTGTCGAGCATGTGCTGTCCGGTACGGGACAGCGCTTCGCCCTCGGTGGCGCTGTTTACGCGCACGAGTTCTTCAATGTCGGCACCGGCTATCCATACGTCCGGTTTGCCGCTCGCAAGAACGGCTGCAACGATCGCAGAGTCCTCCTGCAGTCGGGAGAATACGGCATCAAACTCCACGCTCAGCGACGAGCTCAGTGCGTTGACCACAGCACCCGGCGTGTCAAACGTGATGATGGCAATGCCGTCTTCAACACGCAGTGAGAGCGAGCGACTGACGTTGTTGGTCGCGCTTTTGGTGGCGATGTTGCTCGCGTGATTTGTTGGATTGTTCGCCACGTTGCCCGTCGCGCTGTTGATCGCACCCTCATGACTGACATCACTCATAGCCGCTCCACCACCATCGCGTGCCCCATCCCGCCCGCAGCGCACACGGTGAGCAAACCAAACTGTCCACCGCGCCGCCCCAACTCGTTGAGCAACGTGGTCACAATGCGCGCACCGGTTGCACCAAACGGATGACCAATCGAGAGCGAACCGCCCATCACATTCAACTTGTCCGGGTCAACTTCTCCCACTGGCGACGACAAGCCCGCACGTTCGGCCCAATATGGCGACGCCAGACCGTACAGGTTGCTCAGCACCTGCGCGGCAAAAGCTTCGTGCATCTCCACCAGGTCCATGTCACCCAATGACAGTCCGGCGCGCTGTAACGCCTGGGGCGCGGCAAACACCGGCGCCTGCAACAGCTGTTCAGCGGGGTCGATCGCCGAGTAGGCGTACGAGCGAATAAACCCCAGCGGCGCATATCCCAGTGCCGCCGCCACGTCTTCGCGCATCAGCAGCACCGCCGATGCACCGTCGGTGAGCGGCGAGGCATTGCCGGCGGTCACCGTACCGTACTGCTTGTCAAACACCGGCTTGAGCGCCTGCAACTGCTCCAGCGAGCTGTCGGCCCGGATACCGTTGTCCGACACCAGCATCGTTTCATGTTTGGGCGGCTGTGTGATGGGCGCGATTTCAGCCGTCAGCCGACCATCTGCCGTTCCCGCCGCCGCACGCTGATGCGAACGCCAAGCGAACGCATCCTGCGCCTCGCGCGAGATGTTGTTGAGCTTGGCCATGGTATCGGCCGACTGCCCCATGCTCTCACCCGTGCTCGGCTCCGTAATGGCCGGCGTGATGGGCACGAGGTCGCGCGGACGCACGCGTCCGAGCACGCCCAGTCGTTGCGACAGCGACCGCGCCTTGCTGGCCGCCACCAGCGTGTCCGACATTTTACGCGAGTGCAAAATGGGCACCTGCGTGAGCGACTCGGCGCCGCCGGCAATGGCGACCGTGGCGTGGCCGAGTGCGATTTGATCGGCCGCGTCGGTGATGGCCTGGTTGGCCGACGCACAGGCACGCCCCACGGTGAAGGCCTGCACGTTGCGCGGAAAGTGCGGCAACAGCGATATCTCACGCGCCATGTTGGGCGCAATCACCGAAGGCAGCACCGTACCGAACACCAGCAGCTGCACCTCAGCGCCATCGAGCTCGGTGCGCTGCATGAGCGAGGCCACGGCGTGTTTGCCAAGGTCCAGCGCCGAATAATCCTTGAGCACCGTGCCCGAGCGGGCAAAGGGAGTGCGCACGCCCGCCACAATGGCGACTCGGCGACCGGGAGAACCGTATGAGAGCATGCCCGAAAGCTACCGCCCAACGCGGCCAGCGGTGATCGGCCGGGGTCTATCGGCGCGGGTTATTGGCGTGGTTTTGAGCCACCGTGGTCAGCGAAGGCTGGCCGTCGCCCGTTGTATGGCTGTACT
>JBBSPO010000368.1:0-3620 GCA_038258695.1 Gemmatimonadales bacterium | reverse complement strand
GTATCTGGCTGCGATGCCGACAGTGCCGCGTGTGTCAAAAGTCACGATCGCACCCGCGAATATGGGGCGACTTCCGGCGCAGGATTCACTCGTACGCGTGCGCATACGCGTGACGCGCGATTCAGCCGGCACCATGGCGATTGATGCCGCTACCGTTCGCAGTGGCACACAAGTAGCCCGCACCGATGCGTTGGGCGACGCGGTATTGCTACTCGCGCCCGGCAGTCGGCTGATCCGTGCCAGCTCACTCGGCTTGCGTCCCGATTCACTGCAGGTGTCGCTGCGCGCCGGCAACGATACAAGTATTGCGATTGTGCTGTCGCGACAGGCACTCGCACTTGATGGTGTAGTCGTGAGCGCCTCACGCGGCGAGCGACGCGTGGAGGACACGCCGCTTCGCGTGGAGGTGATTGACGAAGAAGAGATCGCCGAAAAGGTCGCCATGACGCCCGGCGATATCGCCATGATGCTCAACGAAACGGCCGGTCTGCGTGTGCAAACCACCAATCCGTCACTTGGTGGAGCGAACGTGCGCATACAGGGGCTGCGCGGACGGTACTCGCTTATTCTGGCCGACGGTTTGCCGCTGTACGGTGGACAGGCTGGAGGGCTGGGATTGCTGCAGATTCCTCCGGTCGATCTGGGGCGCGTCGAGGTCATCAAAGGCAGCGCGTCGGCGCTGTACGGCAGCTCCGCGCTTGGTGGTGTGATCAACCTGTTGAGTCGTCGGCCGAGTGATGAAAGGGAACGCACCGTGCTATTCAATCAGACAACACGCGGTGGTACTGATGCCGTTTACTTTGGCGGTGGTCCGGTCTCGGCGCAGTGGGGCTACACACTGCTGGCCGGCGCACATGTGCAACAACAAAATGATCTGGACGGTGACCGGTACACAGATATGGCCGGCTACCAGCGTGGTTTGATTCGACCACGCTTGTACTTCGACAATGGTCGTGGACGTACAGCGTTTCTGACAGCAGGCTACACTGGTGAAAACCGGTCTGGCGGCACGTTGGCAGGCGGCACGGTGCCCGGCGGTGGAGCGTTTGACGAATCGCTGCGTACACAGCGCGCCGATGTTGGCGGTCTCGCACGCTGGCTCATAGATAAGCCTGGCTTGTTTGATGGTTCAGTGGCGACGGTACGCGGTTCCGCGATGCAGCAATCGCATGAACATCAGTTTGGTGCGATTGGCGAAGACGATCAACACCGCACGTGGTTCAGTGAAGCCGCGCTGGCCATTCCGCGCGTGTACGGCAGTCGCAGCGTCACTTATGTGTTGGGCGTCGCGTATCAGCAGGAGACGTATCGCAATGACAACCTGCCGGCGTTTGATTATTCGTTCGCCATTCCCGCCGCATTCGTACAGCTCGACATCGACCCGACAACATGGATGGCCGTCTCCGCCAGCGTGCGTGCAGATGCGCACAGCGAGTTCGGAACGTTTGTGAACCCGCGTGTCTCGCTGCTCCTGCGCGCACCCGGCAACGGCGCTCTGTCACAGTGGACCAATCGCTGGTCGATTGGTACGGGAGCTTTTGCGCCCACACCGTTCACCGAAGAGACCGAGGCTACGGGCCTCACACCATTGTCGTATCCGGCCGGTGGACTTGGTGCGCTGTCTCCGGAGCGTGCGACCAGTGCGTCTGTTGATGTCGGTGGTCCCATCACAACAGCGATTGGTCGGCTGGAAGTGAATGGCACGCTCTTTGGTTCGCGTGTGACAAATCCGTTGCAGGTGCGCGAAGTGAACGACGGATCGAGTGTTGGCCAGATCAGGCTTGGCAACGCCATTGAACCCACGCGGACATGGGGTGCGGAGCTGTTGGCACGACTGGTGTACGCGCTGGGCGGTTCTGGCGGAGAGAATCACGCCAACAACAATCAGCACAACAACGAGCACAACAACGAGCATAACGCCGGTGCCAATGAACACGAGGGCGAGCAACACGAAGACGGAGAACATGACGAGCCGCCAATGCTGCGCATCACCGCGTCGTACACGTACCTGCGATCACGCGAGTGTCTGGCTACTGCGTTGATTGCGAATACACCGGCAGCATGTTTCCGGGGTGAAGTACCGCTGACGCCTCGACAGACATTGGGCATGGTCGCAAGTGTCGAGCAACATGGCCGTAGTCGGATTGGTCTTGAGGTGTATTACACGGGACGTCAGGCGCTGGCGGACAATCCGTTCAGAACAGAGAGCCGGCCGTACGTTGTTGTGGGGCTGCTCGCGGAGCGCGCGTTCAACACGCCGCAGGGTATCGCGCGCGTGTTCATCAACTTTGAGAATCTCACGAATGTTCGTCAAACCCGTGTCGATCCGCTGCTGCTGCCGGCGCGTGGGCCGGGTGGCCGCTGGAGTACCGACGCCTGGACCGATCTGTCGGGGTTCACAGCCAACGGTGGCGTACGGTTTTCATTTTGAGTGCGTCGCTGTCACGGAGCGGATGACCAGACGCTGGCGTCTCGCGTCTCCCCGGGTTTTCATTCGGTATGGACGCGAGCGAACGGACGGTGCTGGTACCGCTGCATGCGGACCACTGGCTGGTGGTCAATGATGGCGTGATGGGCGGTCGGTCTCAGGGAACGATCCTGCCGGCCGACAACGTCGAGGCGCAGCACGGGCCGCCACACGTCGACGAGGCGCTCGTGTTCGCAGGTATCCTGAACACCAATGGCGGCGGGTTCTCCTCCATCCGCTCACGCGGACTGGGGCACCCGCTCATCGGTCATCGCGGCCTGCGCCTGCGGGTGTGGGGTGACGGACGGCGCTACGCCTGCGATGTGCGGGCCGCACCGCGGATTTCCGGCAGCGGCGTCACATGGAAAGCCGAGTTTCTGACACAAGCGCAAGCATGGATGAATGTCGAGCTGCCGTTTGCCGAGTTCGTCCCCACGTGGCGCGGTCGTGTGCTCGATCTGGCTGAATCGGGCGGCCGAGCATCGTTCCTTGAAGAGGCTGGCAGTATCGGGTTTACGATTGCCGACGGCCGCGACGGCCCATTCCGGCTCGCGATTGGCGCGCTGGAGACCTACACGTAGCGTGAGGCGCTCCGCGCTGCATGCCGCTTCACCCTTTGTCATACATGACCATGCCTGCTGACATTCGTGCCACCGCCGCGCGTACAGTTTCTCCGCTGCTGCTTGGCGCCGTCGCCACGCTCGGCGTTCTGGGTACAGCACTTGTGTTTACCGCCGGCGCGCAGGACGCCCCGCGTTCGCAGACCGTGCCATCGGTCCTTGCACCGGCGCTGCCGCTCAAGCACGCCGCCCGGCCCACCAAAGCCGCCATCACTGTTGAAGACCTGATGACGCGCCTGTACATCTTTGCCGACGACTCCATGATGGGGCGCGACGCAGGGACCGAAGGCAGTTACAAGGCCACTGAATATCTGGCCGCCGAGGCCAAGCGCATGGGGCTGCTGCCGGCCGGTGACGACGGCACCTACTTCCAGACGTTGCCACTCAAGAGCAAGAAGGTCGACCCCATGTCTTCGTTCATTGCCGGCGGGGCGTCACTCGAACTGGGCAAGGAGTGGGGCTTCAGCTCGCGCGGTGTGATGAAGGTTGATGACGCGCCAATCATTTTTGGCGGTGTGCTTGGCGATACGGCC
>JBBSPO010000367.1:0-3638 GCA_038258695.1 Gemmatimonadales bacterium | reverse complement strand
CTGTTCAAAACCTCAACCGTCCACCGTTCACCCCAACCGTAAACGCCGTCAAACGCGCTTTTCAAAACCCACACCGTCCACCGTTCACTCAAACCGTAAACGCTGTCAAACGCGCTGTTCAAAACCTCAACCGTCCACCGTTCACCCCAACCGTAAACGCCGTCAAACGCGCTGTTCACCCCCCACGCGTGAGCTCAACCACCACCGGCTGATGCTCCGACGGGTACCCCCTCAGCACCCGCGCCGAAACCGGCTGCCACTGCTCACCGGCCAGCACATGATCAATCCGCACCCGGTGCCAGCCCGCGAACATCGTGTGCCCAAACCCCGTCCCCACGGCACTGAACGCGTTGGTAAAGTCCCCCCAGTCGCGTTGGTAGATCGTGCTCTCAATGGTGAGGTTGAAATCCCCAAGCACCATCAGCCCCGGCGCATCGCGATCGACAAAGCGGCTGGCCACCTGCGAATCGATGGAGCGGAAGATCGTGTTGTCGTACAGTCGCGAAAAGTCCAGGTAGCGCGCTTGGGCCAGTGCGTCACGCGGCGACTCCATGTGCAGGATGTACACCGTGGCCAGCGTGCCATTTACGTCGAGCGAGACGCGGTGCACGCGTCCTGCCCGACCGGCGCCCGGTGTGCGTGCGACATCGATTGGGCTGGGCGGCATGCGTTTGCTGCTCACCACCGGATACCGGCTCATGAAGCAGCCAAAGTGCATGGGCACAAAGGTGTAGCCCGGCTTGGCGCGCATGATGTCTTCCACATCGGACCGGCAATCCACGAGCGCCATCACGTCGGCGTCCCACGCGTCGATGTCCGCGCTGATACGACCGCCCAGCGTTTTTGAGGCGTCGGTGTTGTAAAACACCACGCGCAAATCATCGGGCGATGCAGCGGGGCTGGGCCACGGCAGCTCCCAGCTGGCCACGCCAAACGCCCACACCATAAGGCCGCCCACCGCGGTGAGTCCAATCCACCGCGAGGCTACCCACGAGAGCGGAACCAGCAGCACCCATGGCCACACCATGAGATGACGCGGTGAAAAAAGTGCCAGTGTGCCGAGCTCTGATTTGTCACCGTAGAAGTGCACAACAATGGCCGAGGCCACCATGATCAGGCTGTAGAGAACAACCAGCAGCGTGATGCTGCGGCGAAACAGTTTCATATTTGAACGTTGAGTGCGCGTGATTGGCAGCGCACGGTTGTTGAGTTGAGCAATTCGTGCGTGATTGCGATGTCGGTGCGGCTGCGCTGCGAGACGGTCAGCGCATTTCCAGCGCCACCGCAATATCACCATCTGCTACACGATAGAACACACTTCGTCCTTGTTTGCGCGCAAATGCGATGACGCCGGCTGCTTCGCAACGTCTGATCAGTGCGCTCGCCGTTGGTTGACTGATGGTTTGTATGCGGCGTTTGAGCTCGGCGGCGTGGAACTCCATATCAAATCGTTCACCGGCGAGTGCTGTGCGCATGTTCGCCGCATCTTCGTGTGAGACTCGTTTGAGCAGCGATTGCCTGAAATGATGTTCGGCCAGTGATGCAATCAGCTCGTACATGGTGATCTGTTCTCCCGGACGGCGAAGCGCATGTTGTCGCACTCCTTCACTGGTGAGGGTCAGAAACTTTCGCAGATCGCCGAGATAGCGTGCAAACAGGAAACCCGCTTCTTCCGCTTGTATCGGCTCCACCATTTTGAGGCCGCGCTGCAGATGTTTGTATCGACGGCGAATGAGATCGGTGACCTCTTCGACACTCAGCGCCTCGAGTGCCGTAGCTGGCGGGATGATTGATGATACCTGACTGTGCACGCGAAATATTCCGTCCTCGATTTCCGTGGTGCCCACGAACAGCCAATGCCCGTGTGGTGCCAGGAAAACGTCGCGCACCTGGCTCATGAGTCTGGCCGCCGCTGACATGTTCTCATCGGCCATGGACTCAAGAGTGTTGACATGAATGAGTATGCGTCGTTGGCCGCCCCGCGAAAGAAATGCGAGCGCGTGTTTGACCTCATCGAACAACGACATGTCAGGTATTTCTCCGGCGATCCGCACTGGCTGGTACTGTCCGCCCAGGAAACCCGCTGACGCACCACCACCTTGTGTGTCTTCACCGTAAATGATGCAGCGCAGACGCGTCCAGAACTCCTGTTCCGTTTTGGCGCCCTTGAAGCGCGCTGTCATGTCGTCCATCCACCCTTTGCCGGCCACCTCCGTAGCGTGAATCTGCAGCAGCACCTTGAGCACTTCGGCAAGGAAATGCCGCGGCGTCATGCCCTCCTGTACGCGCACCGGCTCGGCGTGCATGAGCACGTGGTGCCCGAGCAGGAGCGCCTTGAGTTTGGCGACGAAGCTGGTTTTCCCAACCCCGGCTGCACCATGAACCAGTGAGCGGGAGTTGGCGTCACTCAGCACCCGGCTGGCCACAATATCCAGCTCGCGCTGACGTCCCACGTGCAGCGTGGCCGGTCGATCGGCCGAGGGATCGTGGCTCGGCTCGAGGGGCATCTGGAAGAACGGGTCGTCCGACAGGCCATAGGCGGTCCAGACCGACGCGATGGGCGATGGTGGGAGCATGTGCGGATGGAGGAGAGTATCAGGCGAGCTCGGCCGAACCGTCATAAGGTCGAAGGATTGTTAACTTATCATACCTATCATAAGACGATTACGCAGTAGCCCTATGATAGGTATCATAAGCCTTTTTCAGAATTGCCGTATTATGCGTCTGTAATCTGTTGCGACCCGGTCCGAGAACGTATACCGCACTTCCCGGTATAACTTTGCTGACATGATCACTTCATCTTCGCGCGCCCGCGCCCAGCACCTGCTCGCGGCCACACTGTGGCTCTCGTCGGTCTCAGCAATGGCCGCGCTCAATGCCCAGTCGGCCGGCATCCCGAGCGCCGAGTACGCGCCGCGGCTGGATTCGGGCACCCGTGTATCCGGAATCCCAGCCGCCGAGTACGCGCAGCGGCGCGCCAAACTGGCCGCCACCCTGCCCGACGGCGTGCTGCTGGCCCTGGGCGCTGACGAACCGCGCGTCGATTACATCGCGTTCTTTCAGCTGCCGGTGTTCCGCTATCTCACTGGCATTGTGGAGCCCACCGCGGCCATGGTAATGGTGGTCAAGGACGGCCGCGACGCGGGCAGTACGCTGTTTGTGCAGCGACGCGATCCGGTGCGTGAGGTGTGGAGCGGTCGCAAACTGGGGCCCGAGGGGGCGAGTGCGCAGTTTGGCACCGCGGCGCGTCCGCACGATGAGCTGGACGCCACGCTCGATTCGCTCATTGGCGCCGGCCATGCGCTGCAGGTGGTGGGCGATGTGGGTGTGTCGTCACAGCGGCTCACGGAGCATGACCAGTATCTGGCCAGCGTACGCCAGCGACACGACAGTCTGCAACTCACCACGGCCAACGGCAAAGTGGCCGAGCTGCGGGCGTACAAGAGCGATGCAGAGCTGGCGTTGATCACGCGCGCAGCCCAACTCACGGTTGAGGCCCACACGGAGCTGGCGCGCACCATCAAGCCCAGCGCGCATGAGTACGAGGCGCAGGCCATGGCCGAATATGTGTTCCGGCGCGGTGGGGCGGAGCGTACTTCGTTTGCGAGCATTGTGGGGTCGGGGCCCAACAGTACGGT
>JBBSPO010000366.1:0-3639 GCA_038258695.1 Gemmatimonadales bacterium | reverse complement strand
TGACGTGCTCATCGTAGCCGACGAATCCGACTCACCCGCTCAGCTTGGTGCCTTGCTCGATCAGGCCGAGGCGCGAAGCGTGTCGAGCTTGCTCAAGCCGCATCTGGCCGGCTTGCGATCGGTCGTGCGCGATGCGGTCATGCTCTCTGTCACCCGGGCGCATGAACGCCTCACGCCAGACGGAGTGGCTCGACTGATCGCCGTGTCGCGTCGCCTGCTGTCCAAGCGGCTGGAGGGCGCCATGTTGCCGCCGCCGCACCAGATGCTGACGTGGGGCCGACTCATTGTAGCCGCCAGCATGCTGGAAGACGGCTCGCGCAGTGCCGATGGTGTAGCCGGTGCGCTCGACTTCCCGTCGGGCAGCGCCTTCCGCAACACCTGTCAGCGCTACCTCGGCTGCACGCCGCACCAGATTCGCATCAAAGGTGGGGCCGCGTGGGTGATTCAGGAGTTGCTGGTCACGCGCGACCGGCGCCGGGACGCGATGATTGATGATCATGACGATGAGGAAGCTGTGGCAGCGTGATGTTGGGGGGATGGAGCAGAAACCGTTTCTGGCCTTTAGGCTGGAGCGGTTTTTTGCGACGGAACAGCGCGTTTGACGGCGGTTACGGTGGGGGTTCACGGTGAACGGTTGGGGTTGGAACAGCGCGTTTGACGGCGTCTACGGTTACGGTCAACGGTCAACGGTTAGGGTTTGCACAGCCGTTTGACGGCGTTCACCGTACAGATAGGGGTTCCGCAGGGACCAACCGCAGGGTTTGTTTGGCGCATGCTGCGAATTGGGCTGACGGGCAATATTGCCAGCGGGAAGAGCACCGTTTCACGACGGTTGGCCGAGCATGGTGCGCGGGTCATTGATGCCGACGTGCTGGCGCGCGATGCGGTGGCGCCGGGTACGGCGGGGCTGCAGGCCATTGTGGCGCACTTTGGTGCTGAGATGCTGCGCGAGGACGGCACGCTCGATCGGGCGGCGCTGCGCGCTCGTGTGTTTGGCGATCCTCACGAACTGGCCGCGCTCAATGCGATTGTGCACCCGGAAGTTGGTCGGTTGCGTGCACAACAGGCAGAAGTCGCTGAGCAGACCGGCGTTCGAGTGCTCGTCGACGAAATCCCGTTGCTTTTTGAAGCGGGACTCGCGGATCAGTTCGACGCGATAGTTTTCGTAGACGCGCCGGTGGAAGAACGTCTGCGTCGCATTGTGGAGCATCGCGGCTTGCCGAGTGGTGAGGCAAGGGCCATGATTGCTTCGCAGGGCGATGTTCAACCCAAGCGCGATCGCGCGACCTGGATTGTTGAGAACAACGGAACGCTCGACGAGCTGATCGCGCAAACCGACCAAGTCTGGCAGCACATTCTGGCCCGTGTTGGGCCGTGACCTTATCCCTACTGGAGCACCCGTGTCGAACATCCCGGCCGACCTGCGTTACACCAAAGAACACGAGTACGTGAAGTCAACCGATGAAGCCAACGTCGTGTACGTGGGCATCACTGACTTTGCGCAGGGTGAGCTTGGCGACATCGTGTACGTTGACTTGCCCAAAGTTGGCGCCAGCTTCAACTCGCACGATGTCTTTGGCACCGTCGAAGCGGTGAAGGCCGTGTCTGAGCTCTTCTCGCCGGTCAGCGGCGAAGTGATCGAGATCAACGGCGCGCTCGATGGTGAACCCGCGCTGGTGAACACCGATCCGTACGGCGGCGGCTGGATGATCAAGGTCAAGCTCGCCGAAGGTGGTGACGCCAACCTGATGTCAGCCGACGAGTATCGCACACTGGTTGGTTAACACCAGCACGATACCAACGCCGGAACGCGCGTAGCATCGCCACGCGCGTTCCGGTTATGAACTCGTCTTTTACAACTACAACCGCCCACGCGTGAGCTGTTACGCGTACTCCTCAATCGGCGGACACGAACACACGAGATTGCGATCGCCGTACGCACTCTCCACACGCGCTACCGACGGCCAGAACTTGCGCTCGCGCGAGTGAGCCGTGGGGAAGGCCGCCTTCTCGCGTCCATACGGTCGTTCCCAGACATCAGCCACCACATGACTGGCTGTGTGCGGCGCGCGTGAGAGCACGTTGCCTTCGCGCGGTTGCACGCCCGACTCCACTTCCGCGATCTCTTCACGAATGCCGATCATGGCGTCAATGAAGCGATCCACTTCGGCCAGCGATTCACTTTCCGTAGGCTCCACCATCATGGTGCCGGCCACGGGGAACGACATGGTCGGCGCATGGAATCCGTAATCCATGAGACGCTTGGCAATGTCTTCGACCTCGACGCCGGCCGACGTTTTGAACAAGCGCGTATCAAGAATGCACTCGTGTGCAACGAGTCCGTTCTGTCCACGGTAGAGCACCGGGTAGTGTGCTTCGAGTCGCTTGGCGATGTAGTTGGCACTCAGGATGGCCAGCTTGGTGGCTTCAGCCAGTCCTTCGCCACCCATGAGCTTGATGTACACGTAGGAAATGGGCAGAATGCTCGCACTGCCCCACGGGGCCGCGGACACCGGACCAATCGCCTGCTCACCACCCATGCGCACCACCGGGTGACCGGGCAGAAACGGTACCAACTGCGACGCCACACCAATCGGACCCATTCCCGGCCCGCCGCCACCGTGCGGAATGCAGAACGTCTTGTGCAAGTTGAGATGGCACACGTCGGCACCAATATCTCCCGGACGTGACACACCAACCATCGCGTTCATGTTAGCGCCGTCCATGTACACCTGACCACCATGCTCGTGCACAATGGCACAGATGTCCTTGATGCGCGTCTCAAATACGCCGTGCGTGCTGGGATAGGTGACCATGAGCGCCGCCAACTCGCTGCTGTACTGCACCGCCTTGGCCTGCAAATCGTCCACGTCCACATTGCCGACGGCGTCGGTCTTGATCACCACCACACGCATACCAGCCATGACAGCGCTGGCCGGATTTGTGCCGTGCGCTGACTGCGGAATGAGACAGACATTGCGATGTGTCTCGCCGCGCGCTTCGTGGTAGCGACGGATCACCAGCAGACCAGTGTACTCGCCTTGTGAACCGGCGTTGGGCTGCAACGAGACCGCGGCGAATCCGGTCACTTCACACAGGTCGCGCTCCAGTTCCGCAAACATTTCGGCGTAACCGGCCGCCTGCTCTACCGGCGCGAACGGATGCAGCTTCCCAAACTCGGGCCACGTCACCGGAATCATTTCCGATGTCGCATTGAGCTTCATGGTGCATGAGCCCAGCGGAATCATGCCGTGCACCAGCGAAAAATCCTTGGCCTGCAACGCGTGAATGTAGCGCAACATTTCCGTCTCGCTGTGATAGCGCGAGAACACGGGGTGCGTGAGATACGATGACGTGCGGGCATAGCGCTCGTCGAAACGCGCGTCGACCTCACCGGCCACATCATCAAATCCAAAGTCAGGCGTGCTGCCATTGTTGAACACGGTCCACAAATCCATCACATCCGCGGGAGTGACCGTTTCGTCGAGCGCCACACCGAGCGTGCCCGACTCCAGCACGCGCACGTTGATTTTTTTCGCAGACGCCGCACTCAGAATGTCTTCCTGCCCGTGAATGCCCACTTCAACGCGCAGCGTATCAAAGAACTGCTCGTGCGTGACGTGCAGTCCGAGCTGCTCC
>JBBSPO010000365.1:0-3640 GCA_038258695.1 Gemmatimonadales bacterium | reverse complement strand
GTGTCACAGCTTTGTCTATAGGATAAATGCCCTATAGCGCGATGCAGTATCAGGTGACACATTATTTGTCCTGCCCTGCGCGACGGTGCTCAGGTGAGTGCATGGTGCCATGCGCTCCGCGACCTGTCCGTCCGCGCCACACGCCAGCCGGAGCGCTCATGACGCACCACGTCGCACCACGTCGCACCACGGAAGCTAGCAGGGCTCACGCTCGTGCTTGCAATGCTCACCGCATGTGATTCCAACAGCGCGGTAGCGCCTGTCGGACCACCACCGCCTCCGTCAGTGCCGAGCGGCGCACCGCCAGCGCTGATGGCCATGCAGCAGGGCAACGTCAACAGCTGCACCGTGCACCTCAATCCCTCGCGCGCATCGCGCACGTCTACGCGCCTCACGCTGCCGGAGCGCTCCCGTCGTGCCGCCCCCGGCAAGCCGCTCTCCCGCATGCAGTTCCTGCGCTGGGACGGCGTGTCCAAACAACCGAGCGCGCTCATTGACTGCGTGATCCCGCAGGACAGTCTCGCCGTGGAGGCACTGAAAGCCTATTTCCTTGCAGATGACGGCGCGGCGATCGGACAGCGAGCGCGTACAGCACCTGCGCCGAATCCCGGGACAACCGCGTTGGCCAATACGTTCTTTTCCGGCATGACGTGCTGGTATTATCACGGCTCCAACTTGTTCGACTGCTCCGGTGTGTTGTGCGGATACGGCGGACTGGAGATGCGCGTTGGGCCAGATATGGCTGATACGACACTCTTCGCGAGTCAGTCACAGACCGCAGCGATGGATGCGCCCAGCGGGTTCTACATGTGTGACAACGGGTGCTCGCTGTGGCCCAATGGCATGGGTGGCGTGGGGTACTACTGCCCGGAGGATGAAGGGGACGGGGATGATGAGCCGACTGGACCTGGAGGTGGGGGTGGGCCAAGTGCGCCCAGCTCGCTGTGTGATCCGCCAGCCAACTACGCCAATATAGACTCGCTGATGAGCTGTAACCGCGATCGCAGCTCCAGTGAGGACAGCCTGATCGCACAGGCTCGTGAAAACTATCTACGAACAGACTTTAATGGTGATGCGGGCGCTTTGTTGGAGTGTCAAGAAATGAACAACTGGTTGACGGCAGCTTTAGCGGAGATCAACCCAGTCACCGGCAAGCAAACATTTAGTACTGGAGTCGATAATTCTGGGCAGACACCGCATTGGGGCCAAGCAATGGCAGGCCTTGGACATGTCGATCCGCGAACCTACGCGGCGGTTCTCGAGAATCCTGACAACGAGGGCGCTTGGCGGCGGCTAGTGTCCACTCTGTTGCACGAGGCCGCCCATGGGTGGGGATTGAGACAGCACCCAAACGGGTTCGACTCATCTGGTAGATATAGCGACCCATATTTTAATCGACTGTTCCCTGACAGTCTGGAGGCGGGAACTTGCCTACGATAGCCTTTTGTCTATTGCTGCTTGGCGTCATGACGGCAGCATCGGGAGACCTCAGTCCTCGTACAGATTTCCAGGACATCTCCGCGGTAGAGCTGTCCCGCGCAATCAAAGCCGCTCGCGTCGAGGCGCTGCAGGACCGCCAGGATATTGACTTCTGCCAGGTCGACATCTTTTGGTCACGACAACAGACGCTGATTGACGACGGTATGCCAACGCCAAAGTCGACAACGCAAAACCGCGAGCAATGCACCAGCCGGCCGCAGGGCACGCAATACGCACGAGTGTTCGAGGTACAGGCGTATGCCGACTCGGTGCGCGTTCGCATCGCCAGTCGGTTCGGTGATGTCGGCAGGTGGGAAACGTTGCTCTTTCGGCGATCTGGACGGCACCTCGGTTTTCTGGAAGCGCGCATAAGTCAGCTCTATTGGTACAGGGAATAGGAACCAGCGGATTTCTTTTCGGCTTGGAGCTCGTCACATGCTTCTGCACGACGGTGCTCCAGGCCTGATGCCAACATCCCAGCTCTGTTCCATCGATGCTTGCCTTCATCACCCGCTACGCCCAGCTCCTGCTCGGCAGTATTGGCTTTCTGATTGTGCTGCCACTCGTTTGGCTGGCGGTTGGCGAGCTGTTCACCGTCAATGCATCGGTGGAGTTCGTCAATACTGATTACCCAGACGCAAGCCCGGAATCTGTAGAGCTCCTCTTTGCCGAATACGCAGACGCAGCCCGGTCAATCAGCCAGGGGCTTGTACGGTTCGTTGCACCGATTCTCTGGTTGTGTCACGCTCTTGCACTCATGTGGTGGGCACGCTTCGAGTCGCTTGTTACGTGGCGTGGTCTGCTACTGCGAAGCGGCATCAGTGCATTGCTGACGTTACCGCTGTTGGTCCTGGCGATCGCGGCACTGAACGAACGAAACGCGCACCGCAGCGGTCCACCTATCGTAGCCGGAATGATCTTGAGCGTGGTTGTTGCAACGGCTGTGGCGTTTCGCGGATACGCAAGGTTAGATGGCCAACGCCTGCCGCACGATTGAAGCTGTGCTGTTTCCGCACGCCGTCGGCACGCCTCTCTTTCGCAAGCATACGTGACACACTCAATGGAGTTACTATTGCCTTCTCGAGGCGCGCGTCGCTTGGGAGCCTGTTTCGCACTCTGCCTGACCGCCTGCTTTGACAACGGTACGCCAGCACCTGAGCCCACTGCTGTGGGCCTGGCGCGTGAGTACTCCGGACTATGGGTACCGGAATCAGCGGAGGTGCTCCGATTCGATGATTCCTTTTACAACAGCGAGCAGGGCCGGCTGTACATACAGGGGCTTCTGGATCTGGAGATGCAGCTGTCGCCGTCCGAATATCAAGTACTCGAGGTTGAGGCGAAAAAACGAGGCTATGCACATTTGGAGTCTCGTCGAGTCATGCCGGCAGACAGCATTGGTTACGGCGACGCGTATCCACTGCCTCCAGAGACGCCCGGCCTTTACCTGACTACGCGAGGACAAGGTGCAAATCATATCACGGTGGTGCTGCGAAGCGACACGCAAACGTTCGCGCTATCGATGGTGCAGGTAAGGAATAGCTTTTTTCATGAATCGGACACAGCGAAAATTATCAGGCGATACGAATGTGAAAATGGAACGTGCAGTGCGGATCACACGGTCAAATCACTGAATCAACCGACGCCAAATGCTGAAACCGACGGGTGACGGAGGCGACCAGGCCTGGGACACGTCTCGCATCCGGTAAACTCCCTTCAAGAACTCCGGCGGCCCATGGCGCATCGAGAAACGCGGCCACCTCGGTGCGAATGAACTGGCGTACCGCCGGCGGCGCGGCGCGAATGTCTTCGGAAATTTCAGCTCGGCCCGCGACCACGGTGATCACATCCTCGAGGTCGTGACTGCTCATGGGATCCGCCGCCCCACGTGATTCAAACGCGACCCACTTTGTCGCCAGAAAGGCCGCCGATGTCGCAACTCGCGCGACCAATCCCGGCTCGAGCGTGAAAGCGGTAGCGCTCTCCACAGCATACGGATACCAGCGGTTGCTGAATCCAAGAATCTTCTCGTCAAGCGGCATCACGTCGAGAATCAGATCATCGACCGTGCGCATGCGGCAGATCGGGGCGCCTGCTCGTTGATCGGGCGCGAATCCCAATTTGATGAGTCGCATCTGCACATCGTGATAGGCGGGGCGCGTCG
>JBBSPO010000364.1:0-3669 GCA_038258695.1 Gemmatimonadales bacterium | reverse complement strand
CGGCACCGCCGGTGACCAGCGCACGTGCCTGCCCCCACGTGGCGCGCGTCGCCGCATGCGGCGCTGCCGACCGCGGCGTGGCCGACTGCGGCGTGGCCGAGTGCGGCGTGGCCGAGTGCGGCGCTGCCGAGTGCGGCATCGTCGCCGCGACGCGGTCAGCGCTCAACCGCGGCGTTGCGCCCAACGGTCCATGTCCGCTTCAACCATGCGACGTACCAACTCGTCAAATGACACCGTAGGCGTCCATCCCAGCTGCGCCTGTGCCTTGGACGGATCGGCGACCAGCAAATCCACCTCCGCCGGACGGAAAAACCGCTCGTCCTTTTTCACGTAGTCACGCCAGTTCAGATCCACCGCACCAAACGCCGCTTCACAGAACTGCTCGACGGAATGCGTGTGGCCGGTCCCGATCACGTAGTCATCGGGCGTGTCGGACTGCAGCATGCGCCACATGGCGTCCACATAGTCGCCGGCAAACCCCCAGTCGCGTCGCGCCTCAAGATTGCCCAACCGCAACTCCGTGGCCAATCCATGCTTGATGCGCGCCACACCGTCAGAAATCTTGCGCGTCACAAACTCCAGACCACGTCGTGGTGACTCATGGTTGAAGAGAATGCCACTCACCGCGTACAAGTCAAAACTCTCGCGATAGTTGACGGTGATCCAATGGCCATACACCTTGGCCACACCGTACGGCGACCGCGGATAAAATGGCGTGCTTTCACGCTGAGGTGTTTCGACCACCTTGCCGAACTGCTCGCTCGACGACGCCTGATAAAAGCGCGATTTCGGGGCCGCTTTGCGCATGGCTTCAAGCGCACGCGTTACGCCCAGGGCGGTGAACTCACCGGTGAGCACGGGCTGAGTCCACGACGTCTGCACGAAACTCTGCGCTGCCAGATTGTAGATCTCATCGGGCTTGACCGCATCAACCGCATCAACCAGCGAGGTCTGATCGAGCAAGTCGGCCGATAGCAGCTCAATGTCATCGATGAGATGCGCAATGCGTTCGTACGGCGTGGTGGACGACCGACGCACGATGCCACACACGCGATATCCTTTGGCCAGCAACAGTTCGGCGAGATAGGAGCCGTCCTGCCCGGTAATGCCGGTGATCAATGCAGTTGGCATGACGAATGTCGGGAGAGAGAATAGAGCGCGGGATACATGATTGGATACGACAACGGGGAGCCCGAAGTTCGAGCCCCCCGTGTTCACGCGTACGCGTTGTGTCGGCGACACTCGCGCCACGCGACATGTGTTACGCGACGGCGACCTGACCGCGCGGCGCACGCACGGCTTTGCCGGCCGCCATGCAACGTGTGCACACCTTCACCTTGATGATGGTGCCCTGATGCATGACACGCATGACCTGAAGATTCGGCTTCCAGACACGGCGCGTTTTGTTGTTGGCGTGCGAGACGCTGTTACCATGGGCAACGCCCTTGTCACAAGTCCAGCAACGGCTGCGATTGATGGCCATGATGTCGGCCCTCAGTTAAGAATGAGCTCGATACGCGCCATCTCAGCACCATCACCCTTGCGGTGTCCGGTTTTGAGAATGCGCGTGTAGCCACCATTGCGCGTGGCGAACTTTGGACCGATCTCCTGAAAGAGCTTGTCCGCCGCTTCGCGCTTGCGCACGTGGCGACCCGCCAACCGACGCGCGTGCAGCGTGCCGGCACGGGCCTTGGTGATCAACTTTTCGACAAACGGCCGCAGCTCCTTGGCTTTGGCTTCTGTCGTTTCAATCGCACCAACCTCGATAAGCGAGGTGGCAAGATTGCGGAGCAGCGCAAGACGCTGCTCGCTTGTCCGCCTTAGCTGGCGGTGGGCATGGCGATGGCGCATTGCATCACTCCTCGTCGTCCTCGTCGTCGTCCGGCGCATTTTCAGCGGCACGGCTGGGGGGCGTCCCCATATCCAGAATACGAACTCCTTCGGCCGTGGACTCTTCGTACCGCATACCAAAGTTCAAACCCTGACGCTCGAGGAGCTCGGCGATTTCATTCAGCGACTTCTTGCCGAAGTTCTTCACCTGCAGGATTTGCGCTTCGGTCTGACGCACCAGGTCACCGAGCGAACGGATGTTCGAGTTCTTAAGCGAATTAACCGAGCGAACTGACAACTCCATGTCGTCGATCGGGGTACGGAGCAGCTCCGCCAAACGCAGCGCGTCGCTGTTGGCGGCGGCATCAGCCGCGCCAATGGAAACTGACGACGATGAACCAAAGCCCACAAAGTACTGGAAGTGGGTCTGGGCCAGCGCGGCAGCGTACGATACAGCTTCTTCCGGCGAAATCGTACCGTTGGTTTCGACCGTCAACGTGAGACGATCATAGTCGGTGCGCTGTCCCACGCGCGTTTCCGCGACGGTGAAGTTGCAGCGACGCACCGGGTTGTAAATCGCATCAATGCGCACCGTATCCACCGGTAACGCACGGTCTACCGGATGCTGATCGGCCTCGACATAACCACGTCCCTTGTTCACATACAACTCCACTGACAGATCGCGCTTGTCGGTGATCGTGAACAGGTGATGCGATCCACCCATGACGCGAACTCCACCCGTGGCTTCGATGTCAGCGGCAGTCACGGCTCCCGGACCAACCTTCTTGAGGCGCAACACCGTGCTTTCGACATCGTCGGGCAGCGCGAGCGTGAGCGTCTTCAGGTTGGCAATGATCTGATGCACGTCTTCAATGACGCCCGCGATGGTCTGGTGCTCGTGCACCACACCATCAATGCGAAACGCCCATACCGCCGAACCGCGCAGCGACGACAGCAGCATGCGCCGCATTGCGTTGCCCAGCGTGTGTCCGAAACCGCGTTCCAGCGGCTGCAGACGAAACTCGGCCATCATCGGTTGGTCGTCGCGCTTTGTCGCTTCGACAAGCTGCGGACGAACCAGCCCGCTTAAGTCAATCGTATTGGACATAGATAAAGTTTGCTGAGTGTGGTCTCACGAACACAGCACATACTGTGATCGCGACGCCGTGCCTCGCCCCGCCGCGCGGCACGCTCGTACGGGAGTGCGGGTCCCGACCGGCGACATTCGCATGTCGCTGGGGTGACATGTACGGTGACCTGTACACATCGCATCGCCGCACCGGCACGAAGCCGAGGCGGCGATGGTGATGCTTACTTGGAGTACAGTTCGACGACGAGCTGTTCCTGCGCCGCGAGCGGAATGGCTGAACGAATCGGCTTTTCCAACACACGACCGCTGAACGACTCACGATCGACCGCGATCCACGACATGGGCGCGCCACGTGATGCCTGCTCCATGGCGGCCTGCACCAGCACGAGTTCACGCGAGCTCTGCTTGATACGCACTTCTTCACCCGGACGCACCTGATACGACGGGATGTCGAGCTTGCGCTGCTTCACTTCAACGTGACGGTGACGGATGAGCTGACGCGCGGCCTTGCGGCTGGGCGCAAAACCCATGCGGTACACGACGTTGTCGAGACGCGTTTCGAGCGCGGCGAGCAGGTTGTGACCGGTGATGCCGGGCAACGAGGCCACCTTCTCGAACGTGTTGCGGAACTGCTTCTCGCTCAAGCCATAGGTGCGCTTGATCTTCTGCTTCTCGCGCAGCTGCTTGGCGTATTCCGACATCTTGCGGCGACGCGCGGTGGCCTGGCCGTGCTGGCCGGGCGCATACGG
>JBBSPO010000363.1:0-3695 GCA_038258695.1 Gemmatimonadales bacterium | reverse complement strand
CGCACGGTCGCGATTTCCAACGCCGGCGGCGGCACACTCAACCAGCTGTCGGTTACGGTGGAACACAGCGGTCCAGGCGGCTGGCTTGAGGCGACGCTGGACCGGAGCACCGCACCGGCCGTGCTCACGGTGCGTGCAACCACTGGCGCGCTCGCTACGGGTAGCTACACGGCCAGCATTCGCCTTGCGTCGGCGACTTCGCTGGTGGACTCGCGCACTGTTCCGGTGACGTTCACCGTATCCGCGGGCGCTATCATTACCGCGTCGCCAACCGCGTTGAGCTTTTCCAGCGCCCTGAACGTGTCGCCCTCGGCGCAACAGATCGTGGTGAGCAACAGCGGCGGTGGTGTGTTGAGTGGTTTGAGCCTCAGTGTGCTGTACGGCAATGGCACCGGCTGGTTGACGGCCACACTCGACGTATCGACGGCACCAGCCACGATCATCGTACAGCCCTCAGTCAGCGGACTGACCGCCGGCACGTACACCGCGACAGTGCGCATTGTATCGGCGGCAGCCGCGAACTCGCCGCTGTCCGTGGCGGTGTCGTACACGGTGGCCCAGGCACCAACGATTGAGGTATCCACCACCTCGCGTTCATTCAACATGTCCACCTCGGTGTCCAGCGCACCGCAGCAAACGGTCGCCATCACCAATGGTGGCGGAGGCGACCTCACAGGGCTGGTGGCCACGGTGAACTATTCCTCAGGCACCGGCGGCTGGCTCACAGCCACCCTCGATGCAACAACGGCGCCTGCGACACTGCGACTGCAAGCCACGCGCGGCACGCTCAACGCGGGCTCGTACAACGCGTTCGTGGTGGTGAGTTCGCCGGTAGCCAACAACTCGCCACGCATGATTGCTGTATCGCTACTGGTCACCCAGGCGCCTTCTATCGGACTGAGTGCGACCAGTCGTGCAGCCAGCGCCGGCCAGGGCAACGGTTCGTCGAGCTTGTCATCCATCACGGTGTCAAACATTGGCGGCGGCATTCTCACGGGGCTGGGTAGAACAATCGAGTATGTCAGTGGTCCGCAAACCGGATGGCTGAGCGCGTCACTCAACAACAGCAGTGCGCCGGCGGTGCTGTCCATGAATGTGGACGCCGGCAGCAGTGGTGCGCCGCTTCCGCTGGGCACGTATACCGCGCGCATCAACATCACGTCGCCCGTGGCCGACAACAGTCCGCGCGTCGTGAACGTGAGCTTTACCGTGGCGCTCTCGCTGGTGAACAGCGGCGTATTCAACTCCATCAACGGTTCGTGCAGCGGCTGCCACAACAACTTCATCGCGCCCAACATCGGTACGCCGGCACTGTTTCGCAGCAACATGGTGGGCGTACCAACTGTGCGACGCATCGGATATCCGTTGGCCAGCACGTACCCCACGCGCATCGTCGCCGGCAACGCCACGCTCAGTTATCTCACCTACCAGCTGGCCCACTCCACCGGCGCGTATCGCATGCCGACGTCCGGTTCTCCCATCGCTCTTTCCATTCGCAACCTCATCCGCGACTGGATCAATGGCGGTGCCCATCCATGATCACTCCCCGAATTCTTCCCACCGAGGTTTCCATGCCACATGCACTGCGAGTCTGCGCGCTAACCGCGGCTTTGTTTGCACTGCCATTGCACGCGCAGGAGCAGACGCTCAAACAGCAGATCAACAATCTCTTTCGTTTTGGTGACTGTGGCGAAGCGCTCTGTCTCCAGGTAAATGCCGACGTACATGGTCTGCACTACTCACCGTCGGCGACGCAGGCCAGTGGATCGCTGATCAACTTCTTTGCCGACGCGATCGGCTCATCGGTGTCGAACCTGCCAATCAGTAGTTCGTCGGGTGGTGTCACGTTTGCGTTTCGTGGTGGACGTCCGGTACGCACATCCACATCGTCGGGACCGATCTTTGCCGAGCGTGGACAGACACTGGGAAAGGGACAGATGCTTGCTGGTGCCAATGTGACAGCGCTCAACTTCGCCACGTTTCGCGGGCTTCCACTTGATCAGATCAACTTCAACTTTTCGCACCAGAATGTGGGCGATCCGACGTACGGAAATCCGGTTTTTGAAAACGATGTGATTCAGGTGCGCAGTGATCTGAACCTGAATGTGTTTGTCACAACTGCGTTTGTGACGTACGGCGTCATGGACCGGCTCGATGTTGGTATTGCCGTGCCGATTGTACGGTCGTCACTGGACGGAACCAGCTTTGGCACGGTGTTGCCCTTCGACGCACAGTCCCCGCACTTCTTTGGCACACCAAACAGCCCCACACTCACGGCAGTGGGCACCACCAGCGGCTCGAGTTTTGGTATCGGCGATGTCGCGGTGCGCGTGAAGGCCAATCTGTCGGCCAGTGACAACGCCAACCTGGGCGTGTTTGGCGATGTGCGACTGCCCACCGGTGACGCTGACAACTTTCGCGGTGCCGGCACGCTTAGTGCGCGAATCCTCGGCGCGTACTCCGGTCGGTACGGCAACTTTTCACCGCACGTCAACGCCGGCATGCTCATCCGAACCGACAGCCTGCAGAACAATGCGGCGCTGGCGATTGTCGGGTTTGACCAGTTGCTCAGCGAGAGCTGGACGCTGGCCGTCGATTTGCTCACCGAATATCAGATCGGCGACAACAAGGTTGCACTGCCCGATCCAGTGCAGCTGCAGCAGCCGTTTGTGCGGAACATCATTCCAACCAACATCCCCGGCGTGCAGGATCACGTGGTCTCGGGTTCGTTTGGCGTGAAATACACCACGGCCCGCGGCATTACCTCAGTGCTCAATGCACTGGTGCCAATCATGACGGGTGGATTGCAACCGCGCGTGGCCTTCACGGCGGGCGTGGAATACAGTTTCTGAGCATCGCGCCATAGAGACAACGCCCAGACCGCAACCTGAAAACAACAAATGCCGCACTTTCCATTGAGGAGGTGCGGCATTTGTACAATGATCGAGTGTTACATGATAGCAGGAGAGAGACTCGAACTCTCGACCTCACGATTATGAGTCGTGCGCTCTAACCAGCTGAGCTACCCTGCCATGAGCGGTTCAGCCATGCAACAAGCCTGAACTCCAAAGAAAAGCAGCCGGCCCGTGAGGACCGGCCGCTTTCTTAATGGCGGGGGCGGGATTTGAACCCGCGACCTTCGGGTTATGAGCCCGACGAGCTACCAGACTGCTCCACCCCGCGACTCAACTTGCCTCTGCCGCAGTCACAAGTCAACCCCTCCACATCATTGTCGACCCTGTTTGTTTTGACCACACGCAAAACCCGTTCACGGCAAGGTGTCGCGTTCCTCATTTTCGAAGTCTTCGGCAAACCGATACAGTATTTCACGCGATCCACGCACCATGCCAAACTCTTCGCGGGCGATCCGCTCAAGTGTGGCCGGATCGTTGGCCACCGCATCGAGCTCGGCGAGCAACACGCTGCGCCTGATCGCAAGCCGCTCCACCTCGGCCGCCAGACTGACGCGCGTGCGTTTGCGCGAGAGCAACTCACCCGTTGAGTACTCCCCGCCTGCGAGCGCAAACGCGATAAAAGCGAACAGGCCCAACACAACAGCAGCACGGCGGGCCAGTCTGGCCGCCGGACGCTCTCCCGTGCCCGCAGCACGACGCGGTGATGCGGCCACAGCTATCTCAACCACCCGGTGTGCAACAATGCCATTGGCTACAACCCGAAGATCGCGCCGCCCGGAT
>JBBSPO010000362.1:0-3698 GCA_038258695.1 Gemmatimonadales bacterium | reverse complement strand
GGCTACGTGCTCGGCACCAAGGCCGGCCGTGAGCGCTACAACCAGATCAAGCGCACCGCCGACGAAGAGGTGCTCATTGCCGACACACGCATGCAACCGGTACAGCTCGACACCGTGGTTGCGACCGCCCCGGTGCAGCAACGGGTCAGCCGTAGCAACTCGGCCACACCCGACATCAGCGGCACCGAACGGCGACTCGATGCCGGCACCATCACACCCGATATCCAGGGCAATCTCGCCGCAATGGCCGCGTCGCTTCCGGGCGTCGCGCTTATTCCGGGCGCCGATGGCGGGCCCGACGGTTTCTCTGTACTCGGGCTCGGTGCAGATGCAAACAGCACAACGCTGAACGGACTGGATTTTGGCGGCAACGGTTTGCCGCGCGATGCCAACATCTCCACGTCGCTGACCACGTCACCGTACGACGCATCGCGCGGCGGATTCAGCGGCGGCAACTTCAATGTGCAATCACGTGGCGGATCCAACTTCAGCAATCGTGGACTGAGTCTGGTGTCCGCCATGCCACAACTGCAGTGGACCGATCGCGCAGCGCAGGCCCTCGGTACCGAGTTTACCAACGTATCACTGGGCGGTCTGTTTTCCGGTCCCATCAAACTCAACAAAGCCTTCTACAACTTTTCGTTTCAGCTCGACCGCAACTCGCGCGTCAACCAGACGCTGCTCAACACCGGCGCACTCGGCTTTCAGACCTCGGGCGTGGCCATTGATTCGGTGACCCGCTTTCTCGGCTTGCTCGACACGCAAGGCATTCCGCGTCTGAGCGGTCCCGATCGTCAGAGTCGATTCAACGACAATGCCAGCTTCTTTGGTGGCATTGATATTCAGCCGCCCAATGCGGTGAATGGCGACGCCTACAGCATTGCGTTCAACGGCAACATTGGTCGCCAAAGCCCCATAGGCGGTGGTGCTACACAGCTGGCCGCCAGCAGTGGTGACCGCATCAACTGGGGCGGCGGCATTCAGTTGCGCACCAACCGCTACTTTGGTCTCATACTCAGTGAAACGTCGGCTGGTGTGAACGTAGCCCGAAACTATGGCGACCCGTATCTGCAGCTGCCACTTGGACGCGTACGCGTTAACTCCGAGCTCGGCGACGGCGCCAGCAGCGTACAGAACCTGGGCTTTGGTGGCAGTCAGTCGCTGTTCAGCGATTCGCGTACGGTTGGCGCAACCGTTCAGAACACGCTGTCATGGTTTGACGACGCGAACAAACATCGTGTGAAGTTTACCACCGAGTTGCGCTACAGCGGCGCACAGCAGAATCAGGCCAACAATCTGCTGGGCACATTTTCGTTCAACTCGCTCGAAGACTTTGCCGCCGGACGCGCGGCTTCGTTCACCCGCCAACTTTCGGCGCAACAGCGTAACAGTGGTCAGCTCACCGGCGCACTGTCCATTGGCGATTCGTGGCGGCGCACGCCCAATGTGCAAATTCAATACGGACTGCGCGTCGAGAACATTCGTTATCTGAACACGCCCAACTACAACGCCGACATTGAATCGCAGTTTGATCGGCGCAATGATCGCCTGCCCACCCCGCTTGCGTTCAGTCCACGTATCGGCTTTTCGTGGACCCTTGGCCAGTCGCAGGACATTCAGGCGTTTGGTGGTGCCTTTGTACCACCGCGTGCCATTGTGCGCGGCGGTATTGGTGTGTTTACCAACGGCGCGCAGGCCGGACAGGTAGGCAGCGCACTCGATCAAACCGGCTTGCCGTCAGGCATCCAACAGCTCGTATGCAACGGCGCGGCCTCGCCCATTCCCGACTGGACCGCCTACAACAGCAACCCTGGCGCTGTGCCCGATCGCTGTGCCGATGGGACTGGAGGAACAGTCTTCGCCAATGCATCGCCCAATGTGGTGCTGTTTGCTAACGGCTTCCGTCCACAAACTGCCATCCGCTCCAATCTGTCGTGGCAAGGCCCAATCCTCGACGCGCGTTTTTCGCTCAACGCCGAGGGCACGTTTGCTGTGAACATGAATCAGCAGCAGCAGGTTGATCTCAACTTTCTGCCCAACCGGCAGTTTGCGCTCGACATCGAAGGCGGGCGCCCTGTGTACGTTGCCGCATCCAGCGTTGACCCATTTACCGGTGCCATTGCGGCGCGTGACGCACGTGTGTCGCCGTTGTTTAATCGCGTGAGCGAAGTACGCTCTGATCTGCAGTCGCAAACCGCGCAGCTGAGCCTGCGTCTGTCGCCCATTCAGCGCACGTTCTCCAGGCTTGGCTGGAGCGCCGCGTACACACATACGTATGTGCGAGAACAAGTGCCTGGGTTTCAGAGCACGGCTGGCAATCCGTTCACCAAAGAGTGGGCCGTGGCCACGGTGGGTCCACATCAGCTCAGCTACAACATTCGCTACAACTTTTTTGACTATGTCACGGTCAACTGGAACGGCCAGTTCCGTTCGGGCAACGCCTTTACGCCAACCGTCGCTGGCGACATCAATGGTGATGGCTACTCCAATGATCGCGCGTTCATCTACGATCCGAACAGCGTAACTGACCCGACGATGCGCGCTGGATTGCAGGAGTTGTACAGCACCTTGCCGAGCGCGACCCGCCAATGCCTTGATCGCCAGATTGGAAGAGTGGCCGAACGAAACAGCTGCCGAGGCCCGTGGAGTTCAAGCGCATCTCTGAACATCACGCTCGACCGCGCGAGGTTCCGTATGCCGCAACGCGCGGCCATCAACTTTGCGCTGTCCAATCCATTGGGCGCGGCCGACCTCGCCCTTAACGGCTCAAACAACCTGAAGGGTTGGGGACAGAGCCCCTTCCCCGATCAGTCACTGTTTTATGTGCGTGGATTTAATCCGGCCACGCAAACGTACTCATACGAAGTAAACCAGCGCTTTGGTCAGACGCGTCCGCAGTTTCTCACGCTTCGCGCTCCGGTCACGATGACGGTATCCATGAAAATTGATCTTGGACAAACCATGGAGCGGCAGGGGCTGTCGCAACAGCTGGCCAACGGACGTGTCACGGCAGGCAACCGCTTTGACGAGCAAACGTTCCGGCGGATTGGTGCCAACAGTGTGATGAATCCCATGACGCAAATCATTCGTCAGCAGGATTCGTTGCGACTTACTTCGGTGCAGGCAGACAGCATTGCGTCCATGAATCGGCGCTACGCGTATCGCACCGACTCGCTGTGGACACCCGCGGCTCGCTATCTGTCCGGGCTGCCGGAAAAGTATCAGATGAGTGAAGCGTACGAACGTTATTTGCGCGCGCGTCGGGCCCAGTTCGATCTGCTTGCCATTACCGTGGACGCCGTGTCCGACCTGCTCACACCGGCGCAAAAGCGCAAACTGCCGCCGCAGCTCTCCAACTTTCTTGATACTCGCTTCCTGCGGCTCATTCGCGATGGCAGCGGCATGTATGTCCCGGCCGTTGGCGGCGGTGGTGGTTTCCCCATCGGTATGGAGTTTGCCGCAATGGGTGGCGGCGCATTCTTCGAGGTAATGCGATGACACACACGATTGCCAACCACGCGTTGTACCGCGCAGTGCATTGCATTATAGGCGCACTGCTGCTGGTACCTTCGTTGCTGCGCGCGCAAGCTACCGGCCAACCGCCGCGCGAGCCTGGTGCACGCTCGGCGCCTGTTACAACAGCCGATTCTTTGCCGGCGCTACCTGGTCCAGCAATACGCCGCATTGAAAGTGCACAG
>JBBSPO010000361.1:0-3707 GCA_038258695.1 Gemmatimonadales bacterium | reverse complement strand
AGATGATGCCATGATGAAGCGCGCCGAACGCGACGCCATTTTTCTGCACTGTCTGCCGGCTCATCGCGGTGAAGAAGTGTCGGCCAGTGTGATTGATGGTCCGCAAAGCCGCGTGTGGGACGAAGCCGAAAACCGTCTGCATATTCAAAAAGCGATCATGGCCGCACTCATGGGCGGCGAGTCGCTCGCATAATCGCAACGCTGTTGCGTTCACCTCCAATCCCCTCAGTCATGCTTACAGAAGGCGATCTTGCTCCCGACTTTACACTGCCCACTGACTCCGGCGAAGAGCTGACGCTCTCGTCGCTGCGCGGACGTCCTGTGGTGCTGTATTTCTATCCCAAGGACGACACGTCCGGTTGCACAACCGAAGCCTGCGAGTTCCGCGATCTCGTGCCGCGTTTTGACAGCAGCAAGGCCGTGATCCTGGGCGTGTCACCCGATTCCGTCGCGTCGCACAAGAAGTTCAAGGACAAGTATGAGCTCACCTTCCCGCTGGTTGCCGACACGGAGAAAGTCGCGTGTCAGGCGTATGGCGTCTGGAAGGAAAAATCCATGTATGGCAAAAAGTACATGGGCGTGGAGCGTACCACGTTTCTCATTGACGCCGAGGGCAAAATCGCCCGCGTG
This sequence comes from Gemmatimonadales bacterium, assembly GCA_038258695.1. GTDB lineage: Bacteria > Gemmatimonadota > Gemmatimonadetes > Gemmatimonadales > Gemmatimonadaceae > JAABRT01. Next base: position 3,077 of record JBBSPO010000361.1, on the reverse strand, counting down.
TACGCCAAGGTGAAGCCGGCTGGTCACGCGGCCGATGTGATGGAGGCGGTGGCCGCGCTGTCGTAACGCGCGAATCACGAGCTCAGCTGTTTCGCCGCACTGCCACGCTGGCACTCGTCTGCCGAAACAGTCATGTTTCAGAGTCGCTTCTTCTCCTGAACTTTCTCTGCCTCTCATGACCGATACGCTGACCCTCCGCCGCACACCGCTCTACGACGCGCACGTTGCGCTGGGAGCACGCATTGTGCCCTTTGCCGGATGGGAGATGCCGGTGCAGTATCCCGCCGGCATTTCCGCTGAACATCGTGCGGTGCGCGAAACCTGCGGCCTGTTTGATGTCAGCCACATGGGCGAAGTCATTGTGCGCGGACCGCAGGCCGCCGAGTTTCTCAACTTCGTGACCAGCAACGACGTCACCAAGCTCGCCGTCGGACAGATTCAGTATTCCACGCTGCTCACCGAGCGCGGCACCATCGTTGACGACCTGCTCGTATACCGTTACCCCGAGCATTTTTTCCTGGTCATCAACGCCGGTAACCGGGACGCCGACCTGGCGCATTTGCAAGCGCACATCACCGCGTTCGACGCGAGCATGGAAGACGTCTCCGATCGCTACGCACTGATCGCGGTGCAGGGGCCCAACGCGCCCGCCGTCGTACAGCGACTCACCGAGACACCACTTGGCGACATGAAGTACTATCGCTTTGCCGACGGCGAGGTGGCAGGCGTTACGTGCATCATTTCGCGCACTGGCTACACGGGTGAGTTGGGCTTTGAGTTGTATGTGCCGTGGAGCGACGCCGGAACCGTATGGAACGCGCTGCTCGCCAAGGGCGACGTCGCACCCTGCGGACTCGGCGCCCGCGACACGTTGCGGCTTGAGGCAGGCATGGCTTTGTATGGCCATGAACTGGATATCGACACCACACCGCTCGAAGCTGCCCTGTCGTGGTTGGTGAAGCTCGACAAGCCGGAGTTTCTGGGCAAGTCGGTGTTGGTCGCGCAGCACGCCGACGGTGTCGATCGCAAGCTGGTGGGATTCACTTTTGACGAACGTGCGATTCCACGCCACGGCATGCCGGTTTGGTACGGCGACATACAGACTGGTGTCGTGTGCAGCGGGACCATGAGTCCCACCCTTGGGGCGCCCATTGGGACCTGTTATCTGCCTGCCGCCGCAGCGGTCGTGGGCACCCAGTTTACCGTCGATATCCGTGGGCGTCAGGTACCGGCGCGCGTTGTTGCACTGCCGTTTTACAAACGGGCGGGCAAAGCGTGACACCGGAGGCCCAGCGTAGTTCGCGGGGCGCAGCGGACACGGTCATGCTCGGCCGGGTGGCCGTGCTCACCACGGATATTGAGCCTGCTGTGAGGCTGAACGCCGCACTCGAGGCGCGTGGGGTGACCGTGGACATGATCTCCCCGCTCGATGATGTGCGTGGGACACTGCGTCGGGCGCGTCCGTCGGTGTTGATCCTGACCGGCGCGCTGCTCGATGGCCCCAACATTGGCTTGGTGCAGGAACAGCTGTGGCACAACGTGAGTGTCATCGGATTTACCGATGTCTCTGACGATGCCCTGCGGGCGCGCTTGCGCGGTGCAGGCTACGCCGAGCTCATAGCCAAACCGGTGGACATTGAGGAAGTGGCGGACGCTGTGTTGCGCCGTCTGGAGCGCAACGCGCTGGGCGAGCTCACGGGGCTGGTGGGGGAATCAGAAGCGATTCGCGAAGTGCTTGTGAAGATCGAACAAATCGCGCCCGTCACCAGCACCGTGCTCATTGAAGGCGAAAGCGGCACCGGCAAGGAGCTCGTCGCCCGGGCCATTCACCGGCTCAGCCCTCGACGATCGCGTCCATTTATTGCCGTGAATGTTGGCGCGTTGCCCGAAACGTTGCTTGAGAGCGAACTGTTCGGGCACGAGAAGGGCTCGTTTACCGGTGCGGCGGAGCGTCGGTTGGGTCGTTTTGAGCTCGCCGACAGCGGCACACTGTTCCTTGACGAGATTGGCGAGGTGCCGGGCAGTACGCAGGTCAAGTTGCTGCGCGTGTTGGAGGAGCGGGAGTTCACGCGTGTGGGTGGGGGGCAGACCATTCCGGTTGACGTACGCGTGGTGGCGGCCACCAACCGTCCGCTCCGGGAGCATGTCGGAGAGGGTTCGTTCCGCGCCGACTTGTACTATCGGCTCAATGTGCTGCGCATTTATTTGCCGCCGCTTCGCGAGCGTCGGGACGACATACCGTTGCTGGTGCGCCGCTTTGTGCGTGAGTTCAGCGCGCAGCATGACCGACCGTTCCACGGGATTTCCGCCGAGGCGCTGGACCTGCTTGTGACATATGCGTGGCCTGGTAATGTGCGTGAGCTGCGTAATCTTGTAGAGAGTATGGTGGTGCTGTCTCCGGGCCATGAGATCGGTGCGTCGGATATTCCGCGCTCTATCCGGGAGTCCGGGGGCCGTCGGTTGTTGCCGGTGCCGGTGGGAGCCGTGGTGCGCGAGGGGGAGCGTGCACAGGGGCGTGAGCTCGAGTTCATTGTGCGGTCGCTGGTGGAGCTCAAGTTACAGGTCGAGGAACTACGTCGTCGAATGGACGTTGAAGAGCGCCCGTCATCTGCCGGCTGGATGGGCGAGGTGCACGCGGTGGCCGGAATCGGTGGGCCGGTGAACGGTGACGGTTGGGTTGGAGGGATCTCTGGCGGCGGCATCCCGCCTCAGGACCAGACAACGCCTCCGAGCGTGATATCGGTCGGGCCGGAGACAACGATGGCCGAGATTGAACGTCGGGCGATTGAAGCGATGTTGCGCCAGACGAGCGGTAATCGCCGAAAGGCGGCGGAGTTGCTGGGAATAGGAGAGCGCACCTTGTATCGCAAGTTGCGGGAGTACCAGGCGGAGGGAATGCTGACCGACCTCGATATTACGTGAGGTTCGGGCGCGTACGTTCAAGCGGGACATGATCTTCCGCGATCTTTTCTATTGCCATGTTGTGAGTTGCAACACATATTGGCGCCAGAACGTGGCAGCCCCAGCAGTTCCGGGGCGTTAATACGACCGCTTCGTACGGGCGCCGCGGCCCGGTT
>JBBSPO010000360.1:0-3712 GCA_038258695.1 Gemmatimonadales bacterium | reverse complement strand
TGCCACGGGCAGCGGCAAGTCGGTGTGTGTGAACACCATCATTACCAGTCTCGTGTACCGCCATACGCCGCGCACGCTGCGTTTTTTGATGGTGGACCCCAAAATGGTTGAGCTCAGTGTGTACAACACGCTGCCGCATTTGCGACACAAGGTGATTACGGACAATCGCGACGCGGCGGCCGTGCTCAAGTGGGCCGTGATGGAAATGCAGGAACGCTATCGGTTGCTCGAGGCCAATGCGTGTCGCAATCTGCAGGAGTTCAACAAGCGGGCAGCGGCGCACGAGGCTGGTGAGGGGCCTGCGCTTAAGACGCCACGTTCGCCCGATGTTGCGTTCGAAGACCGCACGTACACGGCCGGATTGCTGCCGTACATCGTGGTCGTGATTGACGAGATGGCTGATCTCATGATGACGGTGCAGGGCGAAGTGGAAACACCGATTGCCATGTTGGCACAGAAAGCGCGCGCCATCGGCATTCATCTGATTCTGGCCACGCAGCGTCCGAGTGTGAACGTGATTACCGGCTTGATTAAAGCCAACTTTCCGTGTCGCATTGCGTTCCGCGTGGCCAGTCAGGTCGACAGTCGCACCATCATTGACGGCGCGGGTGCGGAAGCGCTGTTGGGTAATGGTGACATGCTGTTTATCCCGCCCGGTCGCTCTGAGGCGTCACGGTTGCAGGGCGCGTATTTGTCGAGCGAAGAAACCGAGCAGCTCATGGCCTGGTACGGTGCCGAACGCGACAAGCGTGCCGGAATCGCCGCGGCGGCTGAAGCGGTGGGGGAAACGGATATTCTGGAGACGGTGCGCGCCCTTGACGCCAGCAAGGATGGCGAGGACGATGACAGTCGTGGTGATGAAGATCGCGACAGTCGTTTTCGTGAAGCAGCCGAGATCGTGATTCACCAGCGTCAGGGATCCACCTCGTTGCTGCAGCGAAAAATGAAGGTGGGATACGGACGGGCGGCCCGGATTATCGACCAGTTGGAGGAGGCGGGAGTATTGTCGCCGTCGGACGGTGCATCCAAACCGAGAGAGGTGCTGGTTGGTTTGGATGAGTTGGATCGGATTTGCGGACGTCAAGCGGAATAATGTTCCAATTGAATAACGTTTGCTCCACGTATTGACGATCGCGCTCACTCACGCGATTGTTGGGGCAGCTGGCTGGCTCTGCCCTTCCGAAGCGGGAATGGCGTTGCCAGCGGTCTCCCTCCTGGCTGCAAGCACGATTGCGCTTCCAGCCTCATATGGTTTCGCAGTGACCATCCTCTGCTTTGAGGTTTGACATGTCGCTCCGCGTTTTTCGCCGGTGTGTGGCCGCCTGTGCCACACTCGTTGGCGCTCTCACTCTCCCCGCTGCATCGCTGCACGCGCAAACCGGCATTGTGACCGGTAAAGTCACCGACGCCGCGTCCGGCGTGGCTGTGGCCGCAGCGCAGGTGCAAATTGCGGGCACCAACTTTGGCACCGTGTCCGCCGACGACGGTGCGTATCGAATTGTCAACGTGCCCGCCGGCACCTACACCGTGATCGTACGGCGAATCGGGTATCAGGAAAAGAGAACGCCAAACGTGGTGGTGCGCGACGGTCAGCCAACGGTTACCGACGTGACGCTGGCGGAGGCGGTCAACATGCTCACGACGACAGCGGTCACGGCCACACGCAACCAACCGGAAAAGGTGCTCGACGCACCAGCTCAGATTTCTGTCATCTCCAGCGAACGCATTTCGGAACGGCCGTCGCTCTCGGCGGCCGACCATTTGCGGAGCACTGCCGGCGTCGACATCAACAAGGGCGGCCTGGTGCAGTCCAACATCGTAACGCGTGGTTTCAACAATGCCTTTTCCGGCAGCATGCTGATGCTGCAGGATTATCGGTTCGCGGGCGTTCCGTCGTTGCGTGTCAATGTCCCGTTCCTCTTTACCGGGACGAACGAGGACATCGATCGCATGGAGGTTCTGCTTGGTCCGGCCTCGGCGCTCTATGGGCCGAACAGTGCCAACGGCGTGCTGCACATCATCACCAAGTCACCGTTCAACTCTGAGGGCACAACGATCTCGGTGGACGGCGGCGAACGCTCCGTACTTCGCGTCGGTGCACGCCATGCGCAAATACTGACGGATAAATCCGCGTTGAAACTGTCGGGTGAGTACATGACAGGACGCGACTGGGAGTTTCAGGATCCGTCCGAACCCGCGCTGTTTCCGGCGGTCGCGCCGCCAGGACGGAGCGGTCAGGCCAATATTCGTGACTTCGGGATTGAGCGCTTTACCGGAGAGGCGCGGTTTGATGTGCGCCCGAGAGATGACATGGAGTTGATCACTACGCTTGGATATACCAAGATCGGTAACGCGCTCGAACTGACAGGCGCCAACGGTTCATCGCAAATCAGGAACTGGACGTATTCCAACTTGCAGCAGCGGTTTCGTTGGGGCCGTTTCTTTGCACAAGCGTTTATCAACTCGTCAAACGCAGGCAACGATGATTCGCTGAGCACGTCCGGCACGTTCCTGCTGCAAAGCGGACAGCCGATCGTCGACAAGTCCAACGTCATCGTAGGCCAGGCCCAGCACGGCTTTGATTTGATGGATGGCAAGCATGTGCTCACCTACGGCGTAGACTACATCGCCACGAATCCGGAAACCGGCGGCACGATCAACGGTCGCAATGAGGCCGACGACAACGTTCGCGAGTGGGGCGGCTATGTGCAGTCCACCACCAAGCTCACGGACCAGTTCGACCTCGTTGGCTCGGCGCGCATTGACGGAAACAATGTGGTTGATGGGCTCTTCTTTTCACCGCGCGCCGCGCTGCTCTTCAAACCGACCGATCGGCAGACGTTTCGTGTGTCGTACAATCGGGCCTTCCAGACGCCTGCCAACTTTGCCTTCTTCCTGGATCTTGTCCGGAGCCGCGCGGCCGGCATCAACCCCTACGACGTACGGGTTCAGGGCAACCCTCCCAAAGAGGGTTTCCAGTTTCGTCGCGACTGCACCGGGAGTGCCGTCGGCAGTCTGTGCATGCGCTCACCATTTACCGGCGGTGGCTTTACCGGTGTGAACGCCGGTGGGGCACTGCAGGGCGTGTTCGTTGGAGCCGGGCCCCAGGTCACCGGATCGCTGCGAGCCATCATCACTGGTGCGCTTCAGCAGGCTGGTCAGCCGCAAGCGACGGCGGCCGCCATCGCCGCACAGCTGGCTCCCGGTCTTGTGCAGTCGGCGGCCAGCAATACGCCCACGGCACAGCAGATTCCGTCGCTCGTGCTGCTGGGCAACACATTGATTTCGTCGTCGGAGGCCTTGTCTGACATTGCGCCGCTCAATGCATCGTTCAACAACACGTACGAAGTTGGGTACAAGGCGTTCCTCGGTGATCGCGTCAACCTCGATCTTTCCGTCTGGGCGCAGCAGCGCGGTGATGTGGGTCTGTCGGCTGCACAGGCAACCCCGGTTGTTGTGACAGCTCCGCAGGCAATGCAGGCCTACCTCACGGACCTCTGGGCGCCGATTTTCGCAGGCGCTGGTCTGCCCGCTGCGCTGCGTGACGGCGTCGTCGCGGCGCTCGTGAACGGTGCGGCTGGTCAATCCGGTCTCTCCGCACTCCCACTCGGCGTCGTGACCTGGGATGAATCTGAGCGCGCTGCCCGCTCCATCTACGCCACATACCAGTCTGCGTCACAGGAATCGATTTGGTTGGGTGGGCTCGACATCG
>JBBSPO010000359.1:0-3740 GCA_038258695.1 Gemmatimonadales bacterium | reverse complement strand
AGCGGGCGCACGGCCCGTCGCACAATCACCGCCGACCCCGTAAAGCCTCGGTCGCGGAGTTCACGACACAACACGGCCGCATTGTAGTCCACCTCCGGGGCCCGCGCCGCGAGCCACGTCCGGTACGGATCGAGCCGCGACACCGCGGCCCGTACGACTCGCTCTTGATAGGCCCCGCGACGACTCCACGCGCGGACCGTCTTGCGATCCAGTCCATACGCGCGGGCGATCGACGACAACGACTCCCCGCGACCGATGGCCGCCACCACCTGCTCCACCATCGTTTCACTCACCACCGGTAACACTCCTGGACACGAGTGTTCCGAAGATGTCACCGGTCGCGCTTGTCCATGCACTTCCCTCACCCCCAGTCCTGCTGTCATAACCCAGCTCCCTGTTTGGGGGGTGGGGAATTTGAGACGATCACTCCCTGGGGAATTTCACACGATCACTGACACATCGGCGCGCCCGATTGGGCCCCGCCAGCATCTGCCCCCCAACGAGCACCGCCGTTCTCACGGCGCTCGCGGCGCACGTGCGAGACGGAGGGCACGCCGCCGCCTGTCTCGCGGCGCTGGCGAGGTCGGCGATCGCGCCGTATGCTCGACGGATCGTCGACCGACCCCGATTGAAATTCCTATCCCTTCGACCACCACACTCACGTACTGATGTCGCGTCAGGAAGCTCTTTTCGTCGATCCCGAGATGGGACACGACCGTCGGCTGTCGGCGCTGCTGGCCCCGGCGGACAGCCCCCTCCATAATGCCGCGGGCTGCATCCCAGGACAGGCCGAGGCGTCGGACCACCGCGGTCGGCGTCGCCTCTTTCAGCCACTCAATCGCCAGTCGCACGAACAACAGCGTGAAACGCGAACCCGCGTCCGCTCAGGCCACCAACACCGTCGTGACGCCATGCCTCGCGCATGAGACGCGCGGGATCCGAGCGCACAACAACATCCGAAGCTGGCACGTATCCAAGTGCCGCCACCGGTGCTCCGCGTGATCGTAGATAGGGGAGGCCTCCCCCCTCTTGGGTCACGTGAACGAGGTGCTTGGTGTCGCGCCCACCCACACGTCGACTGCTTGCGGCTCCGTGCGCAGCTCGATGCGCTCGACCTCCCACGGCTGCTCCATTCCCAGACCCTTCTAATATAACGCGCGATCGTCCGCCGTCGCACCTCCTCGCCAAAAGGTCTGGCTGGAAGCTACGCACCCACACTATTTCCTGAAGAGCCTTGAATCTGTTGGGTGGGTCAGAAACTGGGTTCCGTTTCGTACGCGCGCCGTGCGCATTCCCCAGCCCCTGGTCGGTACAGCACAATCCGTTCCAGGTCCCATTCGTCGCGCGCTGAGACGTAAGCGCCATTTGTGGTGACGAGTAACAATCGCTGATTGCTCGGCAGCGCGACGCGGCACAATCGCGTGCGGGCAAAGAAGTTAACCAGGTCCCAAACTTCACGTGCAGGCGGCTCTTCTACGTTGACCGGAACCCAAACAACGTTTCCCCTCCCCTGCATTCCGCGATTGCCGCTAAAACCGAGCGGTGGCAGGGTGGCGGGCTTTTGCGGAAAGGAAAGTTCCTGCTCGGGCGGCCTCACGGTGACGTTGGCGCGCGTCAAAGTGTTTCGCATGAGCGCGGACGACCTCTGTCGTGCGCTATCCAGATATTCCTCGTAGCCGTTGCTCGACGCAGGGATTATAGGGTGCTCGACTCTGAAAGGCCCCGCAAGATCGCCATCAACTCCCACAACTTCCAGAACATACGAGCCGCCATTCGCCAAGACCGATCTTCCGTCCGGCAGTGTTATCCAGCCGTTAAATGGAGAGTACCATCCCGCCGACACGCGTACTCGCGATCGATTGGGAAGCGTTTCAAGGTCAGGGGCCTTCAGGTCAACTGGCACCACGCCAACTGTGTCAACCCGTCCGTCGAGAACAGAAAACCGAAGTAGAGGATTTGTCGGCACTGACGCAAGCGGCATCGCTGCAGGCCACTGGGGCTCTGAATCATCATCGCTGAATCGGCTTACGGTTGCGTAGAGATACCCGAGGGTATCAGCGTAGCGGAATCTTGGTTGGCTCACAAAAGTGGATATCGAGGCCTGCGGATCGAGCGTGCGACCCTCGACGCGCATCGTGCGCCCTCCCCCACTCTTCACCGAGATGATGGGGAACGGCATATAGGTATTCCCTTGAACGATTGCCACAGAGTCAGGGTGTACTTTCATCGCCCACGACACGCGAGGGTACTCGCCGGGCCCCGATCCAAGGGAGCCAAATGCCGCCTTCTCGCCGGTCACCAAATCGATCTTCCAAAGCAGGCCTTCAGCCAGGTCCGGCACCACAAGCACGCTATCCCAAAACTCAGCTGGGCGCATCACGACACTGTATTGGCCAGCCAGCGTGTCTACGTCTGCTGCCCACGCATTAATCGGTACAGCAAGGTTGGATAGTTCTTCTTCATGCGCAGTATTGTCGCAGCCAAACGCCGAAGCGAAGAGAGCCATCCATACGACCGGTTTGCACAAACTCGGGAGCCGGAGGGACATGGAGCGTTGAGCACCGTTCCTAACCAACTGGCTGTTTGGTGTATACCTGTTGTTCATCTGAACGCAGCCTCACGGTAACCGCTTGGGAGCGATGCGAGCGAAGGAGTGACTTTGCTGCTCAATGTCGGTCAGACTACGCTTCTTTGTGGTTAGTCTGATGGCTACACCCGTTCCTACTCCAGTTTTCGAGCGGGCCAAGCTGTCCAAAACCGCCTGTGCACGTTGCCTGTCGGAATCAGTAAAAAGTCCAATCGTTACGTGCGCAATACGTCCGTCCCCTACGGTCACGAAAGTCATAGGGATGTACGGCGACGGAAACGCAAACCGAAGCTGCTGCTCAGAAAGCTGCATCGGCTGAAGTCGCACGTTTGAGATGAACCGAGATATATCAGCGACTGGTTCAAGGCCAAAAACCAAGGCCTCGGTACCGCCGGCATCCTGGGCAAGCCTTTCCCACTGAACAATTGATCGCTTGCAAGCTTGGCAAGAGGTGGACAGCACGATGACCACACGCGCACGACCATCTGTAAGGCGCAATGTTTGTTCTTCGCCGTGGGCATCTACCATCGCCAACGTCTCCAACGTACCACCGGAGAGTCTGCGTTCGGAAGCCGCAACCGCAGCAGCGCGGCCATTGCGTCGCTGCTGTTGCGTTCTCCACGTGGTGACCAAAACGCCGGCTAAAGCAAAAGCTAATAGCGTGAACAGCACGTCAACGCGCGACCGCTTTGATTTCACTGCATGCCCCTTGAAGCGTGTTCATCGGACAGACGCAAGCACATTGCCTCATTTACACTTCACTGCCGCCGGATCCGGTTTGACTCGCGCATTCTTCCGTACAGAAGGGATGCAGCGTTAAACACAATCCATACGAACAGCCATCCAGCGCACCGCGACATTCTTCGTAAGTGTACGGGTTCCCGGGTAGGTTTTGACACTGAAAGAACTGGGCAAAGCAGGGCATTGCCTCGGTATTAGTAAACGTGAAATCACACTCTGATGCCATCGCTGTCGAGTGAAGCCCAAGGATTGCCGTACCCAAACCTAGGATGACTGCTAGTTTCAAATGTCTGACGAGCCGCATGGCGAGATCTCCGTGAAAGTGGGAACACAAATCTTCATAGCATTGAATGCGCGAAACGCTGTCAGCACCGTGTACGGCGAACTGCAACGTTCGACACGCCATAAGATT
>JBBSPO010000358.1:0-3763 GCA_038258695.1 Gemmatimonadales bacterium | reverse complement strand
CGCGAGTCGGTGGTAAAGCGGATGCTGAGCGTGCTGCCCTTTCGTGAAATCGCATCGAAGGTGTCACTGACCGAGCGCAGCGCCATGCGGTTGTTGGTGGTGTCCGGTTCGCTCAACCACAAGTCAAATCGGCGCAGTGATCCGTCGGGCAGCTGATATTCCACCAGTGCGCCCGCGCCGCCGGGCGTGTTGCCGGCCTGTCCGTTGCCCAGGCATGATTCATCGGCGTACACCGCGACGAGTGCATGTTGGGCCGTCACTTGATGGCCTCCAGCGCGTCCAGTTCATCGAGTTGGAACACCATCCGGTCGCCGGTGGTGGGGTGACGTGTGATCAGCTGTTCGCGACTGCCCTGCGACGTGATGCGTTCGGGCACCACAACGTATTCGTGCTGACGACGTCGAATCATCACGCGATTACCACGATCAATGGCGCGTTCAAGAATGTCGTATTGCGCCACGGTCAGTCCGGCCATACACGTCCCCAGTTCGCACACACCGTTTCGAGCACGTCGGCCGCGGCCAGCAGTTCACGCTCGTCAATCCATTCTTCGGCGCCGTGAGCGCGCGCGATATCGCCGGGACCAAAACAGACTGCCGGAATACCGGCCGCGGTGAGCAGCGCCGCGTCGGTCCAGCACGAGAGACCGGAAATGGGGGCCGCCAGCTGGTGCGACGCAAGCGCGTTGTTCAGCGCGTGCACCAACGGGCTGTCGAGTGCGACATCGTTGGGTGGTTGCGCCGTATGCTGGGTGATGGTGGCCTGAAACGTTGTGTACCGTTTTGCAATCTGCGCGCAGAGCATTTCAAGCTCGTCCAGGGTTTGTTGGGCCGTTTCGCCGGGCAGTGTGCGGCGCTCAATCTGCAGCTGACACTGCTCTGGGTAGGTGGACCATCCCGTGCCGCCCGCAATCGTTGACGCATGCATGGAGGCGTGTCCGAGCAACGGGTGCGCGCGTGTCTGCAGCGTTGACTGCTCGTACTCCACCATGGCCGCCAGCAACAAGCCGGCGTGGGCGATGGCGTCAATACCCACATCAGGGCGACTTCCGTGCGCGGCGTGTCCCTTCAGCAGCACATCGAACCAGGCAAACCCTTTGTGCGCCGGACAAATGGCCATGCGTGTGGGTTCGGTGACAATGGCGCCGGTGGCGTAGAGTCCATCGGCAATCAACGCGGCGGTGCCAATGCTTCGATACTCTTCATCGCACACGGCGGTGATGATCATTTCACTGGCCAGTGCGCCGCGCACCGACGCGCGGGCGGCGGCCACACACATTGCCGCCACGCCGCCCTTCATGTCAGTGGAGCCTCGCCCGTACAAGCGTCCATCTCGGCGGATTGGCTCAAACGGCGGGTGTGTCATGCCTTCGGTGCCCACCACGTCCAGATGTCCGTTGAGCACCAGCGGTGAGACACCGGTGGGGCCTATGCGTGCAATCAGGTTGGGACGGCCGGGGACGACGTCGGTGACCGACACCGCAAAGCCCCAGCCCGACAGGATGTTGGCCAGTCGGTTGGCCACCGCACTTTCGCCGGGCCCGTCATGAGCCAGGTCGGGGTTACGGGAGTCGATGGACACGAGCGCCTGGGTGAGCGCGATCGGGTCGAGTGGGAAGCGTGAAGACATGAACGGCTGAGGGACGGCGTGGGGCTAGCGGAAAAGACTGACACCTTGGCTGGCGATCCGAAAGTCTAGCAGCGTGCCCAGTCCTTGTGCGGCATTACGCACGTCGTCAATCCGATTTTGTGGTGCGATCAGCAGCACGCAACCGCCACCGGACGCTCCCAACGGCTTGCCGCCGAGTGCACCAACGCTGAGCGCCCCGGAGATGAGCGCGTCAATGCGATCGGTGGTGATGCCCGGATGCAGCGCTCGCTGATGGGTCCAGTGTTCACCCACGAGTGCGCCCAGCGAATCGATGTAACCGTGGGCGAGCGCCGTAGACATGAGTCGGGCCAGGGCCGCCATGCGGTCGAGCGCCAGGACTATTTCCGGGCGCCCGTTTGCGTAGCCATCGAGCACGCCGCGAATAGTGGTGCCGGAGATTCGGGACTCACCCGTGTACACCACGATGCAGCGGGATTCGAGCGCGCTGACCGTCTCTGGGGAGAGCGGGATAGGGCTCACGCCTACGTCGTGCGCAAACTCCAGCGCCAGTGCGCCACCGAAGGCCGCGGCGTAGTGATCCTGTCGCCCGCCGGCCACACCGAGTTGCTGCACTTCAACGGCTCGGCTCCATTCGGCCAGCTGCTGCGGCGAGAGACTGCGTTCCTGCCAGGCTGCAATGGCGGCCGCCAACGCCACGCCCGCCGCGCTTGAGCCGCCCAGTCCGGCGCCCACGGGGAAATCGCTGTCAATGGTGATGTGGACGTTTTCGAGACCCGCTTGCCGGCAGGCGGCGTCGGCGAGCGCAGACTGGGGCAGTGGCTCACCGGGTTTGAGCTGGCGCAGCGTGACCGTTGCACGTCGCTCAATGGCGATATTGCATACGAAACCGCCTCGCTCTTCAGGAAAGGGCGGGACGTCTGTCCAGCCACCCCCGAAGTCGAGGCGGGTTGGCGCGCTCGCGGAGAGCGACGCGATGTTCGTCATGCGGTGCTATTTCTTTTTTGAGGCCTTCTTAGCCGGCGTTTTGGCGGCTTTTGCCGGTGCCTTGGCGGCGGCTTTGGAGGAGGTTTTGGCGGCTTTTGCTGGTGCCTTGGCCGCTGACTTGGTGGGGGCCTTGGCCGGAGCTTTAGCCGCCGGTTTGGCGGGGGGTTTTGCCGCCTTGGTGGGCGGCGCAGCCTTGGCCGCCGGTGCTTTGGCGGCCTTGCTGGTTTTGGCGGTCGCTGACTTCGGGCTGGCAGCCTTGGACGGCGACTTGGCCGCCGTCTTGGCGGCCGGCTTTTTGGCGGGAGGGGTTGGCTCTGGTTCCGGATCGGGCTCGACGGCCTCAGCGACCGGTGCCGGCGCTGGCTTGGGCGCCGGTTTGGGCGCGGCCGCAGGCTGAGGCGGGCGCACATTTAACGGCTGTGGCTTGGGCGCGGGCTTTGGCGGCTCCGGCTTCGGTAGCGCACCATGCTTTTCGATGTACGCCGCTTCGGCTTCGGCAATGAGTGCTTCGGCTTCGTCGGCGTTCATCTGCCCGCGTCGCACCATGTAATGGATGAGTTCGCGTGCACTTTCGATCGCAAAGGCGGTGAGGCCGGCCGCGGATCGGACAACTGCCGTCATGGTTGCCGACATGCGGCTACCGGCTTCGAGACTGATTTCGTGAGCGCGGCGGGCCATTTCAGCGGCGGTATCGCTGGCGTCAGCGCCGCGATGTCCCGGTCCGCGTCGCGGCGGTGGCGACGCTGGTGCCGGTGTTTGTGCTTCTGCTGACGAATCGCTATCCAGCGAACTATCGGCCATGGACAATGGATCTCCTGCCACCAGAATACAGTCGAGCGAATCGACCGATCGGGGCAATCAGGGACGGTGAGGTCCCAGTGTGAAAGCACATAAGCACACCGCTTCGGCGCCCAAGGGGCAGCCGGCGCCGGAGTGAGTCGAACGTGAGCGCTGTAACTATATGATTTCTGGTCAATTACGCAAGGTACGGTGACCTACTTTGAGAGGGTTTGCGCCTACTATTTTCGGTTGAGCGCAGAACGGGGCAATTTGCAAAATACTCGATTATTTCTCGGTAATAACAACAGTATAACGACACTATAAAGTATCTATGAAGTCACAACCGCTTTCTGGCGTCAAAATCGTCGATTTGTCACGCGTGCTCGCG
>JBBSPO010000357.1:0-3770 GCA_038258695.1 Gemmatimonadales bacterium | reverse complement strand
CATGCAACCGTCGCTGCTCGCGGCGCAGGTGCCATCGGCACCACCGGCTGTTGGTCAGGCGGCGCTGGCCGGAGTTGTGTTTGACAGTACCTCGTCACGACCGCTGGCCGGTGCGCAGCTGGACCTGGCGCGCAGTGAGGATCTCGCGCTGTTGCGCAGTACGCAAGCCGATCAGCAGGGGCGGTTCCGCTTTGACTCGCTTGCACCCGGTACGTATCTCATCGGGGCCGCACATGCGCGGCTTGATTCACTCGGAATGCGTCAGCTGACGCTTTTGGTAGCGTTATCAGAAGGAGACGCTGCGGCTGTCGCGCTCAGTGTGCCATCCGTTCCAAGTCTGATCGTGCGATACTGCGGGCTGCGCAACTTCGCTGATTCTTCGGGCATGATGATTGGCAAATTGCGTCAAGCCATTCCGGACCGGCGCACCGTAGCTGGGACCGTTCGCGCAGCGTGGTCGGACATCTCGTTTACGCAATATGGAATGGAGAGTACCACTGCGCAGCGCGTGTCGCAAACAGACGCGGCCGGGCAGTTTATTGTGTGCGGCGCGCCGGCGCGTGGCGTGATCAGCGTGCGCGCGTGGAGTGGCGAAGACTCGTCGGGATTTGTTGACGCAACCGTTCCGGAAAACGGGTTGCTGTTGCGCGACTTGTTTGTTGGTCCGTCGATAGCCAGTGCAGAGCAGCAAACCCGCGTGGGCATCGTGCGAGGTAGCGTGAAGCGCCCGGATGGTGCACCGCTGAGCAACGTGCGACTGTCTGTATCGTCAGCCAACACCGAAGTGATTTCGGCGGACAACGGTGCCTTTGCGCTGACGGCACTGCCGCCCGGCACCCATACGCTGGAGGCGCGTGCACTTGGTTACTCACCAGCCTACGTACCCATCGACATCATTGGCGGCGAGGTGGTGAGCGTATCGGTGGACATGGAGCGGTTCATTGCCCTCGATCCAGTGATGGTACGCGCCGACCGACTCACCCGCATGCGCGGGCTTGAGGAGTTCAATGAACGCCGCAACAGTGGGTGGGGCTATTTTCTCGATCCGGCGCAGGTTGCATTGCGCAATCCGTTGCGCGTCACTGACCTGCTGCGCCGGATGCCGGGCGTGATGATTGGGCCGGCGTATGGTGTCGCCGGCGCTGAACGCATCATGATGACTGGCGGTTGTTCACCGCTCGTCGTGATTGATCGTATGGCGATGGGGTTTGAGGCTGCGGAAAACATTGAAACTTTCATTTTTGCCAGCGACATCCGTGCCGTCGAGGTTTACAACCGGTTTACAATGGCACCGCCGCAGTTCGCGGCTATCGGTAGCGGTTGTGGCACGGTCATTTTCTGGACCGGGCCTCGCGGCTGAATTGGGCGCAGTGGAATACGGGACTCCACTGCACCCCGTTTCTCAATGCTTCACATGCTGTTGAACGTTCTCGCCCACCGCACTCTGCGGTTGCGCTTCACGCACGCGCCGTTCAATCCAGCGCGCCATCGCCGAGTGCGGCAGTAGCGGCTCACCGGTGTAGCGGGAAGGCGTGCCGGCAATGTCCTGGGGTAGCTTGTCGCGACTGACGCTGCCCTTGGACACCAGCACCGGTACCACCACCACTTCACGGCCGGTAAGCATGCGCTGCATGTCAATCAGCTCTCGCACGCGCAGCACCGCTTCAGCGCGTACCGCTGCGGGCGCATCATCACGCACCAGCTCCACGCGCACATCGCGGAAACCGGTCCACGCCTTCACCGAATCGGCAACCGGACGCAGGTTTTGCATCCAGGCTGCGTAGTCTTCGGCGGAGTTGGGGCCGTGACCCACAATCATGAGCGCCTCGGCTGCCGGTTCCTTTGCCATGGCCGTGGCACGATCAGCCAATACGCGCGCCATTTCCGTTGACGCATCAAGCGCCTTGGTAAGGAGAATGGGTGTGCGCGTTGCCGAACGATCAATGCCGTTCATGTGCAAGTGGTGCTGCATCATGTCGTTGAGTGCAACATCTTCACCGGCCAGCCAGCGAATCTGGTCGTAGTGGCCGCTGTGGCTGGAGACGAGTAGCGGAACCACGGCAATGGATGACACGCCTTGCGCGTCCAACTTCGCGACTGCGTCCTGGAACCGCGCCGTGGCTGCACCTTTGCCCATCAGAAAACTGACTTCCACCGGGCCACCGGTACGCGCCTCGCGTGCGGCCGCGAGTACGCCTTCGTTCCATAACGAGTCACCACCGTGCGCTATCACGATCGTGCCGCGCACGTCTTTGCTTTGCGCGATGGCAGACGAAAAGGGCAGCATGAGCATTGGTGTAGCGAGCAAGAGCTGCGACACACGACGACGCACAGTACGCATGCGACTGGGAGTAGAGAGTGCGGGGCGCATTATTTGAGTGTGGTGGAGTTGAAGTTCATGGAAAAGGCGGTGTACACGTGCCGCCGGGCGAAGCCAGCCCACTGCGCTGGCTGAGAGTCAAACAGGTTGTCTATGCCAACTACCAGCTCCACGGCGCGTGCGCCTGGTAGCGGACGCGCGAGGCGAACGTCTGCACGCGTAAATGCATCGCGCCAACTGGTGATGACGCCGGTTGCTGCGTCGCGCTGCATTGGTGTGCGACCGGTAAAGAGACCGGTCACGTTGGCGCGCACACTGAACGGAAGCAGCAGGCCAACAGTTGTACGTGCCGAGTGCGTGGGACGACCAAGCAATGCACCAGCCGTCGCGTTATCGCGTGTAGACAAGCCGTTGTAGGCAGCCTCAATCCGCATTGACCCGCGCGTAAGCCCGGTTTCGAGCTCCACGCCGCGCGTCATGCCGTTGTCAACGTTGGCATACTCAAAAGCCAGCACCTGACCAGGCGCCGTGATCGGTCGCGTTTCAATGAAATCTTCAAAGTTGTTGTGGAACAGCTGCGCGCGAAGGTACTGACCGGCTGCTGTCCACTCGGCGCCAACGCTTACGTTGCGCGACGACTCGGGTGTGAGATCATCGTTGCCAAACACCGCATAACCGGCCGATGTGTTCTGGAAAAACATGTACAACTCGCGGAAATCCGGTGCACGGAAGCCGTCTCCGGCCGATGCACGCAGCGTTACACCCTCTGCCACATGCCAGCGTGCCGCCAGTCGAGGCGTGACATACGTGCCCCACAAATCGCTGTGCGAAACGCGCACGCCAGGCACGACGGAAAGCGCGTCGGTTGCCCGAACCTCAAGCTGCGCAAACGGCTCAATCATGGTGAGCGAGCGCAGGCCACCGGTGACGCGCACCGACTGCGTCTCATCGCGTCGAACCTGCACACCAAGATAGAGCGCGTGACGCGGGGTGGTGCGCGACGCAGTACTCATGCCTGCCGCATCAATGATGTTGCGTGACGCCATGTTGCCAAAACCCGTGCTGTACATCAGTTCGGCCTGATACAGGCGCTGCTCCTGTCGCTGTCCCGTGTCGCCGGCAACGGGCAGTGCGACGCGACTGGCCAGCGATGTGTGACTGAACACGGACGACGAGATCGTGGGCGCGATGCGATGACGTCCGCGCTGCCACGCACCGGCGAGGCGACCGTTGATCTGCTGGTTGTCGCCAAAGTTGAAGAGCGTGGCGCTTTGCCAACGCTGACGCTCGTCGAGCGCGAGCAGACTGGCTTCGAGCCATCGCGCTGAGTCAGGGGCCAGGCGCACTTTGAACGAGGCATCAGTGCGGGCGGCCAGTGCACCGGATGTCGCTGAGCGGCCCGGCGTCATTTCCATGGTGCGCGTTCCTACATCCACGCGAGCGGCCAGTG
>JBBSPO010000356.1:0-3782 GCA_038258695.1 Gemmatimonadales bacterium | reverse complement strand
GAGTCGGGAACCACCGAAAACGACCGGGCTGTGGACGAGAGGGTCAGAGTCACGACCGCAAACTACGCGCTTCACCAACGCCGCGCCCACCAATCAGTCGGGCCACAGCTCACCCGCACACTCCGCGAAACTCCGCGAAACTCCGGAAGCAGCTCGTCCGTATTCGATATTCAAGTGATATCATTCTGCTGTCACTTTTACGGTCTCTTCACTGTCTCCTGAGGCGTTGATGACATTCCACGAGTCCCAGGCCAAGCCTGTCGCTGGCGTTCCCGTGTTGCTCCTGCTCGTCGTGGCGCTGCTCGGCAGCGGCTGGATGTTTGTCGTGGCGGCCAAGACGCGTGATGCGCCGATCATGATCGCCGCCGCGCTTTCGGCCATCCTGGCGCTGACCCTGTTGCCCGGCCTGTTCATCGTCAATCCAAACGAAGGCCGAGTGCTCACACTCTTTGGTAACTACCGCGGCACGACACGCATCCCCGGACTCTGGTTTACCAATCCATTCATGCACAAGCAGGCCGTCTCGCTGCGCGTTCACAACTTTGAGACCGGCAAACTCAAGGTGAACGACGCGCGGTCAAACCCGGTGGACATTGCAGCTATCGTGGTGTGGCGCGTGACCGATACCGCCGAGGCGATTTTTGAAGTCGCCGACTATTCCGAGTACGTGCACATGCAGAGTGAATCCGCGTTGCGTGCGCTGGCCAGCAAGTATCCGTACGACACGCACGGTGACGAAGACATTTCGTTGTCCACGCACACGGACATTGTCTCGGCGAGCCTGCTGGAAGCATTGACCGAGCGACTCGCCAAGGCCGGTGTTGCAGTCATGGAAGCGCGCATCAGCCATCTCGCGTACGCACAGGAAATCGCGGCTGCCATGCTGCAACGGCAACAAGCCAGCGCCGTGGTCGCCGCTCGGCAAACGATCGTTGAGGGCGCGGTAGGCATGGTGCAAATGGCACTGGCGCAACTGACGTCGCAAAACATTGTAGAGTTTGACGAAGAGCGAAAAGCGGCCATGGTCAGCAACCTGCTGGTAGTACTCTGTTCCGACCGTGCAGTGACACCGGTGGTGAACACAGGTACGATTCATCACTAAGGTGGCCCATCTTTATGATTGAGCGCCCGCGCATTCATGGCTGACCGCAAACCTTTTCTGTTGCGCATAGACCGTGATGTACTCAGCGCAGTGCATCGATGGGCTGACGATGACCTGCGCAGCGTCAACGGGCAGATCGAGTTTCTCCTGCGCGACGCACTCAAGCGGGCCGGTCGGAGTTCAGTGGAGACAACACGTCGGACATCCACCGATGCAGCGGACAAAGCGTCGGCGAATGCGACCAATAAGCGCACTACAGATTCGGCAACGAATGCCGATTCGGATACCTGACTGGAGAGCATCATGATGTTTCGACCGTTTCGTCGTCCGTTTACCAATCCCGTGGTGTTGGCCATTGTCGGACTGCTGCTGCTCGCGATCGGCGCCGGCCTGGCGTTCGCGCAGTCGCCCAGCACACCGCCCGGCTACACGATGTTGTACGTGCTGGGTGCTGACACACTTGGCGTCGAACGCGTGGAGCACACCGACTCCACGATCATTGGTGATCTTCGCCTGCGAGGTCAACCGCGGCTCAGATGGACACAGCGGTTGAAAGAAGCCACGGGGACATCAACGCTCGCCATCGAAGCGTGGCGTCCGGGCGCCAGTGATTCAGAAGCGCCAATGCAGCGCCTGACATTGCGTGTGCGCGGCGACAGTGCCTATGTCTTTGCCACACCCGCGGCCGGCGCATCGCTCGGTGCGCCGCAAGCCACACTGCCTTCGCGTGCGGGTGCCACATGGCTGGTAAACCAGTCCTTGTCGCACGCTGCCTGGACCCTGCAGCGCCGCGCGCGACTTGCCGGTGCTGCAGCAGACACGGCCTGGGTGATGTTGGCCTCCGGCGCACAGCTCACACCACTCGCCATTGCGCAGCGTGCGGACACCACGCAGCTGACCATCCAGGGCGTCAGCAGCCTCCACACCTTTTCCGACAGCGGCGAGTTGCTGCAGAGTGCGGTCCCGGCGCAGAACCTGCGCGGCGTTGTGATTCGCGGATCGGCAAGCAGTTTGGATGCGCTGGTGGGTCGGCTTGCAACACCAGCACCTGCAATCTCGTACGATGCCCCCGACAACGCACCCTATGTTGCCGAGTCGGTGCGTGTGAGTACGCCGATGGGTCACGTGCTTTCTGGCACACTTACAAAGCCGCGCGGGTCTGCAGGCCCATTCCCGGTTGCCGTCACCATTTCCGGCAGTGGGCCGCAGGAACGCGATGCGGCGCTGGCGGGCATTGAGGGCTATCGCCTGTTCCGTCAGATCGCCGATACGCTCGGTCGTCGCGGCATTGCCGTGCTGCGACTCGATGATCGTGGTGTTGGTCAGAGCACCGGCGACTTTGGCACCGCAACGAGTCGTGACTTTGCGAAGGACATTCAGGCGGCTGTGTTGTGGTTGCGAACACGTTCCGACGTGGACCGCGATCGCATTGCATTGATTGGACACAGTGAAGGAGGATTGATTGCTCCGCTGGTTGCGTCCACTGATTCGACGCTCGCAGCGATCGCGCTGTTGGCTGGCCCTGCGTACACCGGCGGGCGTGTGATTGCATTTCAGCAACGTTCTGCAATTTCTCAACTTTATCCGTCAAGCTTTGCCGCGGCGCGTGACTCGATGTTCAAAGTCGCGCAGCAACAGCTCGACAGCACCGCGCAACGCAGTCCGTGGCTACGCGAGTTCATCAGCTATGATCCCGTGCCCACCGCTCGCATGGTGCGCGTGCCCGTGCTGGTATTGCAAGGCGAACGCGATTTGCAGGTGACCGCCGAGCAAGCGGACACACTGGCGACCGCGTTTCGTATGGGTGGGAATCAGGACGTGACGGTGCGCGTATTACCGCGAACCAATCATCTGTTTCAGCGCGACCCGTCAGGCGTACCATCTGGTTACGCGAGTCTGCCCGAGCGCGCACCGACTGCAGAGTCGTTGGGCATTCTGGCAGATTGGCTGGCGTTGAAGCTCAAGCCCGGCAAGCCCTGAAGTTCTCTCCGCTACAACTGGGGAGTAACGGCTTGAGCACGTCGCGATTGCAACACCAACCGTCCTGTAGCGCTCAGGCGCGCACTCGCTTCGGGGGCGCATGGGCCAACAGCTCGGCCACCGCTTGCTGGAACGCTGGTACGGTAAAGGGCTTCTGCAAAAACCGCGTCCGCCGATCGCCTGGTGCTCCACGAATAGCGGCGTTGCGTGCGTAACCCGACATGAACAACACCGGTAACTCGATGTGCTGCGCACGCACCTTGCTCACCAGTTCGCTACCGCCCAAACGTGGCATCACCACATCCGTCACGAGCACATCGATGTCGTTCTTGTGGTCTTCGAACAGCGCCAGCGCTTCCACGCCGTCGCGCGCAACCAGCACCATATAACCCTGCCGTTCGAGCACGCGTCGCGTGAGATCACGAACACCGTCTTCGTCTTCTACCAACAAGACCGTGCGCGGCCCCGGAACCGTAGGGACAGATGTCGGCGTGATCCGCGGCACCTTGGTTTCGGCTTCGACGCGAGGCAAACAGACATACACCGTCGTTCCACGAAGCGGTGCGCTTTCAATCCAGACGTACCCGTCGCTTTGCTTGACGATACCGTACACCGTGGCCAGCCCCAACCCGGTTCCCTGGCCTACCGCCTTGGTCGTAAAAAACGGCTCGAATGCGCGTGCGCGCGTGGCATCATCCAT
>JBBSPO010000355.1:0-3786 GCA_038258695.1 Gemmatimonadales bacterium | reverse complement strand
TGCCAACTGGCATGGCCATGCGCACCCCGTTGCCCAGCTCTACACCCGGCGCCACGACCAGAAGCCTGGCCCCCGGAACCGCGTCAAATCCTTCCGGCGCCGCAAACTCCACCAAGTCGCGCGTCTGCATGCGCTGCGGTACCATCGACTTCACCGCCGACGACTGCGACCGACGCCCCACCCGTCCGGTGGATTTCCACGCGTCAACGCCCACGGCAAACGGCGCCGCCGCATACTCGCCTTCGCGGCGCCCTGCAGGCTCCACAAAGCTCTCGTTACCTGCGAGGTCAATCGTGCCCTGCATGGTGTCGGCGTTGAAGGGCTCCGGACCGAGGAAAATCGTGGCATTATCGGAGCCGCGGGCCAGCGCCAGGTCGGTTCGGCGCACAAGGCCGAGCTTGACCACTCGAGGCGTTTCGGGCGGGGTCTCGCCCATGAGCGTACCACGCTCCGGAGCCGCCATCGGCGCCGGTGCGGCTGGTTCTGCCACGACCGCAGGTTCGGCCTTTACCGCGACCGAATCGTCGGCAATCACAGCGGTAGCCACAGCGGCAGGCACGGCGTCAGCTACAACGCGTTTTACCGGCTGCGATGTGGTCGCCGCAGGGGCAACCGCCTCGCGAGGCGTAGCAGTGGGCGGCGCTTCGGCCATCGCCGCCCGCGCCTGAGCCAGTGAGGGCGTCTCAAGCGGAACGCGCAGCACCTGTCCCACCGATATTCCACGCTCGCCCCCTTCGGCCAAGCCGTTCGAAGCAGCGAGCTCGCGCCACTTGTGCCCGCTGCCATAGAAGCGGGCGGCCAGGCTCCAGAGCGTCTCGCCTGTACGCACCGTGTGCGTGCCGGACGAAGCGGCAGTGGTCGTAGTGCCAGCGGCCTGTGCGTGTACGTGCTTTGGCCAGGCCAACAGCAACGCCAGCACAAACGCCAGCACCAGCGGCAACAGGAGCTGCTGAGCTTCGGCCGCATCGGACCGTGAGTGGGCAGCCCTGGCGCGAGGCGCTTGGCGATTGGGGCGAACAGGCAACATGATGCAAACCTCTCTGGACGGTGGGAACGCGAGAGAGATTCGATAGACCCGTGCTGGCTACCGGTTACACTCTCTCATGGAGAGGGACGCCGACACGGTGGCGGCCGTAACGCACGCAGTGTCACTACGCTGGCACTGTGCGTAACAGGAACGACCGCCCCCGTATCGATATCGGGACCGCTTGACGATCAAAACGGCAAATCGTCGTCTTCGTCCTGCAGCGCGCCGGGGAAATCGGCAAAATCATCGCTGCCCGAGCCAGATGACTTGGCTCCCGCCTTCGCCGGAGCACTGCTGCGACGCGGCGCGTCGTCGTCGTCACCACCGCCGCTGCGTCCACCCAGCAGGATCAGTTCGCGCACTTTGATTTCGGTGGTGTATTTGGTCTGGCCGTCTTTGTCCTGCCACTGGCGATAGTTGATTTCGCCCTCAACAAACAGCTTTTCGCCCTTTTTGACGTAGCGCTCCACCACGTCGGCGAGCCCCGACTTGCCCTGATTCCACACCACGCAGCGGTGCCATTCCGTCTTTTCCTGCTTGGTGCCTGACGCGTCGTTCCAGATGTTGCTTGTGGCCAGCGAAAAGGTTGCCACACGACCACCATTGGACGTGCTGCGAACCTCGGGATCGGATCCGACATTTCCGATCAGAGTGGCCTTATTGAGACTGCGACTCACGGTGCCTCCTGGCAAACGGGGTGAACTTCGGTTGGCGCACGCATGCTACCACCACACTGGTCAAAACCTATCACCTTTATCTGACAGGCATCATCTTTTTTACGCAGCGTCCCAGCGCATGATCAGCGCGTCTTCGCGCGGCTTGTCGTAGTAGCCGACCCGGCGACCTGCCGTTTTAAACCCAACGCTGGTGTAGAGCGATCGAGCGGCCGCATTGGCCTCGCGCACCTCGAGATACACCGCTATGACGCCGTCCTCTACGGCCGCCGCCAGCGCCGCCTCAAGCAAGCGTCGCCCCAGCCCCAGACCACGCTCCGTTTCGCGAACGGCAATGTTGGCCAGCTCCGCCTCGTCAGCGGCCACAATCATCACCGTGTAGCCCAGCACCGTGCCCTCGCGCTCAGCGACGGTAACCCGAGCCGCCGACGACGCCAGCAAATCACGAAAACCCGATGCAGGCCACGGATCCGAAAAGGCCACCGACTCAATGTGCGCCATGGCGTACACATCGTCAGCGCGCGCCTGCCGCAACTCCACGGGTAAGGTGCTCAGCGTCTAACCCAGCGCACGACCATGGGTGGCCTCCCACTTCACCTGCGCCTCAGCCAGGCGACCGTACGCCGGCTCCCACCCGTCGAGCGCCACCGGCCCGGACACGGCCCAGTCGTGCAACCGAGGCAGCATGGTGGCCCGTGGATGTATGCTGGACTTCGCATCGCAGCGTACGAGCTGCCGGTCTTCGGCGAACGCGGGCAGATCGCGCGTCATCACACGCACCACGTCGCCGCGCAGGCGCACCAGCCCGTCATGCATCACATCAAGGCACTGCGCGTAACACTCGTCTCGCAAGGCATCGGTGAATACGCAGTAGCTGCCCGCGGCCAACGGTTGATCATGGTGCGGTGAGACCAGCGCGAGCGACGGCACCGCGAACAACGGGATGTCGAGGCCAAAGGCCAGCCCCTTGGCACAGGCCGCCGCAATGCGCAACGAGGTGAAGCTGCCTGGACCAGCGCCACACACCACAGCGCTCAGCTCGCGAATCGACACACCCGCTTGCTCCAACAGCGGACCGATTGCCGGCGTGAGCAGGTCATCACGCCCCCGCCCCATGGCAACCGTTACGTCGGCGACGATGGCCAGGTCACGCAGCACCGCCAGCGACCCCGCATCAGACGAGGCTTCGATCATCAGCAGCACACTGTGCGGCGCAGGAGAGACGGGATTGCAAAGCATGCCGGACAATCTCTCACACAGCGGCGGTGCACAAGGGTGTGCGATCAGCACGTTGGGTGGACTATGGGACAGCCGAAACGGCAGGAGATCGCGCTGCACGCTGGAACGCGATCAGACCTGAGATCAAACTCAAGCGATACGCAACACCGGCTCGTGCAGCGAAATGATCCCCGGAACCTCAACCAGCGGCTCATTCATCGTCTGCGCAATCGCGGCAAAGGTGCCGTCACGCGCGAGTGATTCAGCCGTGTCAAAGAGCTCGCGATCAAAGGCCAAGCCGAGGTCCTTGGTCATGATGCCGAGGATCTTGTCCACCGGCATGCCGGCGCGATACGGACGGTCTGCCGACAGCGCCTCGTACACGTCGGCCAACGACAGCAGTCGCGCCGTCTCATTGAGCGCGCTTTCACTGAGCCCCCACGGATAGCCACCACCGTCGAGACGTTCATGGTGCAGCGAAGCCGAAGCGGCAACGTTGGCAAAGGCGGGCACGTGACGCAGAATCTCCCATGTCCACTTGGGGTGATTCTGAATCGTTGCACGCTCACCGTCCGTGAGCTTTCCGGGCTTGTCGAGAATGCGATTGGAAATCCCGAGCTTGCCCAGATCGTGCAGCAGCCCCGCACGCAGCACTTCGCGCACGCGCTGCGGCGAATGTCCCGCCGCACTTGCCATGGCCGCAGCGTAGCGCGCGACATTGGTAGAGTGCTGACCGGTGAACGGCGACTTGGCGTCAATGACCGCGGCGAATCCCTGCGCGATGGCATCGAGCCGTTCCTCCGTCGCAATGGTGGGCACAGAGGTGGGCTCCAACCCGACAACCGCGTCCTGCAGCCCGTGCTGATC
>JBBSPO010000354.1:0-3787 GCA_038258695.1 Gemmatimonadales bacterium | reverse complement strand
GTGCAGGTGGTGAGTGAAGCGGCGGAATATTTGGGCATCGCCATTGCCAGCTTGCTCAACATCATGAATCCCGCGGCTGTGATTCTGGGCGGTGGGTTGTCCAAAGTTGGCAACCGTCTGCTCGCACCGCTCCGGGAAGTTGTACTGCGCCGGACGTTTGTGAGCTCCGTGGCCGCGTCCGAAATCCGACACAGTGAGTTGGGTCCGCTGGGTGTCGCGGTGGGCGCTGCCACACTCGTGCTGGAAGCGGCGCTCAATGATCCGTCGCTCTTTCCTACCATTGGCGCGCGTTCGTAGCGTCCTCGCCCTATCTGCCATGATCCGTCACGTATGTGTTGTCGCCGTAGTCACCTTGCTGTTCAGCGCCTGCGGCGGTTCTGATCCGGCACCTTCGCGCACGCTGGTGTGGGAAGACGATTTTGACGGGCCGGCCGGACAGTTACCGAACGCCACCAACTGGGGCTTTGACGTGGGGACCGACTGGGGGAACGCGCAGTTGGAATACGACACTGACCGGGCGAGCAATGCGTCGCTTGATGGTAACGGCAACCTCGCGATTGTTGCCAGGCAAGAGACGTTCAACAGTCGCGCGTACACATCGGCGCGCATCACGACCGAAGGCAAGCGCGAGTTTCGCTACGGCCGGATTGCAGCGCGCATCAAGCTACCGGTTGGCCAGGGTATCTGGCCGGCGTTCTGGCTGCTTGGCAGCAACATCACCACGGTAGGCTGGCCTCAGTCGGGTGAAATCGATGTCATGGAATACCGTGGACAGGAGCCGCGTGTGGTACTGGGCAGTGTGCACGGTCCGGGCTATTCGGGTGGCAACGCCGTCACGCGCCGCTATGAAATGCAGCAGGCGCGATTTGACGATGATTTTCATGAGTTCACAATTGAGTGGTCGGAATCGCGCATTGATTTTTTTGTGGATGAGACGCTGTACCACACCGTGCGCCGTGGCGACGTGAACGGGGAGTGGGTGTTCAATCAGCCGTTTTACATCATTCTCAATGTGGCCGTGGGTGGCACATTTGTGGGTGCACCCAATGCGCAGACGCGCTTTCCACAAACAATGCTCGTGGACTGGGTACGTGTGTACGAGAGCGCCCAGTGAGTATTCGCGAGCGGCTTCGCGCCTGGACGCAGCTGGCGATTTCGGCGTGGCACGCACGCATTGACGACTCCGGGAAAACCGGTTTCACGGCCCAGTATCAAACGGCCACGGCAGACCGTATTTCGTTCCCTCGCAAGCTTGCCTACGGCATGGGCGCGTTCGTCAACAACTTGCTGGCCGCGGCGATTGGTGGGATGGCCATCATCCTCAATCTCGGATTGGGCATGAATCCGGCGCTGGTTGGATTGCTTGGTGCATTGCCTCGCATCACTGACGCGATCACCGACCCGATGATGGCCTACATCTCCGACAACACGTCGTCGCGCTGGGGACGACGGCGTCCGTACATCTTTGTTGGTGCCATTGCGGCCGGAATTGTTTTCGCCCTGTTGTGGCAGTTGCCGGAGGGAAAAACGGAGAGCTTTTATTTCTGGTATTTCCTGGCCGGCTCCATTGTGTTTTACCTGGCCTACACCGTGTTCGCCACGCCATGGGTTGCGCTGGGCTACGAACTCACGCCCGACTATCACGAGCGTACGCGCCTGATGGGCGTGCAGAACTTTATCGGACAGCTCGCGTACCTGGTGTCGCCATGGTTCTTGTGGATCATGACGTACAAGCCGCTGTTTGAAAATCAGGTGGCGGGTGCCGCAGGGCTCGCGATTGGTATTGGTGTGGTCACCGTCGCGGTTGGTGTGTTACCGGCCATTTTTTTGCGCGAACGATTTGTGCAAGCCGCCAGCGATGGCACCATACCGTTGGTTCGTGAATCGCGTCTGGCCATGCTCAGTCGCAACATGAAAGAGTTTGGCAAAGGCTTTGCCACCACCCTGCGCTCGGGGCCATTTCGCAAGCTGTGCGTGGCCACGTTTCTGGTGTTCAACGGCTTTATCATGATCTCGTCGTTTCAGCTCTACGTGATCATTTATTACGTGTTCGGCGGTGATCAGGAGGCTGGTGCCCGCTACGCGGGATACGCGGGTACACTGGGTGCGGTCTCCACGTTTGCCGTGATTTTTGTGGTGACGTGGCTCAGCACACGAGTGGGAAAGCGCAAGGCGTTTTTTGTGTCCACCGGACTTTCCATTGTCGGCTACGGACTCAAGTGGTTTTGCTATAACCCGGCCTATCCGTTGCTGGTGCTGCTGCCAGTGCCGCTCATGTCGTTCGGGCTGGGCGGTCTGTTCACGCTCATGGGCTCCATGATTGCCGACGTGGTCGATGCCGACGAGCTGGAGACACGTCAGCGCCGCGAGGGCATGTTTGGCTCGATCTTCTGGTGGGTGGTAAAGCTTGGTATGGCGGCCGCGCTCGCAGCGGGTGGGTTTCTGCTTAATGCCACCGGCTTTGATGTTGCGCTTCAGGGTGCCCAAAGCGCGAACACGATCTTCCTCATGCGTGTGTTCGATGTCGTGATTCCCATGGTGACATCGGCGATCGCGATCTGGGCGGTGGCCAAGTATCCGATTACCGAAGCCCGGGCACGAGAATGCCGCGAAGCGCTGGAAGCACGTCGCGGCAATCCGGGGCCAGCGTTGGCTGCGTAGAGAACGCGCCCTACAGGCCGTATCCACGTGGCCAGCGCGGTGCCATGCGCGGCCACGGGAACGGCAAGACGCCCGTAAACGGGTGGTCGCCAAATAGCACGTCGGCCACTCCCTGTCCCTCTGAACCCGGCAGCCACGCGGCAATGAACGCGTGTGTTGCTGCCAGTTCATCATCGATAATGAGCGGGCGACCGGACACCAGAACGGCCACCACCGGAACTCCATGCGCGCGAATCGCTTTGATGGTGGCCAGATCTTCCGGGTGCAGGATCGACAGTTCGAGCGTCTGGCCGTAAGCCGCAAGATCAGCCGTTTTTCCGGCCGGATTTGATCCTGCTTCTACGGCACCCGCCGGCCGGATGTCGCCCATGCCTTCGGCGTACGGACGCTCCCCAATCACTACGATCGCTACATCATGCTGTTCGGCGTTGGCGAGTGAGCCGTCTTCGCTCAGCTGTGCCTGTGGTGCTTCGGCATGAATGCCTTCCCAGATAGAGGTGCCACCGTGGATGAACTCATTGCCGGTCGTGCCCTGCCAGGCAACCGTGAAGCCGCCGCACTGCGCGCCACGATTGTGCGCGTTTTTACCGGCGACCAGAATGCGTGCGTTCCGATTGAGTGGTAGCAAACCGTTGGTGTTTTGCAACAGCACCAACGATTTGCGTACCGCCTCACGCGCCACCGCGCGATGTTCGGCCGCGCCTACGCACGCCTGTTGCGACCAATAGCGTTCGGCCGGCCGCGGACGGGTGAAGAGCCCATAGCGATACTTCACCAGCAGGATGCGTCGCACGGCATCATCAATACGTGCCATGGGCACGGTGCCGTTGCTGGCATGTTGCAACAACACATCCAGACAGCGCTTCCATTCCACCGACACCATGAACATGTCAACGCCAGCATTGGCGGCCAGCGCAACAGCTTCGGCAGGATCGTCGGAAAGGTAGTCCACACCATCCCAGTCAGACACGACAAACCCTTCAAAGCCCAGCCGATCCTTGAGCACGTCGGTGAGCAGGTATCGATTACCGTGGCACTTCACTCCGTTGATGCTGTTGAAGGAGGCCATCACGGTGAGCACACCTTCGCTCAGTGCCGGCAGATAGGGTGCCATGTGCACGCGCTC
>JBBSPO010000353.1:0-3793 GCA_038258695.1 Gemmatimonadales bacterium | reverse complement strand
GGCATCGAGCCGGAGCTGGCGTTTCGTCTGGTCAGACTCGAGTCTCGCTTCGATGCAGACGTCGTCAGTCATGCGGGAGCGATTGGTCTCACCCAGCTGATGGTGGGCACCGCTCGCTATTTCCAGCCTGGCGTCACGGCCGAGGAACTCACGGATGCGCAAACCAATCTTCGCATTGGGTTCCGCTATCTGCGCGGATTGATCCGTGACTACCGCGGCGATCTGAAGCTGGCGCTCTTGGTGTACAACCGCGGGCCCACGGCTGTCGAAAACGCCCTGGCGCTGGGCGAAGACCCGGCCAATGGCTACGATCGGGTGCTCATGCGCGGCTACACCGGGCGTGGCGTCATCGACTGATCCGTTCAGTCTCTGCGGCCAGCCTGGCCGCTATGTGATCGTTTAAGCAGCACAAGCGGTGGTGCGGCGGTGGGCGAGGTTCAGCCTTCCCGCCGCACCACCAGCTTTTGTCCGGACTTGATTTTGTCCGAGCGGAGTCCATTCAATGACTTGATTCGGCTCACCGTTGTGTTGTAGCGCTCGGCAATAACGCTCAGCGACTCACCGCGAAGGACGGTATGCGTCGTGCGACTCACAGTCGCTGCCGAGCTGGTTGCCGCTGCGCCACCCAGCGCCAGCCGCTGCCCAACGCGAATGCGATCGCTACGCAACCCGTTGAGCGACTTGAGGCGCGACACCGAAACACCGTAGCGCTGGCCAATCACGCTCAGCGACTCCCCGGAGCGCACCACATGTGCACCCGTCCCTGCACTGTTGACTGAAACGGGCGTATTGGGAATCGCCCGGGCCATGAGAATCGCTTCACGGGTAGGCACACGCACCGTCTGACCGTCTGCCACGGCCCCGCCCCTTCCTGTGCGAACCGACGGGTTGTACCACTCCAGCTCGCGCAACGTCATGTCGTAGCGCTTGGCCAAGGCGCTCATGGTCTCGCCGGACTGTGCCGAGACATCGCTCCAGGCGGCTCGTTTGTCGGGCTCCAGCTCCGCGTAGGCCTGTGACATGACCGTATCCATACCCACCGGCACACGCACCCACAACGCACGATCGGGCGGCGCCGCACCTCGCAACACGGACGGGTTCAACTCAATCAGGGAATCGATCGGGACATCGCTCGCGTTGGCCAGTGCCCCGAGCGATGATCCCGCTTCCACCAGCACGGAGTCGTAAGCGAACGGGATCTGACGCTCGACGTTGAGCCCGTATCTGATCGGTTCTTTGGCCACCAGTGCGGCCGCAATCAACTGCGGGACGTAGTTCTTCGTTTCGCTGTGCAGATAGTTCTGTTCCGCCAGCGCAAAAAACTTGTCGTCGCCCTCGGCGTCACCAATCGCCGACGCGAACTGCGACAGTCCGCGCGACACGCGGCCGGATCCACCGTTGTAGGCAGCCGCCGCCAGGTACAGCGATCCAAACTGTCGCTGCAGACTCTTCAGAAAAGAGACCGCGGCATCGGTCGAGCGCGCGGGGTCACGTCGCTCGTCAATCCACCAATCGATCCGCAACCCTACGTCTTTTCCCGTGGCGGTCATGAACTGCCACATGCCCATGGCAGCAGCGCTGGAATACGCATGCGGCTCGTAGCCACTCTCAATGAGCGCCAGATAGAACAGGTCTTCCGGCAACCCGTTCTCTCGCATCTTGGCGCGGATCATTGGTTCGTAGCGCGTCCCGCGGGAAATCCGCTCTGCCATACGGTCCCGTGCGCTACCGGTAAAGGCGCGAATGTAGTACTCCACCCGATCGTGCGTTTCGTAGGATCGCACATCAATGTCCCACGAAGGCTCAAGGTCGCCTGATTCTGTCAGGGCGGCCTCCACTCCTGCCGAATCCCCGAAGAAGCCAGCGGCTGTACGGGCGACCGCCTCATCGGTGACCAGATCGGTAGCTGGACGAGCACGGGGCGTAGCGGCGACAGGACGCGGTGCCCCGCGTGCTGCAGTGGCCGACGGACTGGGCGTGGGCTCAGTCAACGGGCGCAAGCTCGGCTGACAGGCCGAAAGTGCACACACCAACAGACCGAGCGACGCCAGGCTGGATGGGAAGCGGGTGAACGTCATAACCCAAACTACCCCCAACCCGTCGCAAGGGACACCGCCAGAACCCATCATATCTATCCCTCTGGTAGCATAACCTTGCACGATGGCGATGCAGCGCACAGGCTTCGGTATGCCGCTCGTCACTAATCATCCAGCGCGACGTTTCTGCCGCTCATGGCTCCCGCCAGTAAGTCTCCATCGGGAGGCGCTGCTGCATCGCGTGCTGCATCGCGTGCTGCGTCGTTTGCTCTTGCCCGCCTTACTGCTTTCTCCCATGTCATTCTCCAGCGCGCAGGATCCGTCAACGCAGCAGCAGGCCGAAGATCAGCTGACGGCGCGCATGCAAGCACGCATCGCGCAACTTCGGGGCGCAGAAGTCGCGGTGGTCGTGCAGGATCTCGGGTCACCGCGCCGAGTGGAGATCAATGGCGACACGGTGTTTCACGCGGCCAGCACGATGAAGGTTCCGGTGCTCATTGATCTCATGCGTGAGTTCGACGCCGGACGGTTGCAGCGGGCCCAGTCCATGCTGTTGGTGAATACCTATCATTCCATCGTGGACGGCACGCCCTATTCGTTGCAGTCGGCCGATGACTCTGACAGTCTGGTCTTCCAGCGTGTGGGAGATTTTGTACCGCTCACGTGGCTGGCGGAGCGCATGATTACGCATTCCAGCAACCTCGCCACCAATGCACTCATTGCGATTCTGGATCCTTCGCGCATTACGGCGACCATGCGCACCTTTGGCGCGAAAGACATTCAGGTGTTGCGGGGTGTCGAAGACAACGTGGCGTATCAGGCGGGCCGGAACAACGTGACCACGGCCAATGACTTGGCGGCAATACTGACAGCGCTGGAGCGCGGCGAGACGGCATCGCAAACGTCCACCGAGTTCATGCGCGCAACGTTGTTGCAGCAGGCGTTCAACGAGCAGATTCCGGCCGGATTACCGCCTGGCACATCGGTTGCACACAAAACGGGCAGTATCACGGCGACGTTGCACGACGCGGCAATTGTCTACCCGCCCGATCGCTCCCCGTTTGTCATGGTGGTGCTGACGCGCGGCATCCCTGAGAGCCGCGCCGCGGAAGCGCTCACCGCTGATCTGGCCACACTCGCCTGGCAGTGGCTGGTGCTGAGTCCGGCCACGGGGCGGTGATCGCCTGACGCAGCGCGTTGCTCTCCTGACGCGGGGACTGCTCTCGATTCAGCCCTCGTTATTGTTGCGCGGTGTTCGTGAGTTCGCGTGTCGGTGTGTGCGGTGTGTTCTCGACTGCGCGGTGTTTGTGTGTGCCGTCTGTGCCTGGCTGCACGCTCACTGCAGCGCGATCAGCGGCAACAGATGTGCAGTGGCGATCGCCAGCGACTGGCCAACAATCACGTCACCCGGATAGTGCACGCCGAGCACAACGCGCGATGCGCCAACCAGCATTGCAGCGGGTAGCAACACCCACGCCATCACTGGCAGCGCCATGGAAATCACGTACGCCACGGCCATGATCGCGCAGGCGTGTCCGCTGGGAAACGAAAACGGATCGGGAACGGCGATACACGCGTCCCACGACAGTCGTTTGTTCGGCCGCTCGCGTACGGCGTGCCGCTTGATGATCTGTACCACCGCGTGCGAGACGCCGAGCACGAGCAGCGCGCGCCACGCCAACGTGGCGGAACCACCCGGCAGGAAGGCGGCGCAGAGTGCGAGGGTGATGCTTCCCCACACCCCGCCGAGGTGCGTG
>JBBSPO010000352.1:0-3814 GCA_038258695.1 Gemmatimonadales bacterium | reverse complement strand
TGGCCTACATGCAGCAATGTGAGGCCGAAGCCACCATCCGCCAACTCTACCACCATCTCCAGGAGGTTCAAGATGTCACTGCGGCCGCGATTGCGCGTGAGTTGCACGATGAGGTTCTCAATGTCAATGTCCGACTCAACATCGAATCATTGCGCCACATGATTGCATCGTTACACAATTCACCGCTGCGGACTGAACTTACCTTGATTCTTGAAAGCGAGTATGCGGTCGTTGATGCCGTGCGTATGCTGTGTGAACGGCTCCATCCGACGGGTATTGATGACTCACTTGGGCTCGTCGGTGTGCTGCGGCAGCAGGTCGCGCGCGTGCAGTCCATGTGGTCAGGTGCGTGTCACCTCTCCGTGATGCAGACACCACTGCCTATTGACCCGCGTGTGCAGCGTGAAGCTGTCCGTATTGCGCGCGAGGCGCTGACCAACGCTGTGAAGCATGCACAGGGGACACGTATCAACGTTGAAGTGCAGTATCCTTGCACAGCAACCGGGTTGGTTGAACTACGGATTCGCGACGATGGTCAGAGCTATCACCCTGTGGCTCCCAAATCGGGGCATTGGGGCGTGCGAAATATGTATGAGAGCGCGCAAATAGCCGGTGGAACGCTTGACATTCGCCGTGAACACGCTGGCGGAACGGTTGTTGTGTTCACTTTTGCGCCAATGTCTCACGAACCTAAAGGCGCTCTGGCGGTGAGTATCCCAAGATAGGACCGAGCATGAGTCACCCTATACGATCTCAAGGAGACACTCCCATGCGTCTAACGATTTCCCTTTCTTCGGCGTCAGCACGCGCACTCAGCAATGCATGCTCGACATGTACACGCAAAGTACAGGTCATGCGGGATTGTGCAACGGCGGTACGCAGCCAGCAACATCGTTTCAACAGTGAGCAGCACGCGGTACGCTCCGGCGCACAGCTTCAGCAGAACGCACCGCACGCATGGCGGAAAAGTAGCACGGTTTCGCCGCTCAGCCCACGCCTCCTTGCATACCTGCGCCAATCACCAGGCAGGCGCAGCATAGCGTATTTCGTCACCGCTGCGTTGATCTCGAAAAGCGTCAGGTTTGTCGTCTATGACGAGCAATCTTACGCATGGCCGCTGATCTTTTCGCTGATCGTCTTGCCGTTTGGAACAGCAGCCACCTATTTCTTTGTCTCCATCGTGGAGCAGCAGGTGTGGATGCGCGTTCCGCTGCGCCACGGCCTTGTGCAGGCCACGCAGGGAGCAGCACTCGGTGGCGCAGCGTTTCTGGCGGTTGCGGCGATTGCGGCTGGATGTGGCTGGGTAAGCACCACCACATGGGGATGGGCGCACCATGCACCGGCGACTCTCATCCGCTCGGTTGCGCTGCTTGGCATCGGCCATCTTGCCGTCGCCATCAATGAGGAGATGGTCTTCCGTGGGTACGGGTTTGACACGCTGGCAAGTGCCATTGGACGCGGCCCAGCGGCATGTGTCCTTACCATGCTCTTCGCACTGTATCACTATCAATTCAGTGTGCAGGGAGTAGTGGGCCCCGCGGCGAGTGGACTTGCGCTGCTGCTGCTGCGCCTTTCCAGCGACGGACTCTGGATGCCGGTTGGCTATCATTGGGCATGGAATGTGATGCAGACCGCACTCTTGGGACCGCCTGATGGCCTTCCGTCGGTGCTGCCACTCAGCGTCCATGGCCCCTATGCATGGGTGGGACGGCCCGGCTACCCTGAGCCAGGCGCGTTGAGCATTCTTATCAACCTTGCTGTGGCAGCAGGTGTTGGCGTGCGGCTGTGGCGCGCGACCCAGCGTGTGCAGTAGAAGCACATATACCCGCTCCAACATCAGAATAGCGTTGCTTCCTCTTGGCGTAGTTTCACACACGTACTCTTGCATTGCTGTGCAGCGCATATAGAGCTTGCTCACCACTGCTCTATTGACCTACACCGCCCACGCTTCAGTTTCGCTGAGTAGCGCCGCCTGCTCCAACACGGTCTTCGTCGCCTGCTCCTGCTTTTCTGGTGGATAGCCGTGCTTGCGTAAGATACGCTTCACCAGTACGCGCATCTTTGCCTGCACCGACTCGCGCACGGTCCAGTCAACCGAAACGTTGCTTTTAATCGCTTGCACGAGTTCGCGTGCAATGGTTCGCAGCGTGTCGTCGCCGAGCACGTCTTTTGCTGTGTCGCTGATGCTCAATGCCTCGTAGAATGCGTGCTCCTCGGTCGAAAGCCCGCTCTCCGCGCCGCGTTGTTCAGCCGCCCGCATATCCTTCGCCAGCTTAATGAGTTCCTCAATAACCTTCACGGTTTCAATTGAACGGTTCTGGTACGCGCGCACTGATTGTTCCAGTTTTTCTGAAAAGCTGCGCGATTGCACAAGACTCGTTTGCGCGCGCGTCTTGATCTCATCGTTCAAGAGCTTTCGTAACAACTCGATTGCCAGGTTGCGCTGCGGCATCCCACGTACTTCTGCCAGAAAATCATCCGATAGGATCGAGATGTCCGGCTTGTTCAGGCCCGCCGCCGCGAATACATCGATCACCTCGCCCGGCGCGATGGCTTGCGAGACCAGCTGGCGCACAGCGTGATCAAGTTCCTCATCGCTCAGCGCGCGCCCGCTGGCCGTTGTCTTGACGACGGCCGTGCGTACAGCCTGCAAGAACGCCACATCTTCACGGATGCGTAGTGCTTCCTCGTCGGGCATTGCCAGTGCAAAAGCTTTCGATAACTCAGTCACCGCCTGGTGCAGCCGCGCCGGTCCATCCTCCTGATCAATGATGTGTTCCTGGGCCGCTGGAAGCAGGCTCAGCCGCTCGCTCGGGTTGCCGTCCGTCCAGGATGACCAATCAAAGCCAAAAAACAATCCGCAGCAGATCTCATACTTCTCCAGCATGATCGCTACTGCATCAGCCTGATCAACTGTTGCGCGCCCCTGACCGCCGCTCAGTGTGTAATCCGCCAGCGCCAACCGCAGTTGATCCGTCAGGCCGATATAATCAACCACCAGACCACCCGGCTTATCGCGGAAGACGCGGTTCACGCGGGCGATCGCCTGCATGAGGCCGTGGCCGCGCATCGGTTTATCAACATACATGGTATGCAAGCTTGGTGCGTCAAAGCCAGTCAGCCACATATCGCGCACAATCACCAACTTTAGCGGATCATTCGGGTCTTGGAAGCGTTCCGCGAGCGACTTGCGCCGTGGCTTATTGCGGATGTGCGGTTGGACGTTTTGAGGATCACTGGCGCTTCCCGTCATGACGACTTTAATCACGCCGCCATTATCAGTATCATCATGCCATTCTGGACGCAGGTTAATGATCTCAGCGTACAAATCAACGGCGATACGGCGACTCATAGCGACGATCATCGCCTTACCGTCGAGTGTTTTCGTGCGTGCTTCAAAATGAGCAATGATGTCCTGCGCGACCTGTGCCAATCGTGTTTCGGTGCCAACCATTGCTTCCAATTGAGACCAGCGCGTTTTGAGCTTCTCCTTGATCTCGTCCTCTGCGCCTTCGGTGACTTCCTCAAATTGCGGGTCAATCAGATCACGCTGATCCTCGCGCAGTTGAAGTCGCGCCAGTCGAGCCTCGTAAAAGATGGGGACGGTTGCGCCATCATCCACGGCGCGTTGAATGTCGTAAACGTCGATATAATCGCCGAAGACCTGCCTCGTGTTGGCATCCGTCTTCTCAACCGGCGTTCCGGTAAAGCCGATGAACGAGGCATTGGGTAGCGCATCGCGCACATATTTTGCGAATCCATAGCCGAGTTGCCCATTCGTCAGACGGGCTTCAAAACCATACTGACTACGATG
>JBBSPO010000351.1:0-3821 GCA_038258695.1 Gemmatimonadales bacterium | reverse complement strand
CGTCTTCACATCAACCGCCAAACCAAACCGGTCAAGCAACTGCGGACGCAGTTCACCTTCTTCCGGGTTACCGCTGCCAATGAGCACAAAACGCGCCGGATGTCGCACACTCACCCCTTCGCGCTCCACAACATTTTCACCCGTGGCCGCCGCGTCCAGCAGCAAGTCCACCAGATGATCTTCGAGCAAGTTCACTTCGTCGACATACAAAAACCCGCGGTGCGCACGCGCCAGCAATCCGGGTTCAAACGCTTTCTCACCCGTCGTTAACGCACGCTCCAGATCGAGTGCACCAACCACGCGGTCTTCCGTTGCGCCGAGCGGTAAATCCACCACCGGCACCGGCGCCTTGTTGGTGCGCAACTTTTCCGGGTGCGGTTCCGTCGCATGCTTGTCACTGCTGTGTTTGTCAGCATGCTTGTCACCATGCTTCTCCGCATGCTTGTCAGCGTGTTTATCGCTGTGCTTGTCATGCTTGTCATGCTTGTCATGCTTGTCCACATGCCCGCGCTCGCAATAACTGCACCCACCCTCACTCGGCGGTGCACAACCATACCGGCAGCCCGTTACCACCGTCATTGGTGGCAACAAACCGGCCAGACCGCGCACCGCCGTACTCTTGCCGGTGCCGCGGTCGCCAAATACCATGACCCCGCCAATGGTGGGGTCAACTGCTGTGAGCAGGAGAGCGAGCTTCATCTCTTCCTGGCCAACGATCGCACTGAATGGATAGACGTGACGCATGCGGCGGTAATTAAGGCCTGACACGTCCGGTGTACACTTCGCTTGACACTCTTTGGGGCGCACACTATCGTCGGCAGTGTACGCCACGAGCGATCGGTGCACAGCCAGTGCGTCTGTCGCTTGGGCTCCCCACGTCCTACAGTTGCCCGTAGCCTACGCTTCCGGGCGTCCACGTTGACGCCCCCCGATCGCTCGCTCGCCGAGGCTCTGCCCGTGCCACATGGTGCGCCAGCGCCGTCGCTGAGCGTCGCCTCCCACGCGCCCGCCGTCGCACCCGCCCGCGACCTGCCACGGGACGCGCCCCGCGACCTGGCGGCGCCCACCGCCGTCCCCGAACACTCCGCCCCCTTCTGGGAGCGATGGCGCGACCGCTGGAATGCCTTTGTCGCCACCTCCAGCTTCCAGCGCTGGGCCGCCTCCTTCCCGCTCACGCGCCCGGTCGCCCTGCGTCGCAGCCGACAGCTGTTTGACCTCATGGCCGGCTTTGTCTACACGCAAACGCTCTACGCCTGCGTGGAGCTCAAGCTCTTTGACATGCTCGCCGACGGACCGCTCACCGCCGAACAAATCGGCGCCCGCACCGGACTACCGCCGGTGGCCACCGAACGTCTGCTGCGGGCCGCCACCTCCCTGCGACTGCTGGCCAGGCGCAGCGGTGGACGACTGGCGCTGGGTCCGTTGGGTGCTCCCATGGTAGGCAACGCTGGCCTCGTGGCGCTCATTGAGCACCACAAAATGGCCTACGGCGACCTGGCCGATCCGGTCACCCTGCTGCGCTCGGGCAGCGACTTCCGCACCGAGCTCTCGCGCTACTGGCCCTACGCCGACGCCCCGCGTCCGCAGGCCATTGACGACGCCCGCGTGGCCTCGTACTCCGAGATGATGTCGGCCACGCTGCCGCCACTGGCCTCCGATGTGCTCGACGCCTACGACCTGTCCCGGCACGACTGCCTGCTCGACATTGGCGGCGGCGAGGGCGTGTTCCTGAGCCACGCCGGACAGCGCCACCGCAACCTCAACCTCATGCTGTTTGACCTGCCGGCCGTTATCACCCGCGCCGACACCCGTCTGCGTAAAGCCGGCCTGGGCGATCGCGCCAAGTGCGTGGGCGGCAACTTTCACGCCGAACCGCTGCCCACGGGCGCCGATGTGGCCACGCTGGTGCGCATTCTGCTCGACCATGACGACGAGTCGGTGAACCGGCTGCTGCGCAAGGTGCACGCCGCGCTGCCCAAGGGCGGCACCCTGCTGGTGGCCGAAGCCATGTCGGGCGTGCGCGGCGCCGAACCGGTGGGCGACGCCTACTTCAACTTCTATCTCATGGCCATGGGCAAGGGCCGGGCCCGTCGCCCCGAAGAGCTGCACGCCATGCTCGCCGCGGCCGGATTCCGGAAGTCAAAACAGGTGTCCACGCGCTACCCGATTCAGACCGGATTGATTGTCGCCGAAGCGTAACCTGAACCGCACCCATACTACCCGAACAAATTTGTCGGTTTTTGTTGACAGAAACGGGTGTCAAGTTCAGTTTACACTTTATCTGCACATTGTCCGTCCTACCTGACACAATTTCCTGTTTTCCACTGGGGTTCTGTGGACACGCTGGCCGTCATATTTGAGCAACCCGAAACCCTCGCACTGCGTCGCCTTTCCCTCGTTGCGGCGGCCCAGGAAGACGTCGTAGTCGCCGTGCGCTGGTCGGGCATCAGCACCGGCACCGAGCGTCTTCTATATACGGGCACCATGCCGCCCTTTCCGGGGCTCGGCTATCCGCTGGTGCCGGGCTACGAAGCCGTAGGCGAAATCATTGAGGCCGGCCCCGATTCCGGGCGCTCGGTGGGCCAGCAGGTGTTCATTGCCGGCTCCAAGGGCTTTGAAGGCGCCCGCGGACTCTTTGGTGGCCAGGCCGCACGCGTAGTCGTGCCAGGCGCCCGCACGGTGCTGCTCGACGACCATGTTGGCGAACGCGGTGTGCTGCTCGCACTGGCCGCCACCGCCTATCACGCGCTCGGTGTTGGCAAGCGACCGCTGCCCGATCTGGTGGTTGGACACGGTGCACTCGGACGACTCATTGCCCGACTCGTGCTCGTGCTCGGCGGTGCTGCACCCACTGTGTGGGAAATCAATCCCGTGCGTGCCAGCGGTGCGGATGGCTACAACGTGGTGCACCCCGACAACGATGTGAACACGGCCTATCAGTGCATTGCCGAAGTGAGCGGTGCCAACGGCCTGCTCGATACGCTCGTGACCAAGCTCAAGCCCGGCGGCACCATTGTACTGGCCGGCTTTTATCACGAACCCGTTTCGTTTGTGTTTCCACCCGCGTTCCTGCGCGAAGCCACGTTTACCGTGGCGGCACAGTGGGCACCGGGTGATCTCGCGGCTGTCGCCGAACTGGTGAACAGCGGCAAATTGAACCTCGACGGTCTTATTACGCATCGGCAAAGCGCCGAGCAGGCCAACTCTGCTTACACGACCGCATTCACCGATCCCGAATGCGTCAAGATGATCCTTGACTGGAGCAACGTCGCATGAGTGACAACGCCACTGCCCTGCACCAACTGCACACCAACGTGCGCGCCGAAGCTGACGCCGAGCCGGATGAAGTACACACCGGACCCGTGACCAAGGAAACGCAAATCATCGCGATCTATGGCAAGGGTGGCATTGGCAAGAGTTTTACGCTCGCCAACCTGTCGTACATGATGGCGCAGCAGGGCAAGAAGGTGCTGCTCATTGGCTGCGATCCCAAGAGCGATACCACATCACTGCTGTTTGGCGGCAAGGCCTGCCCCACCATCATTGAAGTGAGCGCCAAGAAAAAGCTCGCTGGCGAAACCGTGGCCATTGGCGACGTGTGCTTTATTCGCGACGGTGTGTTTGCCATGGAACTCGGCGGTCCCGAAGTGGGACGCGGCTGCGGTGGACGCGGCATCATTCACGGCTTCGAGATCCTCGAAAAGCTCGGCTTCCACGACTGGGGCTTTGACTTCGTGCTGCTCGACTTCCTGGGCGACGTGGTGTGCGGCGGCTTTGGTTTGCCGATTGCGCGCGACATGTGCCAGAAGGTGATTGTGGTT
>JBBSPO010000350.1:0-3879 GCA_038258695.1 Gemmatimonadales bacterium | reverse complement strand
CCCTGCATGACCGGCTGTTCAAGCGCCCTCGCCAGGTCGCGCGGCGAGTCAACGTCCGGCGCTTGCGATTCCGGTGACTCCGCCCGCAGAGACGACGGGAAGGCGGCCAGCGCAGCGCCGCTCAGGGACAGACGGGTGAGAAACTGACGACGATCGTTGGGCATGCGGGCTCCGGGGGAATCAGGGGAAGCTGAATCCTAGCATCGCGACGTCGTTTCGTCGAATGCGTTGGCGCGGTTGGCCCCTGACGGTGTTCCGTGCAGATTCCG
Source organism: Gemmatimonadales bacterium (assembly GCA_038258695.1). Lineage (GTDB taxonomy): Bacteria > Gemmatimonadota > Gemmatimonadetes > Gemmatimonadales > Gemmatimonadaceae > JAABRT01. The sequence continues at coordinate 3,610 of JBBSPO010000350.1, read as the reverse complement.
CAGGTATCCGTTCCGCGGCACGTTTTCTGGACACGTTGCCCTGCCGACCGGGCGCTCACCTTCGTCAGGCTTCACGCTACGCTCGGCAATTAGCCGCTTCTGACCCGACTTTCAGGCCCCTCGCGCATGTTCACTTGTATGAAAACCACCCCCCGCGCCGCGGGCTTCGCGCCGCTGCTCGCCCCATTCGCTGTGCTCGCCATGCTCGGCCAGTTCGCCATGCCGGCGTCAATGGCGCTGGGAGCGCAATCCCCCGTTCGCGTGACCGAGGCGTCTGCCCTGTTGCCATGGTCGGAGCAAATTGCGGTGCGCGAATCGTGGTTGGCAAAGCGACACGCGATGCTGCTGCCCATGATGCGGCGACACAACATTGCCATGTGGATTGTGGTGAACGAAGAGTTTCACGACGATCCGCTCACCCAGTACATCGCACCACCGCGTCCCTACACGGGCAATCGCGACTTGTTCGTCTTCATTGACGGCGGTGAGGCCGGACTCAAGAAGTATGCGATTACCGGCTACACCGAGGAGAACCTCACCCGGTTTTTTGACGCGCCTAGTGATGAGCCACGTCCACCGGCTGCCACGTTGCGCGATCTGTATCAAACGTGGAAGCCAGCCACGATTGGGTTGGGCATCAGGGGGCGTCGCGGACAGACGCGATCGCTCGGCTACGACGCTCATCGGTTTCTTGCAGAAACGCTGGGCGAGGAAGCCGAGGCGCGTTTTGTCAGCGCCGGTGACCTGATTGAGGAGTTCCTCGATACGCGCATTCCCGAAGAGATGGAGCACTACCGGACGGCGGTATCTGTCACCGAAGCGATTGTGAAGCGCGCGTTGTCCAACGACGTCATCACGCCCGGTCTCACTAAGGTGGGCGATGTGCGAAACGCCTTGTTTGACATGCTCTGGGCCGCCGGCGTTCGCACCTGGTTCCAGCCGGATCTGCGAGTACAGCGGGCAGGTTCCGGCATTGCGACATCGCGTGGATTTCTGGCCGTGGCGCCGGAGAGCACAACGATCGTGGCCGGAGACGTGGTACACATTGATTTTGGTATCACGTACATGGGCTTTGATACCGACTGGCAGAAAATGGCGTATGTGCTCAAGGCGGGCGAAACACAGGCGCCAGCCGGATTGCGGCAGGCCATGTCCAACAGCAACACGTTGCAGGACGCCCTGATGCTGCGACACGCCCGGCCCGGTCTCACCGCGGGCAGTGTCTTTAACGCCACGATGACGGAAATGCGTGAGCGGGGTATTGAGGCCATGATTTACTCGCACCCTATCGGCGCGCAGGGACATGGCCTGGGCGCGTCCATTGATTTTCGGAGCCCTCTCCGCAGTGATACCACCACGCAGAACTCGCGGCTGCGCGCGAACTCCTACATCTCGATTGAACTCAATACGGCAACTGCAGTGCCAGAGTGGAATGACAAGAAGGTGTTTGTGATGTTTGAAGACGACGCGTATCTCACCGACGAAGGCTACCGCTTCTTTCGACCGCGTCAGGAACAGTTTTACCTGATCCGCTCCAACGTCAACACCAGTTCCCGAGTGCAACCGTGAGTCCTGCCGGCAACACCAACCCACTGCATGGCATCACGCTACAGCACATGGTCGAGCATCTTGTGGAGCGCTATGGCTGGGACGGATTGGGCGACCGCATCACGATTCGCTGTTTTACGCACGATCCCAGCGTACCGTCATCGCTCAAGTTTCTGCGCAAAACACCGTGGGCGCGCGCAAAAGTTGAGTCGTTATACACACACTCGGCGGCGCATCCGCGCAAATCACAGAGCACGCCTTCAGAGCAAAGTTAGATGAATACTGCAACACGTACACATACATGTACATGTATGCGCGCCCCACAGCGCGCCCCACAGCGCGCCCCAACGCGCGCGCGAAGGCTTGCCTCGGTGTTTGCCATAGCCCTGGGACTCGCCGCGCCTGCACAGAGCGCGCTCGCGCAACCGAGGGCGAGTGCAACCACCGCCAGCACCGCGTGGGCCGATTCGGTACTCGCCACACTGTCGCTGCAACAGAAAGCGGCCCAAATGGTGTGGGTGTGGACGCTCGGCGACTACACGGCTGTCGATGCGCCGGCTTTCCTCAACACGGAGCGCCTCATCCGCGAACACGAACTGGGTGGTGCCATTGTCTCGGTAGGTGGACCACTTGATATCGCCGCCAAAACCAATGCAATGCAGCGCGCGGCAACGCTACCGCTGCTCATTGGTGCCGACTTTGAAACAGGTGCCGCGTTTCGCGCCCGTGGTGGCTGGTTCCTCCCCAATGCCATTGAACTCGGCGGTGCCACATCCTTCCCCTATCAGATGGGTATTGGTGCGACGCGCGATACGATGCTCGCGTACGAAATGGGTCGTGTGACGGCCATAGAGGGACGCGCGCTTGGTGTACACATGGGCTTCGCTCCTGTACTTGATGTCAACAACAATCCTAAAAATCCGGTCATCAGTGCGCGTTCGTTCGGTGAAGACCCTGCGCTCGTCGCGAGGTTGGGCGCGTCATTTATCCGTGGTATGCAGGACGCCGGAATGATGGCCACCGCCAAGCACTTTCCGGGGCATGGCGACACGGAGCAGAACTCGCATCTGGAGCTCGCGCGCGTCAATGTGTCGCGGGCCAGACTCGATAGTGTGGAGTTGCGTCCGTTCCGTGCGGCCATCGATGCCGGCGTGAGTGCGGTCATGACGTTTCACGGGGATCTGCCGGCGCTCGACAGTGGCAAAACGGCAGCCACGCTCAGTCGTACAATCATGACAGATCTGCTGCGCAAGCAAATGGGCTTTGAAGGCTTGCTGGTCACTGATGCGCTCGACATGAATGGCGTGCTTGGAGACATGACCATGGCCGAAGCCACGCAGCGCGCTGTAGAGGCGGGCAACGATGTGCTGCTGATGCCTACCGATGTGCGTGTGGCGATTCAGGCCGTGGTGGACGGTGTACGCGATCGTCGATTCACCGTTGCGCGAGTCGATTCTTCGGTTCGCAAACTGCTGGTGGCCAAGTATGCCATGGGGCTGCACCGCACGCGCACGGTGGCGCTGGACTCGGTTGCCACGCGGGTTGGTATTGCGGCACATACGGGCGTCGCGCGAACAGCTGCGGAACGCGCCATCACGCTGGTCCATGATGCGCAGTCACTGATTCCGCTGAAGCAGTCCGCGGCGCAACGCGTGGTGAGCATTACCGTAGCACCTCGCGCCGATTTGAGTGCCGGTCGCAGCTTTGATGCCGAGCTCAAGACCGCTATTCCACAGCTGCTGTCGCTCACGCTGAGTCCGGAAACAGTAGCCGATCAAACGGCCGGAGCCGCTGCTGGTGGCACTGGCACATACAAAGTGAATCCCGAGCCCACACTGCTTGCAGCATCGGTGCAGAACGCGTTGCAGATCGCTGGTGATGCCGATGTGGTGATCGTATCCAGCTACATTGGCGCGAGTACCAACAGCGCGAGCATTGCCGCCACGCGCGGATTGCCTGAGTTGATTGCCGGACTTCGCCGTGCCGGTGCCAAAGTGATGCTCGTCTCGTTTCTTAATCCGTATCTCGCGCAAGGCTTGCCTGCGGTAGACGCGCATCTCAT
>JBBSPO010000349.1:0-3880 GCA_038258695.1 Gemmatimonadales bacterium | reverse complement strand
GGCGAACAGGCCGGCCAGGGACAGGGTGGCGACCGCGTACATGACCGATCGTGAAATCCGCAGCCCGAACGGCCCCTCTGGTTTGCGCGGAACGATCAGCGTCCGACGCCGAATTGAGGTTCAATCATGCTCGCAGTTTGTACGAGACCAAGGTTGCGGGCAAGCTGAGCAGATCGCCCATCGCGTCGCAACCTTGTCTTGCGTACGTTCCAATCTGCCCGTCGATGATGGCGACGCATGTACGTGACTTCCTCTTTCTGGTAGCACACATGACTTCGGTCGATCGCCCGGCTTATCCCACGCAGCTCACACTCATACGCCCCGTCGTTCCTGGAGCCTTCCTGGCGGTGCTCACCCTGTTGTTCGGCTTCGGCATGGGCGTGGTGTTTGGCTTGAACGAGGACGCCATCAAGTCCCGCCTTACTGCGTCAGCTGAGAGTGTGATGGCCACTGCGTACAACAACGATGCGGCGGCCGCGAAAGCAGTGACCGACAAGTCGTGGTCGTACATGCAGCGTGCGCATCTGCACGCGGGTAGTCTGGGTGTGGTCGCAATCGCGCTCAGCCTGGTGCTCGTCCACCTTGGCACGGGCCGTAGGGTCGCCGCGGCGCTCAGTGTTGCGTTGGGCGCTGGTGGTCTGGGCTATTCGATCTTCTGGGCGTGGGCCGGCTTTCGCGCGCCGGGCCTGGGTAGCACCGGCGCGGCCAAAGAATCGCTGGCGTGGCTGGCCATCCCAGCGTCGGGCGCCGTGGTGGCCGCAACCGTGATCACACTGATTCTTATTGCGCGTGCCTGGCTGCGCACGAGCGACGCCGTAGCACGCGATTGAAGCAGGGCGCGCCACGCGATCACCTTGTCCGCATCATTGTGACCATTCGTAGTTCACTCCGGTAATGCGCCCACGCCAGTACGGCTTGGGCCCCGTTGGCAGTATCCACGACACTTCACCCTGCATGGGCAACCGCATTCCGTCACGCTGCTCGTAGTTGGTCCACCGTCCCTCCCACGGCGTGGGTACCACCGCACCCGCGACTGTGCGGCCGCGCGACTCGGCACGCACCGACTCGATCAACCCGTCTGCGTTGAAGTGGAATAACATCGACACCGCGACACCGCCATCGGTCAGTGTAGCGCGAGCTGATGAGTCGCTTACCGCCGCCCATAGCACACCCTGACCCGGTAGCAAGGCCGTAGGATACCACGCTGCCTCGGCCAAAAAGCGATATAACTCCCCTTCGGCCATCTCTGGTGTGCCGCGCAGATCTGCCATGGACAACAAACCGAGCAGCGACGCGTGAAGAATGCCTTCGCCCGCGACGTACGCGTCATGCACACGCACGGTAAGTCCGGGCAGCATTGCAATACGTGCGTCCCAGACAAAACCCGGCCTTTGCGCCACCACCCGTTGGTCGGAGGTGAACGGTTTCCACTGCTCGCCGCTTTCACCCATGTTGAATGTGCCGCTGTGCTCGACTCGTGCAGCAGATACCATGCGTTGCCCATCGGTGAGCACGGCACGAAAGAATCGCTGCACCGGCGGCGGCAAGTTGATCACATCATCTGCACGGTAGTGATGCTTCCCGACAGGTCGACGTGCGCTGTCCAGCCTGGCGTGCAATACGGCGGTCGCTGATCGCCAGCGAACAGCACCGTAGACCAGTGCAACAACAACCAGCGCGACCGATGCAAACAGTGCCAGCATGAGCTTGTGGCGCGTAGTTGACATGGGTAAGGCGCAAAGGCAATAGCGGCGCGCGCAGTGCAAGGCGTGAGTTGGCGCAAAAACGTGCTGCGGACGTAAAATAGTGCAATCCGTCCGTCAACGCTCCACCGGGAGAAGATGATCATGATACGTGCTCACTACCGCCGAGTTCTCGCGCTTGTCTGGTTGGCGTGGATTGCGCCGTCGTCAACTGTTCATGCGCAAAGCGTGCGGGACAGCGCAGGCATTCGCATTGTGATGAACAGCAAGCCCATGTGGAGCGGTGCGCAACAGCTGAGACTGTCTGCCGCTCCAGCGTTGGTCATCGGTGAGGGGTCAGGTGATGCGCATCTGCTCACCCGTGTGCGCGGTGCGTTTTATCTGTCTGACGGACGTATCGTTGTCGCGGACGGTGGCAGCAACGAGCTGCGCATGTTTGATGGGAAGGGCAAGCACCTCAAGACTTTTTCACGTCGCGGCGACGGGCCAGGTGAGTTCCGGTCAATGCAGCAGGTATTTCGGCTGGCGGGCGACACGATCGCTGTACTGCACGACCGGGCGTCGGTATCACGGTTTAGCGGCGACGGCACGTACATCGCACGCACCAGCGACCGTGGCGCTATGGAACCGGGGCGACCTGGCGCCACGATGCAATCGGTAGCGCTGGCGCTCAATGGTGGAGCGCGCCTCCTGATCCGTGCGCCAGTGGATCCTCCCACGCGTGGCGTAGGCGTTGCATTTGACGCGACCGCAGCGTTCGAAGTGCTCACCAGCAACGCGACCGTGTTGCGCACGGTTGGTGAACTTCCGTTCATGCAGGCCAGTGCAGACAAGAATGGCGCCAGCAAACCGTGGTTGGGCGCCGAAGCCGAGTTCGCAACTGACGGTGCGCAGTTCTACTACGGTTACGGCACAACGTATGAACTGATCAGGTTTACCGCGGCCGGCAAACCGAATCTCATTGTGCGACGTTCGTGGACTGCGCCCAAGGTCTCCCGGCGCGAACATGAGCAGTTCGCCGACGAGTGGCTGTTCCGATGGTCCAGGGACAAGGGTGCCGCACTCGATGCCAGACGTAAGGAGTTTTTGTCCGACGACTACTTCAAGACACTGCCCGCGTTTTCTGCACTGTTGCTGGATCGGCTTGGCCGTGTCTGGGCGAGATCGCCCGCTGCGATTGACGCGGCGGTCGCTGGTTCGCTCAATGATTATCCGATTGGCCCAAGCACGTGGTCGGTGTTTGACGCCAACGGTATCTGGTTGAGCGACGTCACCATGCCCGCGCGCTTCTCGCCCACTGACATTGGCGCAAACTATGTGCTCGGCATTGCCCGAGACGATGATGACATGCCAACGGTGGTAAGATTTACGCTGCGCAACGGTGTGCGAAACTGAGCATTTGGATTTACGCAGCGTGCCCGTCGCTGACACACACCACTGACGTGGCCCACCGACACGAAGCGCTACTTTTGACCGCTGTGCTGTAACGCTGCTCGCACGTTTTGCATGGCCGCCGCGGGATCAGGAGCCGCAGTCACAGCGCGCCCCAGAATAAGCCACGTCGCTCCCGCCGCCACGGCAGCTTCTGGCGTCATTACACGTTGCTGATCGTGCGTGTCGGCACCAGCGAGACGGATACCGGGCACGAGATAACCCAACGAACTGCCGTAGGCCGCTCGCAACGCCGAAAGCTCGTGGCCACTGCACACCACACCGGCCGCTGAACCGTCGCGCGCGAGCGCCGCCAAACGCACAACTTCATCAGTGACCGAGACGTGCTCGCGTCCCCAAGTCTGCGCCACCGTGCGAGCATCAAGTGAGGTCAGCAACGTGACGGCAATGATTTGACATCCCTCGCCGCGCGAACCATCGGGCTCGTCGCGGGCGCCTTCCGCGGCACCGTTTACGGCCGCTTGCACCATCGCCGTGCCACCACCGGCGTGCACGGTGAGCAACGATGCACCAAGTCTGGCCACGCTGCGCGCCGCACCCTGCACCGTGTTGGGAATATCGTGCAGCTTGAGGTCAACAAACACGCGCTTTCCCTGATCGCGCAACCATTGCACAATCAACGGTCCTTCGGCTGCGTAGAGCTCGAGTCCGACTTTATAAAAATCACAGTGCGCTCCAAGTGTGCGCACCATTGATTTAGCCGACTCGAGATCGTGCACATCGAG
>JBBSPO010000348.1:0-3896 GCA_038258695.1 Gemmatimonadales bacterium | reverse complement strand
GGTCGCCACCCTGTCCCTGGCCGGCCTGTTCGCCTACGCCCCGCAACACGCCGGGCTGACCGAGCCTGGTCGGCATGCGCTGTTTGTGTTGCTCACCGCAGCCGGACTTTGGATCAGCGGCGCAATTCCGGCGTTTGCCGTGAGTCTGGCCGTCATTGCCTTGCAGATTGCGCTGCTCGGTGATCCGTCCGGTCCATTTGCCGATGGTGATCGGGAACGCTGGCAGCGTTTTGTAGCGCCGTGGGCGAGCCCGGTGATGTGGTTGTTTTTAAGTGGGCTCGTGCTCGCGTCCGCGGCGGCTCGCAGCGGCCTCGACCGACGCCTTGCGTACTACGTGCTGCAGTTTGCGGGTAACCAACCGTCACGTGTTTTGCTGGCCGTCATGGGCGTGACATTCGTGCTGTCCATGTTCATGTCCAATACGGCCACCGCGGCCATGATGGTGGTGTTGGTTTCTGCCATGCCCATGGTGCGTGATCAGCTATCGCCGCAGGGCACGGCCATGCTGCTCGGCATTCCAGTGGCCGCCAACATTGGTGGCATGGGCACCATCATTGGCACGCCGCCCAACGCCATTGCCGTGGCCGCCTTGCGCGATTCGGAGCGAGTGCAGTTTGCGGAATGGATGTTGTATGGTTTCCCGGTGGCGCTGGTACTGGGGCTCATTGCGTGGCGTTTCCTTGTGTGGCGCTACCTGCGCGGTGTGACTCTGGCGGCGGCGGTCGCAGACCCGGGTGAGGAACGTCGACATGGCGGTCAACGCAGCGCGTTTGTGGCCGTGCTCTTTGTGGCCACGATTCTTGCCTGGATGACGGAAGCCTGGCACGGGATTCCTACGGCTGTCGTGGCCGTCATGCCAATCGCGATCCTGGCTGTCGCGGGTGTTGTCACCGAACGCGAAATTCGCAGTCTGCCCTGGGATGTGCTGATTCTGCTGGCCGGCGGACTGTCACTTGGTGTGGGCGTGTCCGAGACCGGGTTGGCCAGCTGGTTGGTGGCGCAACTGCCCATCGATCGGTTATCGCTTCCGCTGTTGACCGTGTTGCTGTCGCTCGTGGGTATTGTGTTGTCCACGTTTATCAGCAATACCGCTGCGGCCACGATTCTCACGCCGCTCGCTCTCGCCATGGCCGGCGGGGAGGAGCGATTGGTGGTGATCCCCTTGGCGCTCGCGATGTCGGCGAGCATGAGTCTGCCAGTAAGTACCCCACCCACAGCAATCGCGTTTGCGACCGGACGGCTCACGCATGCCGACTTGCGTGGTGTGGGCATTCTCATCGCGGTCCTCACGGCACCACTGGCTGTCGGGTGGGCGTGGGTGGTGCAACGCGTACTGGATTGAGCATGGCACGATGGGGCAACCTGACCGCGAGATCGCCTGCGCTCAGGAACGGTGACGCGCAGTCACACTCGCGATGCACGCATGGCCTTCTCCCATCGCACCAGTTCGTCGACCGTCGACCGTGGCTCAACACGTGATGTCAAACTTGCCCTCCGCCATGCGAACGCTGCTCCCAGCGGTGCTGGTAAAGCGCCCCGAGCCGCGGACGCGCTTGCCGGAGATGTCGAAGGTCAGATCCTCGCGGCCGGCCGACCACGCAGGTGTTTCGCCCGGATTCTCCACGCGCACGCCAACAATCCCGGTTTCCGTATCGTGGTCAATCACCATCTCGATCGCCTCGTCGCCCTCGGCGTGGCCGGCGATGAATACAACGGGTCCAGGATACACGCCGCACTGAATCGACGGGACCAATGCCCACGACTCGCCGTCAATCTCCACCGTGCCAACGGCGGTGCGCGCGGTTGCCGCCGGCGTATCGCGCTCTGCGACGTCCGCCGATGCATCGACAATCGATGTGCCGGCCGTCGTGGTGCCATCGGTCGTGGTGTCGTCGGTGGTGGTGCCGTCACCTCCGCCACATCCGACCAGTAACCATGTCACCACAAGCACCGTGCCCATACGTGTGTTGCACTTCATCGCGTCCTCGATTTTTGGGGGATCATCGCGTGCCTTCACTCTTTGCAGGCGTATTGAGCGGGCGCGTACCGCCACATGCGCGCTATGAGTGGTGTGCCGCGATAGCAGCCGATGGTGTACGGAGATCCCATCGTGGCGTGGTAGTGGTAGCCGAGCGATCCGTGCGAATGCCCATGACAGGCGTCGAGGTCAGCGTTGGCGGAGGCTTGGTCGATCCAGGTGATGCGCGCCGTGATACTGCCCGATGCCGACGGATTGCCTGCTGTGCAGGCAAAGAGTTTCCCGGCTTCCGGCGTGGCGGTGGTCAGGTGCGGATCACCGAGCCGGAGCCTCGTGCAGTCCGGTCCCCGACCATCAGTGCACATCACCGGCGTGATAAAAAAGGGCGCCAGCGCCGCGTCTGCGGCGGGAGTGGACTCGTCCACTTCGGGGGGCGTTGTAGCAGCTGAAGCACAACCCGTTAGCAACGCGACCATAAGTGTGGTGACTGCTGACGCAGATGCCGTCGCTCTTGAGCGCGCGCACGCGTTGGCGGGTGGATGAACGGAGGTTGGCCTTTCGGTTTGTGGAAGGTTGCTTGGTAGATGCCAACCATCCCCAAACGTTTACATCCGTCCTGCACGCCAATCGACGCATCACCGCGTCTGCTCCCTAGGGAGTAACGCGGTGATGCGTCGGTTCACTCAGCTCGTAATCTTCTTTTTCTTCTGCTGTTCGATCTTGATCATGTACTTCTCAAAGAAATGCTTCTGGATGTCCATCATGTTGATCTCGCGGCCCTGAATGTAGGACTGCTCAATGTTGGTGGTCATATCCAGCGGCGTACCGGTGGTGATGAGCAACGTGGCCTGCTTGCCCACTTCCAGCGATCCAACCTGATCGGCCACACCCATGAACTCGGCAGCGTTGATGGTCACCGCCTTGAGTGCTTCCTCCTCTGACAATCCAAACGCCACCGCGACGCCCGCTTCCCACGGCAGACGGTTGGTGTACAGCGCACCCGCTCCACCTGAGATGGCGAACTTCACACCGGCCGCATGCAGCTTTGCCGGCGCCGAGTACGCACCGTCGTAGCCTTCGTAGCTGCGATCCGGTGCGGCCATGGTGGACGTCAGAATCACCGGCACATTTTCCGCCACCAGACGCTCGGCCACATGGATTGCATCGGCACCGCCGCGAATCACGATGCGCAGCTTTTCTTCCTTGCCCCAGGTGATGGCGTCGTTGATTTGCGCAACACCATTGGCTGCGATCACGACAGGAATGTCTCCCTTGAGCGCGGGAATCATTGCCGCGTACCGTGAATCGGTACGTGTTGGTGTACCCGCTGCCAACGCCGCCTGATAGGCACGCGCTTCAGCAAAGAAATCCTTGAGCTGCTGCACCTGCTCTGGGTAGCCGAGCTGTACCGCCTGAGGCCCCCCCCCGCCAGGTCCACCACCGCGACGCGGACGGGCGTTGGGATTGGGCCAGTTCACATTGAGAGCGGCTGCTCCCTTGATTGACATTTCTTCCCATGTCCATCCTTCAAGCGACATGGCCGATGACAAACCGGAAATGATGCCACCACCCGGTGTACTGAAAGCAACGAGCACACCCGCGGAGCGTGTGGTGCCGATGTGGCGACTTTCGGCATTCACGGCCACATCCGCGCGCACGTTCGGATTGAAGTCACCCAACTCGTTGACGTCGTTGGACACATCAACCGAGCCAATTTCCGACATACCGACGGTGCTGTACGCGTCAATAAGCCCGGGATAGATATGCTTGCCCGTGACGTCAACAACGCGTGCGCCGGCTGGAGTGGCGACGTCAGTGCCAATGGCACGAATGACGCCATCCTGCATGACGATGGTGCCATTCTGAATCACCCCGTTGGTGACCGTGTGAATGGTGGCGCCACGCAGCACTACCGTCT
>JBBSPO010000347.1:0-3901 GCA_038258695.1 Gemmatimonadales bacterium | reverse complement strand
TTCGGCTGAGCTGTTGACACGGCAGTTGATCAAAAACCAAACGGCCCGGCACGCGATCTGTTTTGACATCGCGCACCGGGCCGTTGTGTTTGTGCCTGAATCTCGCTGGATGACGCCCACGACCGGTTCAATCGTTGCACGGTCACCACAGGGTGTGCGAATCCGTTGCAGCTACGAGCTCTGCAGGGAGGCAGGCATCCTGGCTGAGTCCCGCACAAAGTGTTGTGCAAATAGAGGTTACGTTTCCAATACGAACTCATCCATTCAGGCACAGATCGTGCACGTATAGACGGTGAACGCGGAGCCTTCCGCACCTTTCATCGTTTACACGAGGCAGTACATGTTTTCAGTTCGTGCGCTCACTGTCGCCTTTGCAGTCGGAGTGCTGGCAGCAGCGGCTCCGGCAAATGCCCAGATTGCCAACACCGGCCTTGGCGGTGGTGCCTTCGACCCAAATTGGAGCGTCAGCTGGACGGTGACTGGCTCGCCGAGTGGCGTTACGTACGCCAACGGTTCGCAGGCGCAGGCCACGGTGGTCACGTCCATCCCGTCGGTGTGGAATCCCAACTCAACCGATTTCCGCTGGATCGGCACGTCCTTCGACGGTGACCTGCCCTGCTTCGTCAACGGCGTCTTTTCGGATTGCTCCGGTCGTACTCCGGGCGACGGCGTGCAGCGGGTCGCGTACCAGTTCTCAACCACGCTGCTCGGCAGCGGCCCCATTGCCGGCGCGATTGGCTGGGACAACAAGATGATTGGCTGGTCGGTAAACGGCGGCACCATCAACCCGTTCCTTCCGGCGGCTGACTTTGACGAGTTCGGTTTTTGCCGCACGGCCGATGGCGAGTTCAACACCAATGACCAGCCCAACTGCACGCGCACGTTTTCGCTGGCGGGCAACTGGTCAAGGGGCCAGGAGTTCACGATTCACATGACTGGTGACGGCGGCTCGGACGGCCTGATCCTCAACCTCGCCGAAGCAGATCCGAGTAGCGTACCGGAACCGGCATCGATGGCGCTGGTTGGTCTGGGACTGCTCGGCGTGGCCGGCGCCGCCCGTCGTCGTCGCGCCGCAACGCAGCGGTAGTCTTCCGGCGGCGCGCTTTTCGACAGCGCGCCCTCGCAACAACACAAACCGCTCGACGGCTCAGGCTGTCGGGCGGTTTGTGTATGTGGTGGGCAAGTTGCTCTCCTGTGAGGTCGCTTGACCGCCACGCTGCGAGGTCCGTTTACTGCGGCGCTGCGGACGTCGTGTGACTGCTACCCTACGATGACGATGATTGACCGCGTAGCGTGCGCCCGCGTGTTTCGACGGGCATGGACAGTGTGCGGCAGCTGTTACGCTCGCCGGCGGTGGGGGTGGAGTCGGTGAGCGCCGTCGAGTCGGAATCGGGTGTGCAGATGCGCAGCCGCAGGGTGCCGTTCACCGGTGGCGTGAGATTCACGCGCACGTTGGGCAGCAGCGCCAGCGAGTCGGCCAGCGTTGGCACCACAGAGGTGGTGAACTCCAGCCGTGCACCCGATTCGAGCAGCAAGACGGGTACGAACGCGCTGTCGATGGTGAGGCCGGGCGAGGGTTCAATCACCAGCGTGCGCACGTGTGCCGAGTCGTGGGCGGCCAGGACGAGCGACGGGTTTTGTGCCAGCACCGTGTCCACATCGGCGGCGCAGGCGGAGACCAGCGCGATTAGCACGACTGGCAGGAGTAGAGGCAGAGCGGTATCTCGATAACGCATCTCTCAACTTACTCATCACGTCGCGTCTTTTGCGCAGACAAAGCAAACGGGGCAAGCCGCCAGTGTTGGCAGCTTGCCCCGAAGGTCAATCAGTGAGCAGGCCTCGACAAGAGGCCGACTCGCGGATCAAACGATATTGCCTTGGCGACGGCGAGCGACACCGACCATGCCCAGCAAGCCAGCCGCGACAAGCGCGAACGACGCTGGTTCTGGAACGAGCGCAGCGCCTGCATCGATGCTGAAGTTTGCTACTTCGAAAGCATCGGTCGATGGGTTGTTGGAAAAGACCATTGATGTGATCGTGTATCCCGGATCCGCCGTGAACGTGACGTAGGCCGAAAGATTCTGGTTTCCATTTCCAGGAAGCGGCGGCACGAAGCTGCCCACAGTGAAGTTCTGCACGATGTCATTCGGTCCCTCAGCAAACACTGACAGACGGTTGTAGCTGTCCGGCGAGCCCCACAGGAAGCTGATGCCAAACACGGGCACGTTGAACGTGAGCGTTGAGGGCGAAGTGCTGGTGGGTCCCGACGACAGGAACAGATTTTCGAAAACTGCACCGGCAGGGATGTCAGCAAACGGCTGATCCGACGCGAAAATCGTTCCGCCACTGATCGTGCCGAGCCCAGCCAGCGTGCAATCCGTAACGGAGCAGCCGCCCGCCGAGACCAGCGAAGCGAACGGCCCGAGAGGACCGCCCAGGGACGCAGTGATCTGCGCGCCAGCTGTTGTATTGACAGACGCTACGAGTACAGCTGCCGTGACCAAAGACTTGGTAAACTTCATTCGTACACCTCGAAATGAGTTGATTTCGCCGATCGTCTTCGAAATCCACGTCGGCCGTTATTTACTGTCCTAGCAGATGTAGATTGCAAGAGTTGCGCCATCGGGAAACACATTTTGTTTTTTCTCTAACCGCATGCTATCAAATGGGATGCAACTCACGACACACGGCAGACTCGTGGTCGACTGTTGTCGCAGCACAACGACTGCAGGCAGTGTGTTTTGTGAGCGCAACAGGTAGCTCCCCACCGACACGACCCCAGGATAGTTTGTCTGGCTGAGATGAGACCCACACACGCACAAACCGCCGCCCAGGTAGTCGACCAGCTTCACCGACCCACGGTCCAGCGCCAGATGACCCGCCTGCGCGCCTGGTTCCGGAAACACGGCCGCGATCTGCCGTGGCGACGCACGCGCGATCCGTATCACGTGCTGGTGTCCGAGCTCATGCTGCAGCAGACGCAGGTGTCGCGCGTGATTGACTACTACGAGCGCTGGCTCACGCGCTTTCCCACGCTGCACGATGTGGCCCGCGCGCGGCCGGCGCAGGTGCGTGAGGCGTGGGAAGGGCTCGGCTACTACGCACGCGCCCGAAACCTGCAAAAGCTGGCGCGCACCGTGTCGCCCAACGGCGAACCCAATCACGCTATTCCCAACAGCCCCACGGCGTTACAGGCACTACCCGGCGTGGGCGCCTACACGGCGGGCGCGGTGGCCAGCTTCGCGTACGAAAAGCGCGCCCCGCTGGTAGACACCAATGTGGCCCGCGTACTGCTGCGCCTCTACGCGCCGGAGCATTCACCCAAAAGCGGAGTGGGTCAGCGCGTGGCCTGGGCGCTGGCGCTGGCTGTTTTACCGCGCACTGGAAAAGCAGCATGGACGCATAATCAAGCCATCATGGAGCTCGGAGCACTCATCTGTACCGCTAGAGTCAAGGCATGCGGCAAGTGCCCATTAGCGCGCGACTGCAAATCGCGGGAATAGTCGCGGGACATAGTGGCAGCCGTGCAACACGATGCAGTGCCGCAACAGCTGACGCGCCAACCACACAGCTTGAGCATCAATGCTGAGCCTGTTTGACAGACGCAAAACCGTCAAGAGCTCCTCCAGCGAACAAAGTTTGACGCGTCAGACCATGTTTTTGTCCGAAAAACAGACAGACTCTTCTATTCGACTCGTCTGGCACAGATGCTGCGGAATGTGAGGTGCATCACCGATGGAATGCGTCCCCACCACAAAAAGAGAAGAGTCTGCGTATGAAAGCGTCAGTCCTCGCAGCCGGCCTCGCGACCATGTTCGTGGCCTCCACGCTGCAAGCTCAGGTCAACCTCAGCACGGCCAACCCTGGCGATTGGCAGGTTTGCGTTCAGGCACATGACGCC
>JBBSPO010000346.1:0-3905 GCA_038258695.1 Gemmatimonadales bacterium | reverse complement strand
TTGCCCACCAGCGCAATGCGCAGCACCGACGGATCGGAGGCGGTGGGCAGGGTCGGAGGGAAACGCTCTACGACCGGTACTGCGACGTCTGTCACGGCCGGAGCCGTCCCACTGGCGGCTTGCTCAGCCGCGCGCCGAACGTACGGCGGGCAACGGCTGAACGGTAATGCCGGCGGTGAGCGCCGAGCCAAGCGCGAGTCGCGTGCCGCGCACATCGAGCACCATGGCGTGACGCGAATCGATCACGGAGACCGACGTGCCCTCGCACAACCCAAGCGCGCGCAGGCGACAGGCTTCATCGGATCCGCAGTTCTCGAGCCCCAGAACGGTGGCCCGGCTTCCCGGACGACACTGCGACAGCGTGCACGGCTGGGCCGACGAGAGCAGTCCAAGGGCGGGTGCGGACGCCGTCTCCAGAACAGGAAGCAAAGTGCTCACAGACCGAAAAGATAAAGGATGAGAATGATTCTCAATCGATGCTATCTTAGAATACCGAAGGTACGGGCGCGAAGCAATGGGGACAGCGTTACTCGGTAAATAGCTGGCGTTCAGACCGCTGCGCGCACACGCCGTCGGGCGGTCATGATCGCCACCCCAATCGCCGTGATGGAGAACGCGATGAGCTGCGCCACCGTGAGCCCGGCGAAAAAGCGATCGTCCTTGGCGCGGAAGAACTCCACTACAAACCGCTCGAGTCCGGCCAGCACGCAATAGAAGCCAAACAGCCACCCTTCTTTGTGCTCATGAGCCCGCAGCCGCCAGAGAATCAGGAACATGACACACCCCCTGGCCGTCTCGTAGAGCTGGGTTGGGTGCACTGCAAGCACATCAGTCGGAGCAGTTCCCGGCGGCAGCGTGACTCCAAAGAGCTGCTGCATGTTAAGCGCTGTGCTGGGTGGGGCGCCTTCGGGGAAGCGCACCGCCCACGGACCGCTCCAGGGACGCCCGTAATCGTCGCCTACGGCCCAGCAACCGGTGCGTCCAACCGCGTAGCCGGCGGCGATGGCAATGCCCGCCACATCGGCAATGCGGAAGAATCGCAGCTTCTTGTGCCTGACCACCAGCCAGCACAAAAACAGGGCACCAATAAAGCCACCCCAGAACACAAACCCGCCGCGGCTGAGAATCGACGACAGATCACCGGTGAGTATGGCGTAGTACGACTTCGCGCCAATGAGCGTACCCAGCAGTGCTGCCAGCACGATGTCCGGAATGGCGTCGGCCTCCACCACCTGACCACGTCGCAGCAGTTCGTGCTGACACACAATTTGGGCAATAACAAAGCCCAACAGCACGGCCAGCCCAAAGCCGGTGATTTCAACCGGTCCGAGGGAGAACACGGTGGGCACGTGCGTGATGCCGTCAGATCCGAACATACCGTGCCGGCGCGAGTGAGCCGACTAGCGCGAGGACGTCACGCGTGATGATTTGCGCGACGGTTCGGCGTTGCGCATGCCGGGAATGGGCAGCGACGCATGCGCTGAAAACGCGGGATCCACCGCTTCACCGGCGCGGAATCTGAACGCACCCGCCGCTGCGATCATGGCCGCGTTGTCTGTCGCCAGGCGCGGCGTTGGCGAAAACAGCTGCCGACCAGACTTTGCCGCCTCCGCACGCATGCTTTCCTGCAGCGCCTGATTGCAGGCCACTCCCCCCCCCAACACAATGCGTGTCCTGTTGTGTGCGGCAGCGGCTCGCAGTGTTTTGGCCACCAGGGTGTCGAGCACGGCATCCTGAAAGCCGCGCGCAATGTGGGCACGTTCAGCGTCAATGCTGTTGTCGGCCTCCGCAGCGCGCACGGCCAGCAACACCGCTGTTTTAAGACCGCTGAACGACAGGTCGTAATAGTCTGCGTCTGCGGGCTGCTGCGAACGGCGCAGCATGGGGCGCGAGAACTTGTGGCGTTTGGCTTCACCCGTGCGTGCCAACTCTTCGAGCGGGCGACCACCGGGATAGGGCAAGCCGAGCAGCTTGGCCACTTTGTCGAACGCTTCGCCGGCCGCGTCATCACGCGTGCGACCAAGCAGCTGATATTCGCCCCACGCCGGTACGTCGAGCAACAGGGTGTGTCCGCCGCTCACAAGCAGTGCGGTGAACGGTGGTACGGCGTCCGCATGTTCAAGCGCAGTGGCAAACAGATGACCCTCGAGGTGGTGCACCGGCAACACGGGGACGTTTGACGTAAGACCCAGTGCCTTGCCAAAGTGCACGCCAACCAACAAAGCGCCCACCAAACCCGGCGCATGCGTGACGGCTATTGCATCACAGTCACCCACGCTGCATTGAGCGTCGTTGAGCGCGGCGCGCACCACGGGCGGCAATGCGGTGAGGTGCTGCCGACTGGCGATTTCCGGTACCACACCGCCAAAGAGCGCATGCACGTCCTGCGACAGAATGACCAGCGACTTGAGCGAAAACACGGAGCCATCGTGCTCGACCACAGCCGCAGACGTTTCATCGCAGGACGTTTCAATGCCGAGAATACGTATGGGCCGTGTGGCTGTGAATGCGGCCGCGGCCGCGGCGGTGGCTGTGGCGGTGCCGGTCACGGAACGCGCGTGCTGTCGGCGGCAACCAGCGGTTGCCTGAGCACAACCATGAGCAAACGCGGGTTCAGGTCACGTACCACCACTTCACTGCCGGAGGGCAGGTCAACGTCCTGCGTACGCAGCTCGATTCGGGCGCTGTCGCCCAGCGCCGACGTGACGCCACGCTGCATGGTGGGCGGCGTCGAAAACATCTTGAACAGTGCGCTGCGCTTGCCCTCAACCAACGCTCGCACGGCGGGTGCGGGTTGGGCCAAGGTCACACCCGGTTCGAGCGTCAGCGACACGGAAACGGGTACCCAGGCGCTGGTAGCCTCCTCGGCGCTCACCACCAGCCACAGGCCGGTGGCCAGCCCCAGCGCGACCAATGCGCGCGGGTATTCGGCGCGCAGGCGGTGTTTCATGTGCGCTGCGAGTGCAGTAACACCAACATGATGGAGCACATTCGGGTGTGCAACATATCAGGCACCCGACTCCTGGAGCAGCCGCTCAATGAAGACTCGCTGCTCTGGTGCGTTCCAGTCGTGAGCACGGATTTCCTTTCGACGGATCACACCCTTGCGATCAATCACGTATGTCTCAGGCACGCCAAAGTATCGGTACACGCCACGAAAGAGCTGCGTTTGATCGTGCAGAATATCAAATGTGAGATTGTATTCCGTGGCAAACTCACGAATCGCAGCAGACGCACCTGGATCGTCAACGCTCACGGCCACTACAGCCAGCCCTTCGCTCTCAAGATCCTTGTGCAGCGCTTCAATGCTGGGCATTTCGGCGCGGCACGGTTCACACCAGGTGGCCCAGATGTTGAGCAGCACCACCTGGCCCCGGTAATCGCTCAGGGATTTGTTCGCACCTTCGGGAGCGGCCATGTCCACTGCGAGAAATCCGGGTGCTTCGCTGCCTACACGCACATCATAAAACTCGTCACCAATTGTGCGCGTGCCGATAAACAGCCCGATGCCGAGCACGGCGACAACTCCGGCTACCACCATCCACTGTTGTTTGACCGTCATACTTTCACTCCACACATGGCGCGCAGTGCGCCGATTTCGGCGGTCGGGTTGGCGGCGGTAAACACGGCATTGCCGGCCACAAATGTGTCGGCGCCTGCACCCCAGCATCGTTCAATGGTTTTGCGACTGATGCCGCCATCGACTTCGAGCACCGCGCTCGAGCCGCTGGCGGTGAGCAGCGCCCGCGCCCGCGCGATCTTGTTCACGGTGTACTCAATGAACTGTTGTCCACCATACCCCGGATTCACCGTCATGATCAGCAGCAGGTCCAGTTCAGCGGCGATTTCACGTACCTGTTCCAGCGGTGTGGCCGGATTGAGCGCGACGCCCACCTTGCAACCCA
>JBBSPO010000345.1:0-3906 GCA_038258695.1 Gemmatimonadales bacterium | reverse complement strand
CGCTCACCTATTTCGCCGGCTACACCGGCGGTGGTCTCTGGCGCACCGACAACGCCGGCAACACGTGGCGCAACATCTCGGACGGTGTGTTCAAAACCGGGAGCGTGGGAGCGATTGCCGTGGCGCCATCCGATCATAACGTGATCTATGTGGGCATGGGTGAACACGCGATTCGCGGACAGTCATCCACCTATGGCGACGGCGTGTACAAGTCCACCGATATGGGGCGCACATTTACGCATGTGGGTCTTGCACCTACGCGTCAGATTTCGGCTGTACGTGTGCATCCCACCAACCCTGACGTGGTGTATGTGGCCGCGCAGGGTGATCGCTGGAAAGGAACAGCCGAACGTGGCATCTATCGCTCCCTCAATGGCGGAGCGTCGTGGACGCTTGTTCTGGCCGGTGCCAATGCGTTCAGCGGGGCCAGCGACTTGTCTGTGGATCCCGGCAATCCGCGCATTCTGTACGCTGCATTCTGGGATCATCAGCGTGAACCATGGTACGTGCGCAGCGGTGGCGAAGGCAGCGGTATCTGGAAGTCCACCGATGGTGGCGATACGTGGACGCGCCTCAGCAAAGGGCTGCCAGCGCTCATGGGCAAGATTGGTGTGGCGGTGTCACCGGCCAATCCCGATCGCATTTTCGCGATTGTAGAAGCCGAACAGGGCGGTTTGTATCGCTCCGATGATGCCGGTGCTTCGTGGCGCCGTCTGTCGTCCGATCGCCTCATTCAGACGCGCTCGTGGTACTACATGAAGGTGGTGGCTGATCCGAAGAATGCCGACGTGGTCTGGGTGCTCAATGCGCCGGTACTGCGCTCTATTGACGGTGGTGCAAACTTCGCCGTGGTGCGCGCGACGCACAGCGACAACCATTCGTTGTGGATCAATCCCGACGATCCGCGCTACATGATCAACGGCAACGATGGCGGCGCGTCGGTGTCGCTTGATGGCGCAACCAGCTGGAGCACGCAGGACAACCAGCCTACGGCGCAGTTCTACCATGTCACGGTAGACGACGACTTTCCCTACAAGCTTTACAGCGGTCAACAGGACAACAGCTCCG
The DNA here is from genome assembly GCA_038258695.1 of Gemmatimonadales bacterium. GTDB lineage: Bacteria > Gemmatimonadota > Gemmatimonadetes > Gemmatimonadales > Gemmatimonadaceae > JAABRT01. The sequence continues at coordinate 2,838 of JBBSPO010000345.1, read as the reverse complement.
TAATTATTCGCAGCCGGAGTGACGGCAATGGCATTGGTGTGCGCGACTGGTGGGACGGAGCGGGTTGTGAAAGCGCCAACATTGGCGTGAGTGCGCGAGAGTCCAACTACGTCTACGGCGGCTGCTATCAGGGCATAATTGACGAGCTCGATCAGCAGTCGGGGTTGCAGCGCGCGATCATGCCGTGGCCAGCCATGAATCTCACCGAGCGCACCGATAGCACACGGTATCGCTTCAACTGGACCGCACCGATTCTTGTATCGCAGCACGATGCCAACGTGATTTACCACGGCGGCAATGTGCTCTTTCAAAGCCGCGATCGCGGCACCACATGGAACGCCGTGTCCGGTGACCTCACGCGCAATGATCCGGCGCGGCAGGGCTGGGGTGGTGGACCCATCACCAACGAAGGCGCTGGTGGTGAAGTGTACGGCACGATTGTTGTCATTGCTGAATCGCCGCATGATGCGCGCACCATGTACGTGGGCACCGACGATGGTCTGGTGCAGCTCACGCGCGACGGCGGTGCCACGTGGAGCAACGTCACACCGGCGTTGGCAGGCGACGGTCTCACCAACGAAATCGAAGTCTCACCGCATGATGCGGCCATCGTGTACGTGGCCTTGCGCAAAGACCGACTGGGTGATCCGACACCGCACATTTTCCGGAGCACCAACTACGGTCAGTCTTGGACGCGTCTGGTAGATGGCTTGCGCGCCGCTGAACCGGTACGTGTGGTGCGCGAAGACAATGAGCTCCCGGGTGTGCTGTACGCGGGTACCGAAACGGGTGCGTATTTTTCGCTTAACAGCGGTGCGCAGTGGCAGCCGTTTACAGCCCTGCCCACCGTACCGGTCACCGACCTCGATGTACGCCACGGCGATCTCGTGGCCGCCACCGAGGGTCGTGCGTTCTGGATTCTCGACAATCTCTCGCCACTGCGGCAGCAGTCAGCAACGGTGGCGTCGGCACCAGTCCATCTGTTTCAACCGCGCGACGCGGTGATGGCCGGCGGTGGTGCGGGTGGACCGGCAGGTACGGTGGGACGCAATCCGGCCTACGGAGCCACGGTGCACTTTCGGCTCGCTCGTGCGCTCGATAGCACGCAGACGGCGCGTCTTGAGTTCGCAGACGCACAGGGACGCGTGATGCGCGCCTTTTCCACCGACACCGCCGATCGTGTTGGCGCGCTCACCACACGCCCGGGACTCAACACATTCGTGTGGGACTTGCGGCGTGAAGCGCCCACCACGCTGCAGGGCGTCGTGCTCTTTGGTGCACCGCAAGGCGGTGGTGCGCGCGTCATGCCTGGTCAGTATTCGGCGCGTCTTACAGTCAACGGCAACGTGCAATCGCAGACTTTCGCCGTGAAACTCGATCCGCGACTCGGCGATATTCCCACCGCCGTACTCGCCGAACGTGATTCCGTGGCCAACCTGCTGGCTGTGCGTATTGGCGAGATGCACGACGCGGCACTGCGCGTGCGCGATCTCAAAACTCAGCTGCAGGGCATCGTCAAGCGCACTGGCAACGTCACCATGTCCGACAGCATTGCCACCATGGGCCGAGCCATGACACGTGCACTCGACGCCTTCGATCCGCGACTCACCACCAAGGCCAGCAATGGACAGGACATCATCAACTATCCCAACGGACTCAACGGTCAGTTTGGATTCCTGCTGGGTCAGGTAGAAGGGCATCCACTGCTTACGCAGCCGGTACGCGAACGGTTTGTTGAAATCGAGTCGCGCTGGAGCTCGCTGCGTGGCGAAATCGAACTCTTTGAGTCGCGTGATGTGGCGGCATTCAATGCCTTGCTGCAATCCGCTGGCGTGCCGGGTGTGATTACGCCCGCGCCCAAGCCGCGCACTGTCATGTAGTGCAAGCGCGCCCGCCGGCCTGGTTGTTGTCTCCGCAAGTATTGTTTGCTTTCCCTCATTGCTGCACATGAACGCACCGCATCGTGATTTTCTGAACATCCGCGATTTTTCGCGCGACGAACTGTTGGCACTGTTTGCGCTGGCTGAGCGCATGCGCAGTGGTGACTACACGGCGCGCCCGCTCACGGGTAAAGCGCTGGCCATGATTTTCATGAAGTCATCAACGCGCACTCGCGTTTCGTTTGAAGTTGGTGCAGCGCAGCTGGGCGGTACGGCGCATTTTCTGTCGCCGCGCGATGTGCAGCTCGGACGCGGTGAGCCGGTGTCGGACACTGCACGCGTGCTCGCCCGCTATGTGCAGGGCATCATGATTCGCACGTTTGCACATGCCGATGTCGAGCTGCTGGCCGACACCGCCGATGTACCGGTAATCAACGGCCTCACGGATCTGTCGCATCCGTGTCAGATCCTGGCCGATATCCTCACCATCCGACAGCACCTGTCCTCGCCTGAGCAGGCGCCGGTGGCCTGGATCGGCGATGGCAACAACATGGCCAACTCGTGGATTGAGGCGGCCACACTGCTGGGCTTTCCGCTTCGTGTGGCGTGTCCCGAAGGCTACGATCCTGATCCGTCATTCCTCGCCTTCGCGCGCGAAGCCGGCGCCGACGTGCAGCTGTTGCGTGACCCCAACCAGGCTGTTGCCGGTGCACGTGTGGTCACAACGGACGTGTGGGCCAGCATGGGGCAGGAAGAGGAACAGTTGGCGCGTGTGGCCGCGTTTGCACATTTCCAGGTAGATGATGCCATGATGAAGCGCGCCGAACGCGACGCCATCTTTCTGCACTGTCTGCCCGCTCATCGCGGTGAGGAAGTGTCGGCCAGTGTGATTGATGGTCCGCAAAGCCGCGTGTGGGACGAAGCCGAAAACCGTCTGCATATTCAAAAAGCGATCATG
>JBBSPO010000344.1:0-3908 GCA_038258695.1 Gemmatimonadales bacterium | reverse complement strand
TAAAGCCCATGATCGAGCCCGAGCCAAACAGCTCGCGTGTTACCGCCACAAAGAGCAGGATCACGCTGTAGCCCACACCGTTGCCCACTGCATCCAGAAAACTCGCCTTCGGACCGTTCTGCATCGCAAACGCTTCGGCGCGCCCCATGATGATGCAGTTGGTAATGATCAGTCCAACAAACACGGACAGCTGACGAGAGAGGCCAAACGCGAAGGCCTTCAACAGCTGATCGCAAATGATCACCAGCGAAGAAATGATGGTGAGCTGTACGATGATGCGAATACTCGACGGGATGTAGTTGCGAATCAGGCTGATGCTCACATTGCTCGCAATCAGCACCGCCGTCACGGCCAGACACATCACCACTGACGGCGCGACAAGCGTTGTGACCGCGAGCGCCGAGCAAATGCCGAGCACCTGCCGCGCGATGGGATTGTCCTCGAAGAGCGGGTCGAGCAGCACCGCCTTGGATTTCTTGTCAAGCATTACCGTGTCCTCCCAGAGGATGCGTTGCGCTTCGATTCAAGATATGGGCCAAACGCTTCGGGTCCCAACCAGAAGTTGAGAGTTGCCGAGACACCTCGACCAGTGATGGTGGCTCCCGACAGACCGTCCACCCGGTACGGATCGCTCTCAGCTGGTCCGGCAGCGCCTTTGATGACTTCAATTTGCACCACGCCCTGCTCATCCGTGGCCAAACGACCAATCCAGCGCGACTGCCAGATCGGATTCTCGATTTCGCCACCCAGCCCCGCCGTCTCGCCATGCTCGTAAAACGTGATGCCGGAGACCGTGCGGGCGTCCGGCTCCAGCGCCAGATAGCCGTACATGGTTGACCACAACCCATAACCCTGAATGGGCAGGATGATGGACTGGAGTTGATCGTTTTGCATCACTTCATACGCAACACCAACGAGTGGCACCCGAAACACACGCGCCGCATTTTCGCCGGCTTCGCGACTGAGCGCCGGATCGCGCGACGCACGACGCTGATCGTATGTGGCCACGTCAATCGTGTCCACCAACTCACCAGACTGCAAACTGATCGGGCGCGGCACGACGTTCTCGGTGAACCGCGCCTCCACCTGTTCGGCTGACAGATCTTCATCGCGATCCATCAGGCCGGCCACCGCCAACACTTTTTCAAGCCGGTCAATGCGCTGATTCAACTCCTGTCGCGGACGCAGCATGACCGCCGCTCCGGCGATTGGCAGCGCACACACCAGACACACAATGGCCGCAAAGCCTATCGTATACGCCGTCGAGTTACGCTCGGCCATATCGCGCAGCCCTCCGCTTGATGTTGGCGTTGACGATCCCGTGATCAATCAGCGGCGCAAACATGTTCATGAACAGGATGGCCAGCATCATGCCCTCCGGATAGGCCGGATTGACGGTGCGTATCAAAACGCACAACAGACCTATTCCAAAACCGTAGTACAGTTTGCCCGTCGCGGTGAAGGCTGACGATACCGGATCGGTGGCCATGAAGACCGCGCCAAACGCCAAACCGCCCAGCACCAGGTGCCAGTAGAAGGGCAGTGACATCATGGCGTTGGTCTCCGACCCGACCATGTTCAGACCCACCGCGGTGACAATCGTGCCCACCAGCACGCCCAGCATCGTTTGCCACGCCGCAATGCGCGTGAACAGCAGGAACGCGGCGCCAATGAGAATCGCCAGCACAGAGGTTTCGCCCATGGAGCCGGGAATACGCCCCAAAAATGCATCAACAAAGCTGAGATTGGGCAGATGTCCGGCGCCCTCGGCATACGACGCCAGCCACGTGGCACCGGAGCGGCCGTCAGGTTGCACGGCGGCCACCCACACCTCACCCGACAGCTGCGCCGGATACGCGAAGAACAAAAACGCACGGGCGGTGAGCGCTGGATTGAGAAAGTTCATGCCAGTGCCACCAAAGATTTCCTTGCCAACGATCACACCAAACGCCGTGCCCAATGCCACCTGCCAGAGCGGCGTGGTGGCCGGGAGGATGAGTGGAATAAGTGTACCAGTCACAAAAAACCCTTCACTGATCACTTCCTTGCGTATCACCGCAAACACCACTTCCGCTGCACCGCCCACCGAAAGCGTCACCAGCAGAATCGGGAAAAAATACAGCGCGCCGTGCACCATTGATCCCGCGATCGAACTGGTCTGCAACGGCAGTCCACTCGCGCGGTACACAACACTCTGCCAACTGTCGAGCAGTGTGCCGCCCTGCTCCACCACGTAGTGGATTTGATAGCCGGTGTTGTACAGCGCCATGAGGATGCACGGAATCAGTGCGATCACCACCAGCAACATCATGCGCTTGAGATCGATCACATCACGCACGTGAGGACCGGTGCGTGTGCGCGCCGATGGCGTGAAGAAAAACGTCTCCATGCCTTCGTAAAACGGCAGCAACCGCTCGAACTTTGCGCCCTTGGCCACGTATGGCCCCGTGACCTCAAAAACCTTGCGAACGAGCTTCATTTATTGCTCCGCCGCGATCTGTTCGAGCACGCGCCGAAGCGCCGGCCCGTATTCGTATTTGCCGGGGCATACAAAGCTGCACAGCGCCACATCTTCTTCGTCGAGCTCCAGCGCACCAAGCTGCTCGGCCCACGCCGCATCACCGATCGTGATGGCGCGCAATAAATGCGTTGGCATGATATCCATGGGCATCACACGCTCATACGCGCCGATCGGTACCATGGCGCGTTGTCCGCCGTGCAATCGCGTATCGAAGGCACGCGCTCCGTTGCGCACCCATGACGAGATGTATACAGGCAAGTGTGAAAATGACGACGTAAACGGATTCACCCAGCCCAGAAAGTCGCTCTCACGATCTTCGGGGATAATGCTGATCTGTTGATGAAACCGACCGAGGTAGCCAGTGACATTGTCACACACCTGTGTACCGGTAAGCACCGAACCACTGAGCACCCGCATCGCATCGCTGTTTGCGAGGTCAGGAACGCCGCCATCACCCGTCGCCAGCTCGCCCTGCAACAACTCGGGCACGCAGGCGCCCAGACGCGTACGCAGCAAACGCGGTTCGCGCACCAAGGGGCCACCCAGCGCGATCACCTGCGTGACGTCGAGCGCTCCCGTGCGAACCAGGTGGCCCACACGGATCACGTCCTGCGCCGACAGGTGCCACACGCTGTGCGCGCGCGATGCGGGGGCCAGCATGTGAATGTGATAGCCAACCGTTCCGGCCGGATGCTTGCCCGCGAAATCGCTCAGGCGAACGCCCGGCACGCCGTCACCAACATTCGAACCAGCGTGGCGACACACGTGGACGGGTGCATCGGTCAGTGCGACGAGTGCCGCCAGTCCGGCGTCAAAGTCGTCGCGTCGTTCAGCAACAATCACGTCTACTCTGGGCGCCAGCGGCTGCGTATCCATAGCCGTGACAAACAGCGCGTGCGGCTCCGCATCGGGCAGCGGTACGTGACTGAATGGACGCGTTCGCAGCGAAGTCCACAGACCGGACTCCTGCAGCAATCGTCGCAGCGCCGCGCGATCGCGTAGCACGCCGCTGCTCCACGAGGCAAACATGGATGTGCTCGGCGCCGGCTGACTATCGGCCGACTCGTCAACAGCCACCACAAGCGACAGGACGAGTCGACGATCGCCGCGGTGCACATGCGTCACCTTGCCGTTGGCGGGAGACACCACGCGCAACGCCTCGTGGGTGCGATCCTCATAGAGCACCTGGCCCACCGTTACGGTGTCGCCCACCTGTACCTGCAACCGGGGCCGGAAGCCGAGCTGATCTGCTGGCAGTACTGCGACATTGCGGACGGCCCGCGCCGCGTGAATCACCTGCGCGGGCGGTCCGGCGGTGGGTAAATCGAGCCCTCGGGAAACCGTGTGGGCAGCCATTCTGGGGAGGGGACGTGAAGCGGGCGGGACG
>JBBSPO010000343.1:0-3984 GCA_038258695.1 Gemmatimonadales bacterium | reverse complement strand
ATCACTGCGCCGATTTGACTTGTGGTTGAGCGAACCGGACACCACCAACAACCGCATGGCGCTGCGCTCGGTCAGTGACACCTTCGATGCGATTTCACGAAAGGGCAGCACGCTCAGCATCCGCTTTACCACCGACTCGCGCTACATCGTGGACGGCATGACACAGTGGGTGCGCGGTTGGCGCGAGCGTGGATGGAAGCGCAAAGCAGGTCCGGTGGAGAACGTCGAGCTATGGCAGGCCGCGGTGGCGTCGCTTCGTGCGCACGAGATCGAGTGGCGATGGGTGCGCGGTCACGCGGGGCACGCGCAAAACGAATACGCCAACCATCTGGCCACACGCGCCGCCGCCACGCAGGACCAGTCCAGTGGGTTGGTTGCATCAGCATTTGACGAATGGATCGCTGCGCAGAAAGTGGGCAGCACCGGCGCCCCGGACCCGTTTCCCCAGGCACCAACGTTTCGCCCCGCGCCCCCGCTGTAACAGTGGTGCCGTGCCGGGACGTGACCTGATCCCTGCGAAGGGCGTCTTGTCCGTGCAGGTCACGGCACGTGTCGGTTTACCCCACAAACATCATGTACAAAATTCTTCTCTTCCTCGCACTCGGTGTCGCCGTCGGCTACGGCTACGGCTGGAACGATGCCCAGCTCAACGAGAAGGCAATCTATGAGCGCATCGTCGATCGGATTGGCGGCAGCAATCGCGATCTGGTCAGCAACGATGTCGATGCGCGCATGGCCAAATCCGAGGGTCGCTGACGGTCTCCGTTCGCCAAACCTTTATGGATGATCTCGATCGGCTGGCGTTTCGTGTTGCCCGAACCGTCCGCACCACCTATCCGCATCTGATGGACCGCGGATTCACGCTCGCCGATCTCGAGGAGCGGCTCGCGCCGTTCCCCGAAACACGTCGCGAAATGGCCGCCAGTGGTCCCGACGGCTATGAGCAAACGGTGCTGCGACTGCTGGCCGGCGAACGCGGCTATCTGCAGGCGGAACCCGAACTGCAGGAAGCCTGCCGACGTGCACTGCAAATGGCCTCGCCCGCGGTATCGCTGGTACGCACCTGGGCCGGCAGCACACTCACATTGCGCGGAACAGCGCTCAACCTGGGCGGAGAACGGTTGACCGCCGATACCGCCGGACCGCATCCCACCGGCGACGTTGCACGCGGTTCGCCCAATGATCATCGACACCAGGTAACCCAACCGCACCTGACAGCCGTCACCGCCACTGCCGAGGCACAGGCGTCACCGCTCAGCGCCACCGCTACGTGTACCTGTCATTTCTGCGGGGGGGCGCTGCCAAGCGGACGCAACCTTACGTATTGTCCATACTGTGGATTGAATCTCACCGTGAAACATTGTCCGGCATGCAGCACGGAGATGGAGCGTACCTGGAGGTTTTGCGTGACTTGCGGACGACAAGCTGAGCATGCCTCAGCCACAGACCAGCGTAGTGATGCAGCCACTGTGTCTCACGCGAAGCCGCAAGCGGTGTGAACCGTCCACCGCTTCGCGTTGCCACACTGGCCGGTGACGGTATCGGCCCTGAGGTCACCCACTCGGCCGTAGCTGCGCTACGCACCGTGTGCGATCGCTACGACATCACGCTGCAGCTTGAGGCACTGCCCTACGGCGCCACGTGGTTTCTGGCCACCGGACAGGGCATGCCGTCGGGTGAGCCGCAGCGACTTGCCCGGTCGTTCGATGCCATTCTGGGCGGCGCACTCGGCGATCCCCGCATTAAACACCATGATCACGTGCGGCAAATCCGCCACGCGCTGTTTCATGAGCTCGATCTGTACGCCAGCCTGCGACCGGCACAGCTGCTGCTCCCTGCCCTCTCTCCGCTTGCCCGGGTACAGAGCGGCAAGGCCAAAGTGGATATCGTGGTGATCAGCGAGAATCTGGAAGGATTCAATCCGGATCGTGATCGTCGCGTGCGTGTTACTGATGACGAGGACGCACACGTCACTGAAGAGTGGCACACGCCCCATCTGGTGGCGCGGCTGGTGCGCTTTGCCTTTTCGTGGGCGCAGTTGCGCGGACGCAAGCGTGTGACGCTCGTGGACATGACCAATCTCGTACCGGCGCATCGCTTGTGGCGCCACGCGTTCAACAACGTGGCCATGTCGTATCCGGATATTGCCCATGACGTGCGCTTTGTTGATACCGTGGCGCACGAGCTTGTACGCGCCCCCGAACGACTCGACGTGCTGGTGACCACCAATCTGTTTGGTGAGATCCTGAGCGATCTGACGGCTGGCCTCGTGGGCGGTCTTGGACTGGCCGCCAGCGCCAACCTGCACCCCGGTCGCTGCTCACTCTTTGAACCAGTGCACGGCAGCGCCCCCGATCTCGTGGGCACGGGGCGGGCCAATCCGCTGGCGGCTATCCGTGCGGTTGCGCTGCTGCTCGACACCTGCGGACACATTGGCGCGGCCCGGATGGTGGATGCGGCCGTACAGGCCTCGCTGCACGCCCAGGTCACCACGGCTGACCTCGGGGGACGGGCGACGAGCGGCGCGGTGACTGATTATGTCGTGCGGCACCTGCGCACCTCGCCGCTTATTCCTGACGCGTAGCGCGTAGCGTCGCGCGTAGCGTCGCGCGCAGCGTCGCGCAGGGTATCGCACCAAGTCGTGGCGGCGGTGCGCCCTGCCCGGCAACCGCCCATTGCCGCCACTTGAGGGTATTTTGCAGCATGAACCCTCACCGTCGCTTCTCGCGGGCTGCAGCCCTCTGCGCAGCCACCGCCCTGCTTGCCGTCACCTTTTCGGCCTGCGTGCCATCCAGCGGCACACCTGAGCCGCTTCCAGGCGGTGCAGATGCCTCGGGCGCGCGCTGGCCGGTAAAAACGCAGCCGCACGTAGACGCCTGGCTGCACGCGTTTGCCATGATCACCAACGATACCACGCCGGTACCGCTCTTTCGCCGCGGCTATCGCGACTCCATGGTGGTGATCAAAAACCGCGCAAACGCCTACACCACACTCGACGCCAATCGCGCCGAACTGTCGGCCCAACTGTCGCGGTCACCAGGATTGGTGAACGCACAGTTTCTGGTGTTCTCGTTTGGCTCGTGGGATCAGATGGCGGGAGCCATTGATGTGTTTCTCAAAGCCGAAGGCGATCCGCAGCGTGCCAGCGATGAGCAAACGGCTGCTGTGATTCAGTTTCTGGGCGCGCAGTTCCCCACGCCGTCCGATCGCACATGGCTGCGTCGGTTTTTTGATGGCGCGGCCGACGAGCGCAACGCTTTTTACGAAGGCTTCTGGACCAACACACAGCGTGACAGAGTCGCGGTGCTCACAGCCATCACTAATATCTGGGAGCAGCAGTACCAGGGTCGTTTTCAGCGCTTTCTGAACAACACCCGTCAGCGTAACGGCGAGATGATTCCGTCGCTGCCACTTGGTCCCGAGGGGCGCGCGGCCGGCGGCGGGCAGGGACAATCATTGATCGCCGTACCGCTGCCGGCTCGCGTGGAAGACGCGCGTGAAGCGGTTGTGGTATTTGCACACGAAATGGTGGGCTCAACCGCCGGCACGGCCGTTGCTGACAACACCACACCCGCCGAAAACCGCTCTGGCGCGTCGTCACGCTTTGTGGCGTTTGCGCAAGTGCGTGGTGGGTTGATGGTGCTGCAGGAGCTGGCACCTGAGCTGGTGGCGCCATACGTGCGCTACTACCTCGCGCAGGGCGGCCATCGCGTGCCAGCGGGCGCAACGGACGCGCAGTTTGTATCCGCACTCGCCGCCGCCTACCCACTGCCCTCCGCCATTGTCGATGGCATGAAACGGCAGATCGAAATCGCGCTTGGCGGAATCTGACGTGACCAGCGACACGTTCCGCTGGTTGTTCGCGTAGGATGTCTGTATGAGCGATCCCACACCACCGTCTTCACCGCCCCGGACAACTCCGGCCACCGCAGCACAACGCGAGCAGGAGCGCCTGGTACCACGCGCCGCGCTTGAGCGTGTGCT
>JBBSPO010000342.1:0-4039 GCA_038258695.1 Gemmatimonadales bacterium | reverse complement strand
GATCTGGGCACCGGCGCAGTTGCCCGATAGCGGTCGTCAGCTGGTGGCGCGCACGCTGGAGATGGAGCCCGATGCCATCACCGTGCACATCACACGCTCCGGGGGGGGATTCGGCCGGCGCTTGTACAACGACTTCATGGTGGAAGCGGCCTGGATTGCGCGTGAAACCGGTGTGCCGGTGAAGTTGCTCTGGACACGCGAAGACGACATGAAACACGACTTCTATCGTCCCGGTGGGTTTCACAAGTTCAGTGCTGGTCTCGATGCCAATGGTGCGCTCACAGCGTTCACCGATCACTTTGTCTCGTTTGGTGAAGGCGAGCGTTTTGCGCCCAGCGCAGACTTGAATGCGCAGGAGTTTCCAGCGCGCTTTGTGCCCAACTTGCGTCTCGCATCATCAGTGATGCCGTTGGGTGTACCCACGGGTGCGCTTCGTGCACCACGAAGCAACGCGCTGTCGTTTGCGTTTATGGGATTCCTTGACGAATGCGCACACGCCGCGGGCAAAGACACGGTGACATTCCTGCGCGGTGTGCTCGACAATCTGCAGCCCGAACCGGCGCCTGAGCCGGGCCGACGCGCGCCTTCCGGTCTCGACGCACAACGCATGCGTGATGTGCTTGATCTTGTCGTCGAGAAGTCAGGTTGGGCCAACCGTGCTTCGTTGCCCAAGGGCACCGGCATGGGCGTGGCCTTTTACTTCAGTCACCGCGGCTACTTTGCCGAAGTCGCGCAGGTCACCGTCAGTCAGACCGGCGCCGTGCAGGTGGACCGGGTGTGGGTGGCCGGTGATGTGGGCAGTCAGATCATCAATCCCAGTGGCGCCGAACAGCAAACGCAGGGCGCCGCACTCGATGGCATTGGACAGGTGCTGGGGCAGAAAATCACCTTCGTAGATGGTCGCACTGTGCAGAACAACTTTAACGACTTTCCGCTGTTGCGGCTCAAGCAGGCGCCGCCCGTGGAATGTCATTGGAAGCTCAGCGACAACTCGCCAACCGGTATTGGCGAACCGGCTCTGCCGCCCGTTGTGCCGGCCATTACCAACGCGATTTTTGCGGCCACGGGCAAGCGTGTGCGTTCGTTGCCGCTGTCAGATCACGACTTGAGCTGGTCGTGATCTGACGGTGAGGGCGCTGGCATCATCGATCAGTTGTGGTTGCCAATAAACTCATCGATGATGCGGCCCAATGCCTCACGCATGGCTGGTGAGGGCGGCGAGTTTTTGAGCGTGGTAATGAGGTTGTCGCTGTGCTGCACGGCTTTGTTGGCGAGAGACGCGTATTGCGCGCGATCACCGGCCTTCTGTGCTGCCGAAAGTTGCGGTGCAATGGTGTTGATGCCGTCGCGATCGGCTTTGAGTGACACGCGCAACGCCTCGCCGCCAGCGCGCGACATGCGCACCAATCGGTCTCCCGTGGCGTCGGCCAGCGAAAGCGCCAATGCCAGGTCGCGCAGCTCGCGTCCCGCCAGCCACGCGCTATCGGGCATCGTCATGTTGCGCGCAGCAAAAGGCAACGTGGCGTTGTCGTGCGCAAACGGTCCCTCCGGTGCGTCGTTGAGCCACAGGTGCACCATGGTCACACGTTGTCCGCCACGCGCCAGCATGGGATGCTCGTGCCACGCGTCCGCATCACCGTCAAAACCGTCAGGATCGGGCTTGCTCTCGGGCACCCGATAGCCGTAGGCCGCACCAACCAATGCGACACTGTCACCGAATGGTGAAAACATGAGCATTGATGGCGTTGTAATGTCGAATCGCGCGGCTTCCACGATTTTGCGATTGACGTAGTGCTCACCCTGCAACGGGATATCGCCAAGCACCGGGATGTAGCCGGCGGCAACGGCCTTGGCTGGCGTGTTGTACACGCGAAACGCCGCCCGCGCCGAATCAATCTGTGCACGCGCGCGATCGGTGAGCACCGCCGGACCATGCGCATGCATGTCGTGGTGTGCGTGCGCGTTTACGTCTTGCGCTGCAGCAACGGATGCGGCGCCCAGACTCGCAACGCTTACGGCACACAACGCACACGTCGCGCGCATCACTCGGACATTCAGCATGACACCAACCTCAAGACACGGGAAACGACAAACATCAGGAAATCCCACTGCGCCGCCGCAGCTCGCAGCCGTACTTGCCAACCGATGGGCGACCAGTCCTTCAACACGCTACACTCGTACCACACCCATCAGCAGAACGTTCACCGTCGCGTTGGCGTGCGCGGCCAGCACATCGTCCGGCGCATCACGTTCGGCCACAAACTGTAGCGCCAGTCCATCGGCCAGCGTGGTAAGGGCGTTCACCAACTGTTTCTGACCGTCTATTCCGGCACCAGCATTCACCAGACTGGCCGGTGCCAGCGCTTCAACGGCTCGGCGGAACGCATCCACCACACCAACCTTGGCGTTTACCAGTTGGTCAAACGCCTCCCCGCGACGGGCTTGGGCTTTCACCGATGCCGGCGCCGGCGAGGCCACGGTGCTCAGTGCGTCGCTGGCCGACTGCCCCGAGCGACGACCACGCCACACGGCCGCCGTCTCAAACGTGAGCTGCGGGCTGCACATCACATCCCACAGACCGGCGTGACGAGCCGCCCACAGCGCCTGAGCGCGCACGACCGCCCGCAGCCCGTCCGGCGCGGTGAGACTCCCCGACAGCTCGCGCTCAACCGCCTCGCCCAGAAGCGAGAACCCTTCGGCGGCCACCGCCGCCAGCAACGCCACACGGTCGGGGAAATGGTGCAGAGGGGCCGCGTGCGTGACCCCCGCCGCTTCGGCCACCGCCCGGATACCGATAGCTTCCGCTCCAAACGCCTGCGCGCGGGTGGCCCGACGACGCGGTCGGCTGGTGTCTGGAGCAGACGGCAATCCGGCCACCAGCGTGACGGCAGCGTCGATCAGGCGTCGACGCGGAGAGGATGCCGCAGTCGTTGACGTGTTTAAGGCGGAACTGGTCATGACACCATGTGTGGGGATACAAGCATGCAATTCATTTCGTGGCTTCATTATACAATGTCTACCAAGCTCTTGTCGCGCGCGCTGCCTGCGATAGTCGTATTGGCTACAGCCGCCTTGGCGACAACCGCGCAGGCACAAGCCACCATCATTGACGGCTTCGGTCTCACCTACACCGCGCCCGCTACCTGGACACTGTCCGGCCGGCAGGGGCGCATTCACGCCTGGACCAACGCCACAAAAACGGCCGCGCTCGTGGTCTACGGCGGCCACTTCTCCTCGCTCGAACTGGCGCTAGGCGATGCGCAACGCGCCCTCGGCGTGCCACGCGAAGAGGACCTGCGCGTCATCACACCGCTCGGGCCGACCACGTTTGGCGCGTTCAGTGGCGTGGCTGGATCGGTCCGTGTGCTGGGTCAGAGTCCGGTGGTCGCACACGTCGCCGCCGCGCAGCTCAACGATTCCACCGCGCTCGGCGCTGTGATCGTGCTCGACGCAGCGGCCGCCGATAGCACTCTCAGCAGCGCCACTACCTCGGTGGCACAACTACTGGCCGGCGCGCGCATAACCGCGCCTGAGCGCGACACCGCACTCGCTTCCCGGGTCGCGGGAGAGTGGGCCGTGAAGACGGCTTACACGTCCAGCCCAACCGGTGGCGGCTACACCAACGATGAGTCGTGGACATTTGCCACCAATGGTACGTTCGCCTATCGCAAACGCTTTTCTGTGAGCATGCCGGGCGGAAACATCACGCCGGAAGAGCGCGACGACTCGGGGCGCTGGTACGCCGTGGGCGGCGCCGTGGTGCTGGTGTCAAACGAAGGACGGCTCACCGTGGATGTGACGGTGGACGGCGCCAAACTGCTTATTGACGGCACAACTTTCTCTCGACCGTAGCGTACATGTTGACGTCCGTTTCACAGCGTTCCGCACCTTAGCCGCAGAGCACAGCGTTTCGTGCACGCCGCGACGGTGTCAGGCAGCCTCGCGCGCCATCTTTACAAACAGCCACACGGTCGCCGACAATCCAATTGCCGTGACAATCCCGCGAACCACTGCCTGCGGTGCCCGTCGGGCGATGCCG
>JBBSPO010000341.1:0-4039 GCA_038258695.1 Gemmatimonadales bacterium | reverse complement strand
GCCCACAATCAAACGCTTGAGATACAACTCGTCGGCAATACGCAAATAGAGCGGCATGTCGAGCGTGTTGTGATGCGTCACAAACGGTCGCGCTGCAGCACCACCGTACAGCGGCTGCAGCACCGGTGTTTCGACTTCGAGGTAGCCGAGATCGTCGAGATGGCGACGTACCGTTCGCGTGAGCAGTGAACGTGCGGTAAACAGCGCCCGTACCTCAGGATGTACCGCCAGATCGGCGTAACGCTGACGCGCCCGCAACTCGGTATCGCTGAACGCGGAGTAACGCACCAGCTCACCATCTACCACCTGCTCCTTCCCAAACGGCAATGGACGCAGCGCCTTGGCCAGCAGCGTGAGCTGCGTAACACGCACCGTCACTTCACCAGTGCGCGTGCGCATGAGCGAACCTTCCACGCCAACAATATCGGACACGTGCAACTCACGCGTGATCTCCCACGCCTCGTCGCCGAGTTCGTCTTTGCGCAAATACAACTGCAGACGTCCTTCCTGATCCACCAGATGCGCAAACGCCGTTTTCCCCTGCCCGCGCCAAGATGCAATGCGACCGGCCAAACGGACCACCGGACCCTCCTCACTTTCGCCCAGCAGATCGCGCGCCTGAACGGTGTGATGCGTCCGATCAAAACTGTACGCAAACGGTTCCACACCCAGCTCGCGCAAACGAGTCATGGACGCGATACGATCGCGCATCACAAAGCCGAGGTCTGGCTCGGCGTCGTTGTCTGGCATCACTGGTGCAGCGGACTCACTCACGCTGCGCTCCCCTGCGTTACGTCGCTCGACATTTTCAAATAGGCTTCAATGAACGGATCGATACCGCCGAGCATGATCTTCTCCACGTCGGCAATCTTGAGCTCCGTGCGGTGATCGTTGACCATCGTATACGGCTGAAAAACATACGAACGAATCTGACTGCCAAACGACACGTCCATTTTGTTGGCGTCGAGTGCGGCTTTGGCTGCCATCTGCTTGTCGAGCTCCATCTGATACAGCTTGTTCTTGAGCTGTTTCATGGCGTGGCCACGATTCTTGAGCTGTGAACGCTCAGCCTGTGATGCCGCAATGAGCCCGGTGGGAATGTGCGTGAGTCGCACGGCACTGGACGTCTTGTTGACGTGCTGTCCACCCGCGCCTGAAGCACGGTATACGTCCATCTTGATGTCTTCGTCGCGAATCTCGATGTTGATTTCGTCATCAACCATGGCGTACACAAACACCGACGCAAATGATGTGTGGCGTCGCGCCTGTGCATCAAACGGCGAGATGCGCACCAAACGATGCACGCCCGATTCGGCTTTGAGAAATCCGTACGCGTACTGTCCCTTGATTTCGAGTACGGCGCCTTTGATGCCCGCTTCTTCACCTTCGGAGACATCAACAAGGTCAACCTTGTAGCCGCGCTTTTCGGCCCAGCGTGTGTACATGCGCATGATCATCTGCGCCCAATCCTGCGCTTCGGTACCACCGGCACCGGCGGAGATCTCAACCTGCGCATCGCGCACATCGTCGGGATGACGCAGCAGCGTACGCAAGCCGAACGCTTCCATCTCGGCTTCAATGGACGCGACTTCGGTATCGAGATCGGAATCCATTTCCTTGTCCGGTTCAAGCGTGAGCAACTCGTCAAGCTCACGGGCACCCCCCACGCGCGAAAGCAGCGAATCGAACGGATCGACCCACGCCTTGAGGATCTTCACTTCTTTGACCACGTCCTGAGCGCGCTCCTGCTTGTTCCAGAACGTGGCGTCCGCCATCTCGTTTTCGAGGGCGATCAGCGTGCGGCGCTTGGCTTCCAGGTCAAAGATACCTCCGCATGTCGTCCAGCTTGGTGGCGGCCTGTTCAAGGATCGCCCCGCGATTTCCATCCATCATACTGCCTCCAAAACGATGTGAGCCGCCACTTCACTCGCGAAGCGCGGCTCACCAGAAAAAGACTGCTGCCGATGTGCAAGATAGCGCTCATCGCACGCGCACTCCAGCGTCTTGCCAGACGTTTGATCAGAACAGACGCTGCCCACCAGCCAGAACGTCATTGAGCGCGTCCTGAAAATGCGGTGTCGACTCCGCCAACTCCCGACCCACCTGCTCCACGTATTCCTCGTAGCTCTTCTTGATGTCATCGCGAAAGAGCTGCCGCAGCGTTCCCTGTGCCAGCCCTTCGTCGCGCTTGGCAGGATGATACGCGACCAGGTCGGACACCAGCGCACGCGCCAGCCGACGGGCTTTCTGACCGGGATCGGCGTTCAGAAACGGATTGATGCTGCGACGCGGTGTGGCTGAGGAGGGCGTCGCTGACGCCGGTGCTGCCATTGGCGCTGATGGTGGCGCGGCCGGTGTGGCCGACCGTCCTGCCGGGGCTGGCGTCGCGCGGTACGACGGCGCCGGTGCCACCGGTGTCATCGGTGCCATCGGTGTCATCGGCCGCAGCGGAGTGGCGGAGGAGCTCCGGGCAGGCGTCGCAGGTGCACCGGCCGGCGCAAATCCGGCTGGCGCCGCACCAACTGGCGGCACTCCGGCTGGTGTACCGCGCGGTGCCATGGCACCCGGCATCCCGCTGGGCTGCCTGAACGCCGCGGCATCATTCGCCGGTGACACCATTGGCCCGGCGGAGACCGGGGTGCGAGCTGGTGTGCGTACCGGCGTGCGCGATGGAGTGCGCAGACTACCCGTGCCACCCGCAACCACAATAATCCCGCCACACACGGAGCACCGCGCGCGCACTCCCGTGGCCGGCACCTTGGCTGGATCAACCCGAAACACCGATCGGCAATCAGGACAGCTCACCGTCATCGGTCGGTCCCGGTGCGCAGTGTCATCGCTTTCGTCACCTTCGCACTCCCCTTTTCACTTACCGTTGCATCCAATGTTGTGTTCATCATCACGTTTTCAACCGGTCCGTCGTTTTGCCCGTCCACCACATCGTCGTCACGACGACGATCAACAGTCCAGACAGATCCCGGAAGTGTTTTGGCATAACTCTTCATTTCAGTTGCCAGATCGCTCACCTCCACCGCCCGCGCGAAGCGACGACGCTGATTTGTCACCACACCCACGGACAACGACATCAGCGGTACCCTGTGCAGCTGGTTGCGTCGATCTTTGCCGAGAAAATACCCGGCGCGACGATCCGCTTCAGAGTACTGCAATGGTGCCAGTTCGTCGAAAACACGAATGACTTCATCACACACTCTCGGCATGGCCGCGATAGGAACAATGTACAGGAAATCGTCGCCGCCGATATGGCCAACAAACCCATCAGTCGGACACAACCCTCGAACGACATCATGCAGCAGGCGCGCCAACAGGCGAATCACCTGATCGCCGTGATAAAAACCGTAGCGGTCGTTGAACTCTTTGAAGTGATCGAGATCGGCGTAACAGGCGGCAAATACTTCGTTGGCCGCGATGCGACGTCCGATTTGCGCCTCAATTTCCCGGGTACCCGGCAATCGCGTGGATGGATGCACATCGGTATCGCGATCGGAACGCCGAAGCAGCGCCGAGAGCCGGGCTTTGGCTTCTGCTTCAGCGCTATCCGAGAGCAGGACTTCATCGGCCCCGGCGTCAAAGGCCAGGCCAAAGTCCACCCGCTCGCCCACCACCACGACGGGCACAATCGCTGTCCACGAATCCTGCTTGAGACGGCGGCAGAGGGCCAGTGCACCGCTACGGAGCTGCGCATCAATCACGATCGCGCGCGGTCGAGCTCGCAGCGCCCATTCCATGACGGTGTCAGCGTCCGGGCACTCATGCACCGCGTCGCCGACGTCCTTCCACCACGCGGCAAGCCAGACCGGAAGCGTAGCGCCGCTGGTCACGACAACGATCGTGTCTTGTGTGATGCGAGGTGAGATCATCCGTTCGGCACGACGCCGTCGGGTCAAAGGAAGCGCGCCCAAGTGAGCCATGCGCCATACGGTAAACTAGCCCACGCTCTGCGGAGGTAGACGATTAACCGGTGGTGTTGGGCACGATGTAACGGGCGTCACCAGACGCGTGACGGATGGGAAATGAAAGG
>JBBSPO010000340.1:0-4070 GCA_038258695.1 Gemmatimonadales bacterium | reverse complement strand
GGAACGCCAGGTGTCGCCATGCGCACCAGTGAATCGGGTATTAGCGTGCGCACTGATTCCACGTATACGCTTGTTGATACGGTTGACGGTGTCGCGCAGCTGATCGCCCGTGCGCGTGAGACGATGCGCGTGGCGTTTGATACGGAAACCGTCATTCACCCGGATTCACCAACGGCTATTGATCCACTGCGCTGCACGCTGGTGGGCTTGTCGCTGGCGGTTGCACCCGGTGAAGCGTACTACCTGCCGTTTGCACACAAGGCGTACGATGGTGCGGGCAACCTGTCACTGCTCTCGGGCGATGCAGGTATTGCCGGATCGCGTTTGTCAGACAGTGCCAGTGCACCGCTGAACCTGCCGCCGATTGACAGCGACGCCATGCAACCGTTGCGCGAGCTGCTGGCCGATGCGTCAGTGAAAAAAATCGCGCAGAACGCGAAGTATGATATTCTCGTGTTGCGCAGCCATGGTGTTGCCCTCCGTGGACTTGACGCTGACACCATGCTCATGAGCTACATCCTCAATCCGGGGCGCCGCTCGCACGGTCTTGACCAACTGGCGTTTGAACATCTGGGTCATACGATGACGTCGTATGAGCAGGTGGTGGGCAAGGGGCGTCATCAGTTGCCATTTGATGTGGTGCCCGTTGATGCGGCGCGTGACTATTCGTGCGAGGATGTAGACATCACGTGGCGGCTGTCCGATGTGTTGCAGCCGTTACTTGCCGAGTCGGGTATGCAGTCGCTGTTCGATGAGATTGAAGTACCACTGGTGGATGTGCTCAGTGATATGGAGTGGGAAGGGATCGCGATTGATCTTGAATGGTTCCGCTCACTCAAGGTGCGTTTTCAGGGCGAACGCGAGCGTGTCGAGCAGGAGATCTACGCTGAAGCGGGCGAGACATTCAACATCAACTCCAATCCGCAGCTGCGTACGATTCTGTTTGAGAAGCTGGGATTGCCCGTCAAGAAAAAAACGGCATCCGGTCCGAGTACCGATGCGAGTGTCTTGCAGGAGTTGGCCGAAGAAGGGCATACGTTGCCCACGCTGCTCATGGAGTATCGCGAGTTGTTCAAGCTTGAAGGCACGTACATTGATGCGCTGCCCAAGCTGGTGCATCCGCGTGATCAGCGCTTGCACACGTCGTACAATCAGACAGTCGCGGCAACGGGACGTTTGTCATCGAGCGATCCCAACCTGCAGAACATTCCGATACGACGCGAACTTGGTCGCGACATTCGCAGAGGTTTTGTGCCGCGCAAAGGATGCGTGCTGGTAGCCGCCGACTACTCACAGGTTGAGTTGCGCCTGCTCGCGCATTTGTCGGGCGATCCCGCGTTTGTGGAAGCGTTCAACGCTGGCGGTGATATTCACAAGCAGACGGCCGCGGTGATTTTTGGTGTCGAGTTGGGTGACGTGTCAGGCGAGATGCGCGCGCGTGCGAAGACGATCAACTTTGCCACGATTTACGGCCAGGGTGCGTTCGCGCTGGCGCGTCAGCTCAAGATTTCGCAGGGTGACGCCAAAGCGTTTATTGACACGTACTTTGAGCGGTTCGCGGGCGTCAAGGCATTTCTTGAACAGTGCGTGGTTGACGCCAAAGCGCGCGGTTATGTGGAGACGATCTTCAAGCGCCGCCGGTTTGTGCCCGAGCTGCGTGATCGCAACTTCAATGTGCGCGCGTTTGGCGAGCGTATTGCCGCCAACGCCCCGATTCAGGGTTCAGCGGCGGATCTGATCAAGATTGCCATGCTGCGTATCCATGACGCGCTGGCCACGGGCGAGCTCGAATCCCGGATGTTGTTGCAGGTGCACGACGAACTGGTGTTCGACGTTCCGGAGGGTGAGGTGGACGCGCTCACGGCATTGGTGCGCGAGCACATGGAAGGTGCCGCGACGCTGAGCGTTCCGCTGGTGGTGGATGTGGGGGTAGGCCCGAACTGGCTGGCGTCAAAGGCCTGAGATCGGAGCGGTGACAGCAGTGCACTGGCGGGTCACGCTGCCCGATTGCTGTATTGCGTTTTGCCAGTCTGGGTGGGTGTTCGCCACAGCGTGATCACATCGTGGCACCACGTGGAAAACTCCAAAGCGTTTATTCGCAACGTGTTACGGAGCTTTGTGCGCTACGGCACCAGCCTTGCTCCATGAAGGATCAACAGCCGGTGTGGGAGTTGGAGGGGTAGACCCTCGCCCCACCCGTCGATTCTTCCCAAGAGGTGGTAACATGTCGTCGAGCACTGGAGTTGTCCGGCGCGGATTTACGCTCATTGAGCTGCTTATCGTGGTGGTGATCATCGGCATTCTGGCGGCGATCGCTATTCCGAAGTTCTCCAGCACCAAGGGCAAGAGCTACGCCGCTGCCATGAAGAGCGACCTGAGAAACCTGGCCGTTCAGCAGGAGGGTTTCTTCTACAACAACGGTCAGTATTCGAACAACCTCGCGCTGGTGTCTTTTGACGGGTCGGCAGATGTGGTGCTCACCATCACTGAAGCGTCCATCACTGGCTGGTCGGCCACCGCCACGCATCCGCAGGCCTCGCCGCTCACGTGCGCTGTGTTTTTTGGCAATGCGGGCGTCGTGGCTCCCGCCCTGTTGCAGGGTCGGGTGCGCTGCGAGTAACGCGTCCCGGCTAACGCGTTGCGGGCAGGGCCCCGACATTGGCGCTGCTCGAGCAACACGCCCACAGCAAGCCGTCTCGCCCACACGCGAGACATTTGACGCCGGTCCGGAAGCATCGCTTGCGGCCGGCGTCCTGCTTTGTACAGCTTGCGTCATCATGACTACCGACGCAACGTCCGCCAACGCCATGCCGCCCGCCCGGCGGGGAATGACACCCCCGCCCAGGCCCAGTCCCGAGCAAGCGGTGATCATTGCGCAACGCACAGAGCAGGCGCGTGCCCAGTTTGCACTGCGTGAGTTCGCCCGTCGTTTGGACGGGATGCGGCACGCCATGGCGGGAGGTCTCTGGCTCCACTTTCACGTTTGGAAAGGCCACCCGATGGCTCACCTGGTCTCCACCAATCGCGACCAGCTGCTCGCCTATGGAGCCTTTGTGGGTATTCCGGCCGAACGCCTGCAGGACAAGCCGCTCAAGGACCCCGCTACCGGTCTGCGCCGCCCTGCCTGGCATTGGGACCTCGGCGGCCCCTACCTGCCCACCCGCGCTGCAGAAGCGGACCCTAACCCATAGCTTTCATTGACCATCCGTTGCCGCCAACGCCGTCAAACGCGCCATTTCACCACGTGACCATCGTGCCTGCCCGCCCGCCCTTTCGCCCATTGCGTACGATCGCTCTGGCGGCGGCGTTCTTCGTTGCCGCCTGCGACCAGCCGGCCCCGGACACACCGCCTGTGGTCGACAATCCACCGCCCACTGACTCCGCTCCCGACTCGATTGCCCCGGCGTTGACCCCTTCGTCATACGATCCGGATTTGGGCGAGTTGCTGGTGTTGCCGATGATCGTGGATGGTGTGAAGTCGTCGTCCGTGGCATTGCTCAGCCCCGGTCAATCGCCTGACCTCCCGGTCAGCGACACGATGGGGCTTCGCACAAGACTCGGCAGCGGTCGTGTAGAGCTTTTCGCTCGCGCAGGCAAGGTCGATGAGCGAACGCTCACGTGGGACAATCGCGGTCCCGCGACCGCCGCGTGCGCCGCCTGGCCTATTGGCGAGTGGGCGGCCTCCGGAACGTCCAATGACCCCGCCCGGGAATCCCGGTTGCCGGCCCCCACCGGTACCGCACCCGGTGTCTCCGCCGATCCATTCTCCGCCGGCGCAGCGTCGCCTCGCTGGTTGGTGGCGTTGCCGGAAGGTCGCGCGCAGGCGATTCCGCTCGATTCCATTGAGTCGTTCAGCAGTCGCGATTCGGCATCGCTCGCCGCCTCACTCGCGCGCCTCGCGTCGGCGCTGCCCGAGGATAGCAGCAGCCCGTTTCGTGGGTTGCCCTTTACCGTGCAGCGGGCGTATCGGTGGGCGGGAATGCGAGACAGTGCAGGTACCGCAGCCACACCGATGGAAGGGTTTGTAGTAAGTGTGCTGGTGCGTCGTATCCCGCAGGAAGACCGTCCGC
>JBBSPO010000339.1:0-4081 GCA_038258695.1 Gemmatimonadales bacterium | reverse complement strand
TGAGCACCCTTCTCGACGGCGCACCTGACGTAGATCGCACAGGAATGCTGCTTGTTGGGTCGTTCGGACTGATGCTCTTGCTGCTTGGTTCGTTCCAGTGGTGGAGCGCGCGTTCACGGCGGTGTGCAATAAGCCTCAATCAAGCAGCACGCATGAGCACCAATGTGTCTCACGCGTGTTGCCCGTTGAGTGATTACGGCGCAATGCGCACGTAGCTCCACAGCCGCGCCACTTCGGCCTCGTTCACATACTTGCCGATCTCCTTCTTGAACTGCGCCTGGTTCTTCCACGGGCGATATTCCTTGAACTCGCGGACCATGCGACGGCCAGCGCCCGGAATCGAGAGGATGTCTTCATCCGTGGCGGTGTTGAGCTCTACCGGCACAAACACATACTGCTCCAGTCGCGCAACTTCGGACGCGTCCACGTACTTGCCCATCTCACGACGGAACACGGGCAGCGACGCATACGGACGATACTCCTTGAACTCGCGCAGCATGCGTGGACCCATGCCGGGCACGAGGTTGATCTCGGCGTCGGATGTAGCGTTCAGATTGATAGGCACGAACAGCTTGGGATACAGCGCCTTGCGCTGTTCCGCAGAGAGCTGCTTGGCCAACGCGGCGTCGAACGCCGTCATGGTCAGGTACGGGCGGCCAGCGACAATGGACTGCACAATGGTCGGCGTGAGCCCGGGCAGCGCAGTGAGCTGCTCGGCGGTGGCCAGGTTCGGATCAAGGGCGCCGAGGTTCTTGCCAACTTGTGCCTCAAGCGACGAGACGGCAGTGAGGAGCGCGACGGCTCCGGCCAGCAGATGGGTACGGCAGCGAGACATACGCATGATCAACCTTCGGTGACAGGAGGAAGGTGGCTCGAGTTACTGTCGAGCCGAGGGTGACGGTAACAAAACAGCAGGCCCAGCAGCCCCAGCTGCAGCATCGCGCCGGGAGCGAGCAGGGGAAGCGCGCCGGTGATGACTTCCTGAAACAGCGCCAGCCCCTGCAGATCGGGTGTGACTTCCAGTTCCCACTCCACGTTGGCCTTGTAGTGTAGCACGATCCCGGCAACCGCACTCGCGGCGGTGAGTCCGGACAGCCAACGGATTACCCGTACGGGCAGTGCCGACGTGGACAGACCGTACCATGCGCAGGCGGCAATCAGGGCGCCGCCGAGCACCAGCGGCGCAAATTGCCAGCGGTCCTCGTGGTGCCCGAGCAGTAACAGTTCCACTGATGTTCCGACCGTTCCAAGCAGCAATATGACAAGCACGAGCGAACGCCATGAACGCCACCACTCAAGCGTGGACGTTGATGTGATTGGTGCTGAGGACATGGACAACCGTTGGAACTCCTGCGGAGTGATGTGTCAGAAGCCTGTCACTGCTGATCCTTGGTTCAACCTGCTTGTGACACCTGGATGGATGAAAAATAGAGTACTGCGGTCAGCATAGCATCAGGCCACGCAGTGATCGCGCGAGGCGCCACGCTGCATGGGGCCGCGCGCTGTGGCAGGTGGCAGAGTTGACCTGCTGCACCTGCCGTGCTCAGAAGGCTGAAAGACCACGCTCCCGATGCTCCCGCCGCCCCTCACGAAAGCGCACAATCGCAATCGAAAACATCAACCACGTCACGCCCGCCGCGTAACCGCCAAGCACATCCGTGAGCCAGTGCACGCCGAGGTACAGTCGGCTGAAGCCAACGGCGAGTGTGGTACTGACTGCAAACACAATCGCTGTCGCGCGCAGCCACCGCTTGTCGGTCGCGTGCCAGATGAAGTAGGCAAGCAGCCCGTACAGCACGAGCGCCGTGAACGCATGCCCACTCGGAAAGCTCGCGCCAAAGCCGTCGTACGCTACTCCGGCCACCGGGCGCGCCCGGTCGAACGTGACCTTCAATACGTAGAGCATGATCTCGCCAAGGCCCAGCGCCAGCGCCAGCATCAGCAGGTAGTCCCACAGATGCCTGATCGCGAAATACGCTGCGAGGCCGAGTGTGACAAGCACCACAAGCAACGGCGCAGCAAGATTGGTCACATACGCCATCGCGCGCACAAGGCCGGGCGTGGCAATGCGTTCAGCGGTATGCTTGACGAATGCGTCAAACTGAAACAGCGTCTCTTCGTTGGTGAAGCCCTCCACGATCTCGATAAACGCCCACAACGCCACGCCGATCACCGCTACTGCTACAAGCGCTCCGACGAGATAGCTGGGCACATCGCCAATCCGTGCGCGCAAAAATCTGGCGAGGTCCCGGAGGTGCCGGGGAGTGTGGGCGACAAAGTCGCGGGCTTCGTCAACGAACTCGCTGAGCTGTGGGAATGGCATATGGTATCATCATAATCTCCAATCAAAGCGCAGGATCAACATGAAACTTTGGATTGATGCGGACGCTGCACCGGTGGCGGTCAAAGAGATCTGCTACCGCGCCTCGGACCGACTCAGAATTGAGACCGTATTGGTGGCCAACCAGCGGCTGCAGCTGCCGCCCGGCTATCCCTTGCTGCAGAGCATCCGCGTAGACGGCTCAGCCGACGCCGCCGATCGCTACATCGCTGAACATGCAGAGGCCGGCGATGTCGCGGTCACGCAGGACATTCCACTGGCGGCGCTGCTCGTACCGAAGGGTGTGGCGACGATTGACCCGCGCGGCGAGGTGTACACGGAGGAAAGCATTGGCGAGCGGCTTTCCGTACGCAACTTCATGGAAGGGCTGCGCGGGAGCGGCGTGGACACGGGCGGACATGCGGCGTACGGCGCACGCGAGAAGCAGCTGTTTGCCAACGCGCTTGATCGTGCGCTTACCAAAGCGCTCCGGGCGCGCTGAACGCTGAAGTTTGACAACTTGACCAATCTGGTCAATCACGGTAGTTTTTGTCATGGCTTCGCGCAAGGACACCAAACCCGTTGTAAGCGAACCCGTCGCGCTCTACGACGCAAAAACGCAGCTGTCGTCACTGGTCGATCGCGCGGCTGCGGGCGAGCAGTTTGTCATCAGCAAATCCGGGAAACCGATGGCGCGCCTGGTGCCGCTGGAGCAGGTGCGGGCGAATCGTGTCGCGGGCCAGGGCAAAGGGCGCTGGCGCGTGTCGCGGGACTTTGACAGTCCGCTCCCTGACTACGTGCTGGACGCCTTCGAGGGCCGTTAGTGCGCCTGTTGCTCGACACGCATGTGGCCATTTGGTGGGATGTGGGCGCACCGCTTTCCAAAGCTGCAAAGCAGGCCATCCGCGACGCCGACGAGGTGTATGTGAGTGCCGCCTCGGCGTGGGAAATCGCCATCAAACAGGCGTTGGGGAAAATCCGATCCGATCGCTCGCTCATGGAGCTGTGCGCCGACTCGGGCTTTCTCGAGCTGCCGGTGCTTATGCGACACACACACGCGCTGCACACGCTTGAGGCGATACACCGGGATCCGTTCGACCGCTTGCTGGTCGCGCAGGCAGTGCAGCAGCAGCTCGTGCTGGTGACGCGCGACGAAGCGATCACGCGCTACCCAGTCGCGACGCTGCGCGCTTGACCGCGGGGCACGCGTCGATTGTGCTTCAGGCTCACTGCACGCGCTCAAACACCACCCGCTTGATCCGTCCACCGTCAAGCGACAGCGCGTTTACCACACCCGACGCCGCAATGCGCGGCTCCAGCTCGTATGAGCCTGCGATCACCAAGTCCGGCCGCACAACCATCGCATCGCCGGACCACCCGCCAACGCTCGCGGTAAACCGGTCGCCGTCAACACCCGAAATGACAATCTCCGCCCCCGTCTCCACATTCACATACCGCCCAATCCACGCACTGGCCGCAATCGCCGGGGTCTGCGGTAAACGTGTCCCGACAATCGGCGCCTGCGTGGGCAGATAGATCGTGAACTGCGGCTCACCGGACGGATTGCGGTCAAGCGCCATCTTGAGGTCGGGATTGGTGGCGTAGCGATACACATTGCCGGTGTCCGGCAGCAGCCGCGTATCAGGTGCACCCGGAATGCGACGCACGAACCCGCTATCAGTGCGCGCCAGCGAAATGATCGTGCCGGAACTGGCGCGGTAATCGCCAAGCCATGGTGTTTCGTCCATGCGTTCAGCAATC
>JBBSPO010000338.1:0-4084 GCA_038258695.1 Gemmatimonadales bacterium | reverse complement strand
TTTGCGCCAGCTGTTCGACGCGTCGTACATACCACCGGAAGCAGCTAGGCGAAATCGTGTGACCCTGAAGGGTTCAATCGCCGCCGCCGCATTTCCCGACAAGAAATCGATCAAACTCGAAGAGCTCGTGGACGCGTTCGCAGCTGTCCTCGTTCCTGATGAGGAGTTGCCGATGCGGCTGATCGGAGCACTGCAACGGCGCGGCTACGCTCTGGAAGACGAGTAGCACCTGCAAAAGAATATTTGGTGGTGAGCGCGTGGCAGACAGACTGTCAGTCCTCTCCCCCAGATTTCTGTGCCGTCCGCAAGCCATGCGGGCGGCATACCATCAATAGCGAGTTCATTGTATGCAGCGGACAGTAAAGTGGTACAACTCACTCGACTCGTTGCTCGCGTCATCCGGCGCTGCGCCAGCTCGTGAAGCGGAACAGTTGTCAAAATGCTCCGTGAATCCGGAGTGGCCCGTGGACATCTGGCTGGAGCGCGATGCTCTCCTGCGCGGGCTACGGTCGGCCTTGCGGGGCTTGGCGAAGGCTACGAAACGCGCCGACCTCCCCGACGAGGTTCGGGCCGAGCTCAAGCAGCACATCGCGCAACGGCGTAGCTTCGTCCGCTGGCTGCGGGCCGGAGGCGATAACGTGTTTGTGCGCGTTTCACCAGTCGCGACGTTCGATCCACCGCCGATCCAGGCAGCGAGCGGCTGACCGAGCAATCGAGCTGAGTTGACTGGCGTTTTTGGCGTGCACATGCGCCGGTGTATCTTGGCGGTCCTGAACATCACGTGGTATGCTCTACCCGCTCCACCTCTCCCCATCTCTCGACGCTTCTGACCCATGCCTCTCCGACTGGAAGAACTCACCCCCGGCACATCAGTTCGTGGCCTGGGAACGGTCGGCCAGGGAACCGTGGTCAGTGTCGAATGGCACGGATCGGACGCGCTGACGCTGGTCTATCGCTCGGATACGGGACAAGTCGCCGAGCAGTTGCTCTACCGACACGACGAGGCGCAGCTCAGCCTCGTGGAGCAAGGCCGTCCGTGGAGCTTCGACGGCGATGGCGCGCTCTTTCGGCTTGTCGCCGAGGCGCATCGCATTCGACTGGCGCATCTGTTTGATCCGGTCTTGGCGGTGCACACGTCGCTGGTGGACCCGCTGCCCCACCAGATCACGGCAGTCTACGAGTGCATGCTGCCTCGGCTCCCTCTGCGCTTTCTGCTGGCCGATGACCCAGGCGCCGGAAAAACAATCATGGCGGGTCTGCTCATCAAAGAGCTCATCGCCCGCGGCGATCTCAAGCGCTGCCTGATCGTGTGCCCGGGAAGCCTGGCCGAGCAGTGGCAGGACGAACTCTACCGCAAGTTTCAGCTCCCGTTTGAGATCCTCACCAATGACGGTCTGGAGACAGCCAAGACACGAAACTGGTTCCTTGAGCATGATCTCGCGATAGCGCGCCTGGACAAGCTCTCGCGCAACGAGGACGTGCAGGCGCTATTGGAGTCGCCCGAGTGCGGCTACGACCTGATCGTGTGCGACGAGGCGCACAAGATGGCGGCCACCTTTTTCGGTGGCGAGGTGAAGTACACCAAGCGCTACAAGCTGGGACAGTTGCTGTCCGGCCTGACGCGCCACTTCCTGCTGATGACGGCTACGCCTCACAATGGGAAAGAAGAAGATTTCCAGCTGTTCCTTGCACTGCTCGATAGCGATCGCTTTGAGGGACGGTTTCGCGACGGAACGCACAAGGTCGAGATCTCAGATCTCATGCGCCGTATGGTGAAGGAAAGCCTCATGCGTTTTGACGGGCGTCCGCTCTTCCCCATGCGCGTGGCGTGGACGGTGCCGTTCAAGCTCTCTGCTGCCGAGGCTCGTCTGTACAAGGAGGTGACCGCCTACGTGCGCGAGGAGTTCAATCGCGCCGAAGCGCTCGGGAACAACGGCCGCAAAGGTACCGTGGGCTTCGCGCTTACTGTACTTCAGCGTCGCTTGGCCTCGTCGCCGGCCGCCATATGCGAATCGCTGCGTCGTCGTCGTGAGCGTCTCGAACAACGACTTGGCGAGCTGGAGCTGCTTCAGCGTGGTGGCGCGTTCGTGCCCATGCCAACCGGTCGCCTGCTCGACGAAGAAGAATTGGATGATCTGGACGAGGCGCCGGACGACGAACTGGAAGCCGTGGAAGAGCAGGTGCTGGACGAAGCAACGGCGGCCAGCACGATCGCTGAGCTCAAGTTGGAGATTCAGAAGTTGGCGTGGCTGGGGCGACTCGCCTCAGATGTCCGCAACTCCAACACGGACACCAAGTGGTCAGAGCTGTCACGGCTGCTGGTTGAACTCTTCTCGCCAACGGGCGACCCGGCCACGCTTGGTGAACGCCAGCCCGGCGCGTACATGGGAGACGGCGTGCTGCCCAAGCCGGTGCCGTCCGCGCGCCAGAAGCTGGTGATCTTTACCGAGCACCGAGACACGCTCAACTATCTGCGCGAAAAGATCAGAGGCGTGCTGGGCCGCGAGAGTGCCGTGGTGGAGATTCACGGCTCTGTTGGCCGCGACGAACGTCGCAAAGTGCAGGAGAGCTTCTTGCACAATCCGGACGTGCAAGTGCTGCTTGCGACCGATGCCGCGGGAGAAGGCATCAACCTCCAGCGCGCGCACCTGATGGTCAACTACGACTTGCCGTGGAACCCCAACCGGCTGGAACAGCGGTTCGGCCGCATCCATCGCATTGGGCAGACGGAGGTCTGCCACCTGTGGAACCTGGTCGCGTCGGACACCCGAGAGGGCGACGTCTACCATACGCTCCTCAGCAAGCTGGAACAGGCGCGCCAGTCACTCGGCGGGCAAGTGTTCGACGTGCTCGGCAAGCTGCAGTTTGACGGCAAGCCGCTGCGTGACCTGCTGGTTGAAGCCATAAGGTTTGGG
Source organism: Gemmatimonadales bacterium (assembly GCA_038258695.1). Classification (GTDB taxonomy): domain Bacteria; phylum Gemmatimonadota; class Gemmatimonadetes; order Gemmatimonadales; family Gemmatimonadaceae; genus JAABRT01. The sequence continues at coordinate 1,169 of JBBSPO010000338.1, read as the reverse complement.
GACCAGCCGGAGGTTCGCGCTCGCTTGAATGAAGTGGTCGAGGGCGCAGTAAACACGTCGCAGCTGCAAGATCTCATGGAGGATCATGCGCTCGCGCACGACACCATGGACGTGAGCCGCGTGATGCGGGTTCGTGAGGACATGGAGCGCGCGCAGGCCAAGCGGTTACAGCCACACTACATCGAGTCGTTCTTTCTGGAAGCATTCAAACAGCTTGGCGGCACGGTGCGACAGCGGGAGACTCGGCGATACGAAATAACCCGTGTCCCTGCTCCGGTCCGGAATCAGCCCGCCACGATCGGCAAAGCCGACCCGATCCTGGCGCAGTACGAACGTGTGGTGTTTGAGAAGGCGCGCGTCTCGGAGCACGGAAAGCCGATGGCTGCCTTTGTTTGTCCCGGTCATCCACTGCTCGACGCTGTGCTCGATCGCACGCTCGAACTTCACCGTGAGCTCCTGCGCTGCGGCACGGTCCTAGTCGATGAGCGCGACCATGGCACCACGCCCCGTGTGTTGTTCTTCCTCGAGCACGCCGTACACGATGGACGTGTGCTGGCAAGCGGTGAGCGCCGCGTGATCAGTCGACGCATGCTCTACGTGGAGATCGATGGTGCCGGCACGGCGCGCCACCTGCAGTATGCACCGTATCTCGACTACCGACCGTTGGCCGACGGCGAACCGGACATCGCCTCGCTGCTCGAGCTGCCCGAGTGCGCCTGGATCAATCGTGATGTGGAGAAGCGGGCAATCGGGCATGCGATCACCACGGTTGTGCCCGAGCATGACGGCGAGGTGCGTACAAGTCGTTTGAAGTGGGTCGCCAAGACGCGTGCCGCCGTGCAGGACCGACTCACCAAGGAAATCAATTTCTGGGACCTCCGTGCGGCCCAACTGCGGGCGCAGGAACAGGCTGGGAAGTCGGGGACACGGCTCAACTCTGGCCAAGCACGTCGTCGCGCGGATGATCTTCAGAGTCGACTGGAGAAGCGCCTGGCGGAGCTGGATGCCGATGCGCAGGTCACCACGGCACCACCCAAAATCATGGGTGGTCTCGTGGTGATCCCGGCTGGGTTGCTTTCGCGAATCGCAGGCACCGCCACCCCGCCGGTCACCGACGTGGACCGCATGGCGATCGCCGCCCGCGCACGGGACATTGTAATGGAGGCAGA
>JBBSPO010000337.1:0-4117 GCA_038258695.1 Gemmatimonadales bacterium | reverse complement strand
GACACGTACATCGCGCTCAACGCCGGCGAAATCTCTGCCGCAGGGTGCATTACCGGCAAGCCGCTTTCGCTGGGCGGTGTGCGTGGTCGCCTCGAAGCGACGGGACGCGGCGTTTACTTCGGGATTCGTGAGGCCACGGCGCAGGTGGACGATATGCGGCGCCTTGGCATGGCCTCCGGCCTGGAAGGCAAAACCGTGATCGTCCAGGGACTCGGCAACGTGGGTTACTTCTCGGCCAAGTACCTCACCGCAGACGGGGCGCGCCTTGTTGGCATTGTCGAACGTGAGGGCGCGATCTACAGCAAAGCAGGATTCGATGTGGAGCACGTGTACGCGCATCGCATGAATGGAGGGTCGCTGCTGGATCTCGATGCAGACGTCAAGCTCGCCGGCAGCGCAGGTATCGCCGGCCTCGAATGGGAGTGCGACATCCTGCTGCCAGCGGCTGTGGAGAGTGTGCTCAACAAGGACAACGCCGAGCGCATCAAGGCGAAGATTGTCGCCGAAGGTGCCAACGGTCCAACCACTGCCGATGCCGGTGCCATTCTCGAAGAGCGCGGGGTGTTGCAACTGCCCGACCTCTTCCTCCACTCGGGCGGCGTCACCGTGTCGGCTTTTGAGTGGCTGAAAAACCTCTCACATGTACGCTTTGGCCGCATGGAGCAGCGGTTTGAAGCGTCGGCAAACGAACGCTTGCTGCGCGCCGTCGAAGAGCTGACCGGTTCGAGCTTTAACCCCAATACATTTTCGCAGGTGGCCGTGGGCGCGTCGGAAATGGATATCGTGATGTCAGGTCTCGAAGAAACCATGGTGTCGGGGTATCACCAGATGCGCGAGCTGGCGCTCGAAAAGAAGGCTGACTTCCGGAGTGCGGCGCTGGCCACGTCCATCAAGAAGGTTGCCACGGCCTACAACGAACGCGGCATTTTCCCATAAGTGTCCTGGTCCGGAACACCCCGGACTCGGGGGTTTTTATATCTGTAGTGTGATCGTGTTTCAGTTGTTTTCCCTTGCCACATTTCCCATGTCTATTCCAAAGCCGTTGTTGGTCGCCGCCGTCGCGCTCGCCGCGTGCGTTGCAGCGCCTGTGCCAGCGCAAATCGCCACGCAGCAGGCTGGCTCCGTGAAGTTCAACGTGGTGCCGGTGGTTGATGATCTTCGCTTTCCGCTGTCCATGGCGTTCCTGCCCGATGGTGAGATGCTTGTCACCGAAAAGGCCGGCACGCTTCGGCGCGTGAAAAACGGTGTGCTCAACCCCACGCCGATCAGTGGCGTACCGGCGGTGCACAGCCGCGGGCAGGGTGGACTGCACGAAGTGGCCGTGCATCCGCAGTTCGCCACCAATCGCATCATTTATCTCTCACATGCCAAAGCGATCGACGGTGGCAACTTCACCACGGCATTGGTACGTGGCCGTCTCGAAGGCAACGCACTTGTTGACGTGAAAGAGATTTTTGTCGCGAAGACCAACAGCCGTGCAGGTCAGCACTTTGGCGGACGCATTGCGTTTGACAAAAACGGCTTTTTGTTCATGTCCGTAGGCGACCGCGGCGCACCGCCGTCGGGCGATCTGGAAGCCCATCCGGCGCAGAACCCCGGCAATCATCAGGGTACCATTATACGATTGCACGACGACGGTCGCGTGCCGGCTGACAATCCGTTTGTTGGACAGGCCGGCAAGCTGCCCGAGATCTGGTCGTACGGACATCGCAATCCGCAGGGATTGGTAGTGCATCCAACCACTGGCGCAATCTTTGACGCAGAACACGGCCCACGCGGCGGCGATGAACTCAACCTCGTGCAGAAGGGCAAGAACTACGGCTGGCCCGTGATCACGTACGGTATCAACTACAGCGGCACGCCAATCACCGAGGAGCGCTCACGTCCGGGCATGGAGCAGCCGGTGAAATACTGGGTGCCGTCCATCGCCACGTCAGGACTCATGGTGTACACGGGCGACAAGTTTGCGGCGTGGAAGGGCAGCGTGTTTGTGGGCGGATTGGCTGGCGAGCAGGTGGCCCGGGTGACGCTCAATGGCAACGTGTTTGTGAGCGAAGAAACGTTGCTCCAGGGCGTCGTCGGTCGCATTCGTGATATTCGGCAGGGACCCGACGGCTTCATCTATCTCGCCATCGACAAGGAAACCGGGCCGGGCTCGATCATGCGCCTGGAGCCAGCGGGCAGCAACTGATCCAACCCACACCGGGCAGTACAAAAAGGGCGGTCTTCCATATTAGGAAGACCGCCCTTTTTTACTGCAACGCCGAGAGCCTCAGGCAGGCATCTGATGCTGACCCTTGGCCTGACGCGCCAGCTGCCGCGAAAAGTTGATGGCCACCGTGATCATCACGCCAAAGATGCCCGTTAAGGCGATGTAGCAGACCGTTGCCATGTACTTGTCAATGCCGCCGAGTGCGCTGGGCGTTGAGATGTACAACAGCAATGCGTACAGGCCACCCAAGGGCAATACAGCACCAAGAGCGACAAAACTGAGCAAACGGAGTGTGGAGGGCGTCATGACGTGAGGTGCACGGGGACAGATCAGCGCGACGGCGCGCGCGGCGGACAATAAACTGCTTCACACATTCTAGCCTATTGGCACAAAACGCGGCAGTGCAGGCTTCCGGTTCCGGCTCGCCTCACCCCTCTTCGTAGGGCTGCACCCCGGCTTCAGTAACGCGGTGGCTGATCAGCGGCAGCGGCAGATCGGCTTCATCGTCAATGACGATGGCTTCGGCGAGCGCCTGCTGGCCGGCCATTACACCCGCCTCGTCGCGCGCATAAATCGTGGCCAGCGGCTCACCCGCTCGCACCACATCGCCCGGACGAGCGGTGATCACAAAGCCCACCGAGGGGTCCACGACGTCGTCTACCCGCGTGCGACCGCCGCCGAGCGCAATAATGCCGTGGCCCACGACCCGGGGCAGAACGCGGGCCACCACGCCGTCTCTGGGGGCCACAAACACTTCGCACTCCGGGGCTTCGGGCAGCAGTCCGGGGTCGTCCACCACCGCCGGATCCCCGCCCTGTGCGGCAATGATGCGCTGAAAACACTCAGCCGCCGCACCACTCGAAATTGCGACTTCCATTTTTCGCCGCGCCTCATCCCTGTCGCGGACCACTCCCGCCACCAGCAGCATCTCCGCACCCAGTGCGTACGTGACGCGCATGAGATCGGGCGGCCCTTCACCTCGCAACGCCATAATGCTCTCCTCCACTTCAACCGCGTTGCCGCAGGCTCGGCCGAGCGGTCGGTCCATGGCGGTCATGAGCGCAATCACCGGCACGCCATAGTCGGCACCGAGCTCAATCATCGTGCGGGCCAGATCCAGGCCGCGGTCCAGCTCGGGCAGGAACGCGCCCGACCCCACCTTGACGTCGAGTACCAGACCGGTCAGCCCTTCAGCGAGCTTTTTGCTCATGATGCTGGCGGCAATGAGCGGAATCGACTCCACGGTGGCCGTGGCGTCGCGCAAGGCATAGAGCTTCCGGTCGGCCGGCGCGATGTCGCCGGTCTGTCCGATGAGTGCGCATCCGATGTCGTCGAGCTGACGAACTGTTTCCTGAAGTGAGAGTCCGGTCCGGAATCCGGGGATCGCCTCGAGCTTGTCGAGGGTACCACCCGTATGACCAAGACCGCGACCTGACATCATGGGTACCATCACGCCCAACGATGTGACAAGCGGGGCGAGAATGAGCGACACCTTGTCGCCCACACCGCCCGTAGAGTGCTTGTCTATCCGGGCTTTACGTACATGCGACAAATCAAGCGTTGCGCCGGAGCGCAGCATCGCGTCGGTTAAGCTGCGCGTCTCGTCGCGTTCGAGTCCGCGAAAATAAATGGCCATGGTCAGTGCGGCCATTTGATAGTCGGGCACGTCACCGGCGGCGTACGACGCCATCAGTGCACGCCATTCTGCAGGTGTTATGCGACCACCGTCGCGTTTTTTTTCAATCAGAGGTCGAGCCAGCATGCCAGTAGGAATAAAGTCGATATGTGCAGGCGCATTTGCCATCACCCTTGTGTGCAGCGGTGTGGTGTCAGCGCAAACGGTGGACGAACTGTTGGCCGCAGGTGACCGTGAATATGCAGCACGGCGCGCACCGGCGGCGATAG
>JBBSPO010000336.1:0-4127 GCA_038258695.1 Gemmatimonadales bacterium | reverse complement strand
CCAAACGCGTCGCCATCAAGACGCTCCGTCACGATCGCGCTGGCGCGGACGTGCTCGAACGCTTCGCCCGTGAACGGCGCATTCAGGCGGCACTGGCCCATCCCAATATTGCTACGCTGCTAGATGCCGGAGTCTCCGACGACGGCGTGCCCTATATCGTACTCGAGTACATCGACGGCGAACCGATCGATGGGTACTGCCAAACGCATCAGCTCGACCTGAACGCCCGCCTCGATCTCTTTCGGCAAGTTGTGAAGGCGGTGCAACACGCGCACCGCCAACTGGTGGTGCATCGGGATCTGAAACCGGGGAACATCCTGGTCACAAAATCGGGTGTGGTGAAGCTGCTCGATTTTGGCATCTCCAAGCTGCTCGACACTGCATCAGATCACGAAGTGACGGTGGGCCCGCGCGCGTTCACCACCGCGTATGCCAGCCCGGAGCAGATTCGTGGCGATGCGGTATCTACGGCATCCGATGTTTATTCACTCGGTGTGGTGCTGTATCGCCTGCTCACGGGCAAGAATCCATTTGATCTTGAGCACACCACCTCAGCGGCCGCTTGGACGCTGATTTGCGAGACGGATCCGGCACCACCAAGCACGGCGGTCACCGATTCCACCGCCAGAGAAATGGGATTGGGAAGTGCTGCTCGTCTCCGCAGTGCGTTGGGCGGCGAACTGGACGCGATTGTGCTAATGGCGCTGCGCAAGGAGCCCGACCGACGCTACGCCACGGTTGACGCCATGGGTGAAGATATCCTCAACCATCTCCGAGGTCGGCCTGTGCAGGCGCGGCCGGATTCGGCGGGATACCGGGTACGCAAGCTGGTGTCGCGGAATCGCATTGCGACCGGTGCGCTGGTCGCAGCCTTCCTGGCAATGGCCGGCGGTACCACGGTGGCACTGTGGCAGCTACGCGCAGCGCGTCGTGCGTCAGTGGTTGCGGAGGCACAACGCGCGGTCGCGGAGCAGGAGAGTCGTACCGCCGAACGGGTCTCGACGTTCTTGCAGAACATGTTCTCCGCAGCGGATCGCAGTTGGGCTGGGCAGAGCACCGGTCCGACCACCACGATCGCCGAAGTCGTGGACTCGGCGGCAATGCGCGTCGATCGCGATCTCGCGGGCGAACCGGCGGTGGCTGAGGCCCTGCATCGGATTCTCGAGTCCACGTACACCGCGCTGCAGCAGAACGTCAAGGGCACACATCATTCACAGCGCGTACTCGAACTCATGCGCGCGCGTGAAGCGACTGGTGTGGAGATCGCACGCGGCTTGCATGACCTCGGTGCGCTGTACTTTCTGCGCGGGCATCGTGACTCGTCCCTGGCCGCACTGCGGGAATCGTATGCGTTGTTCGAGGCCGCGCAGTTCCCCGACACAGAGGACTTCTCGCTCACGCTCAACCAGCTCGGACTCACGCTCTGGGACATGGGCAAGCCTGCGGAAGCCGAGCCGTTCATGCGGCGTGCCCTTGAGGTGCGAACGCGAGCCGTTGGCGCAGATGTCGTGGCGGCCATCATAAGCAGCAATCTCGGGCTTATTCGCGAAGCACGCGGCGACCTCGACGGTGCAGAAGGATTTTATCGCGAAGGTGAGGCGATTTACGCTACGCTCAGCGAGCGCGAGTTCTTCGAACATGGCTTCAATCTGAACAACCTGGCGATTCTCCTCCTGCTCAAAGGAAATCCCGTCGAGGCTGAAGTCCACATCCGTCACTCATTGCGAATCATGAAGGGCATTCTCGGCCCTGAACATGTCAACATGGGTTTGGGTCAGATGAACCTCGCGCGCATTGAGCTCGCGCTCGGTCGTGCGCGACAAGCGCTTGTGACGGTCACAGAGGCCGCCGCCCTGCTGGAGCATCTGCCTCGCAATCATGTGCATGTGGCCAAGACGGAACTCTACAAGGCGGAGATTCTGCTGTCACTCAAGCGTGCGCCGGAGGCCGAGGTGCTGGCCCGCCGCGCACTGACTGTGCGCCTCGACGCCTATCCAGCTGGCGACTGGCGCATTGCAGAAGCGCAGGGCATCCTCGGCCGCATCCGCCTTGATCGGGGCGATACAACGGAAGGGCGGTCGCTCCTGATGAGCAGTCTGACGAGTTTTACCCAGACGTTCGGCGCAACGCACCCGCGTACGGTGGAGATACAGAACGCACTGGACCAGCGCTCCTGATCGCGCTGGCGAACAGGGTCAAGGCTGTTTGAATAACGTGTGCCCGACAATCATCCCACGGCGGGCCTGCGGTAAATCCAGATCCATGACAACCTTGAGTGGCTGGTCTGGCGCGGTGCCGTCGATCACATCGCTGCTGATTTCGGTACCGGCCTTCAAGTTCATCTTTGTCGCCGCCCACACCCGCCATTCGGTGCCGCCGTGGCTAACGCGGATTAACTGCACCACCACCGGTTGCTGTGGAAAGAAGCGCGAGCGCCTGTACGGGTGGAGCACGACGGGCAATCGGAACTGGCCATTCGCATCGGTAGTGGCCTCATCGCGACCCCGCACCTTGTTTTCGGGAAAATCCCATTCGCGAACGAGTGTAGCATTGGCCAGTGGCTGGCCATTTTGCATCACTTGTCCCTCCAGTGCGGAGAACAGTACCGCCTGTTCCATCTCGGTCTCCCCTGCCACGCAGGCAGCAACAATGAAAGCCCCGGCGACAACGCCCACACGGAGCAGCCGTGGCGCAAAGACTGCCCCGATACCAGGGGCTTGCCTCCCTGAGCTCGCGGGCCAGAGCGTTGCAAACAACAACGAGCGCGTCATTCCTCACAATATGATGTTTGGTCGTTCGTTGTTGCAGCTTCAGGCACAGGCGTCCCGGACTTCGCTTGCTTCAAGCCGGACATGATCTGGCTGTCGGTCAGCAGTGATGCTTTCATGCAAAACTTCTCGGCTCAATGTGCGGGAGTTTTCCACTCCTGGCGACCCCACTTTCCGCGGGGATTTCCCGGCGCAGCTACAACGCTAAGGGGCAATGGTCAATCGGAACGTGACCTGCGTAGCCGCCGACGCCGGCCCGGAGCCGGTCCATCCGGAAACAGGCTTCGAAAAGGTCACGTTGTGCGTGCCCGCTGGCACCGAAGCATCGGCGCGGATTGTGTACACCTCGGTGATGGTCGCGCCCGACCCACTGCTACCGGTCCGGTCGACCAGTATACCCGCGTACTGTTTATTGATCGATCCTCCGCCGCCGAGTATGAGACCGCCGGTGGTTGAATAGACAATGCTCGTGCTGGTGGAGCCGCCACGGGCGATCGTCGCGGTCGCCGGCGTCGCGACGGTTGTTGCGGACTGATTGGCGCCTTCACGCGGTCCGAAGCCGCCGTCGTCGGACGACGCGCCGCCGCAGGCGGTGAGCGCCAGGAGCGTGAGGGCGAGCGCCAATCCGCGCGCTGTGTGGTGTTGTGTCATGAGATGATCCACAGTTGCGAGACCCGACGTTGCGGCCGGAAGTGCGAGTGAACCGATGCGTCCACATGAGTACAAGCGCAAAACGCTGGCGCGGCGGCTCACGGCGGCTCACGGCGGCTTCGTTGCCACTGCGGCGGGCACAGTTGCTCCCGTGTGCAGTGTGCCGCGCCGGCGCGAAACCGCCGCCCCTCGCGCCGCAAGCACCTGCGGCGCATACTCAACGTGTGTCGACTGAATCTCTTTTCCCGGTCGGGCACGCGCGGTGGGTCTGCACCCTCCATTTCCCAGGAACCACGATGTCCCTCGTCATCCACGGCTTATCCAAGACGTATGCGAATGGCGTGCGCGCCCTCGCCAATGTCACGCTCACCATTCCCACCGGGATGTTCGGCTTGCTCGGCCCCAACGGCGCCGGCAAGTCCACGCTCATGCGGACCATCGCCACCCGGCAGCCACCTGACAACGGCTCCATCACGTTCCGTGAACTCGACGTGCTGCAGCATCCCGAGCAGTTGCGTGAGGTGCTGGGATACCTGCCGCAAGAGTTCGGGCTGTATCCAAACATGCCGGCTGAAGCCATTCTCGATCACTTTGCCACGCTCAAGGGTGTGACGGCGGCTGGTGAACGTCGCGAGCTCGTGGCAGAGCTGCTGCAGCAGGTGAATCTGTACGACGTGCGAAAGAAGACCGTGGGCGGCTATTCCGGTG
>JBBSPO010000335.1:0-4136 GCA_038258695.1 Gemmatimonadales bacterium | reverse complement strand
GGTATCGGGCGACGGCGTCTCGGCAAGGCGTAGCCCTGGCAGCGGTTGCCGAGGATGCCCACAGCGCAGGCAGGTGGGCTCCGGGAACCGCTCGCAGCGCACCCAGCAGGATCCGCAGACAATGCCCTGGGTGTATGGCGACAGCATCTCCAGGCAGACGGCACAGGCGCGCGGCAATACCAGATCGGCCAGACCGCGGGCCACGGAGCGCCACACGGACCTGGAGGCTTTTTGTGCAGTGCCTGCGTGCGCCGGACGCGGGCGCGCACCGGTTGAGCCCGCGTTGCGCGAGTCGCTCATAGCCCAGTTGCCTGCGACGCCGCGACATGCGGGCGTGGTTCGAGTACGGCCCACATGGCGTCCCGATCGGGTGGCTGTGCAAACCAGCACTCGAAGGCTGCGGCGCCCTGCTCCACCAGCATGCGAAGTCCGTCTTCCGCGCGGAGACCACGTTCGCGGCACGCATTCACCCACGGTGTCTCACCTCGGCGATACACGAGGTCGAGCGCACAGGCGTGTGGCATGAGTGAGTTCGGGCTCACCGGCATGAGATCATCGTGCAGGCCAATGGGCGTGGTGTTGATCACGAGGTCGGCGTGTTGCACCGCGTCATCTGCGCTGCGAGCCACACGCGCCGGATACGTGCACCGCGCGGCGAGGCTTTGTGCTCGCGAGGCAGTGCGCGAAAACACAACGAGCTCGCGCACATTCCACTGCTCAAGGGCTACCACAACACTCATGGCGGAACCGCCGGCGCCGAGCAGTGCCACACGCAACGGGGCCGGTGCCGCTCCGTGTGCATCAGACTCGGAGTGCAGGCCCGTTGTGGTTGCGGCGTGTGGCACGGCGCGCGGTTTATCCCGCGATGTGTCACGTGGTGTGTCGCCGAGCAACGCGCGTATCGCCTGCGTCACACCCGCAACATCGGTGTTGTGCCCAGTGAGTTCGCCAGCGGGCGAAAACCAGAACGTGTTCACCGCACCTACGCGGCGCGCCATGTCAGTGTGGTGCACGCACTGTGCAAACACCGCTTCCTTGTGCGGAATGGTGACGTTGCCGGCGGTGTGTGACAGGGCGAGTTGATGCAGTGCGGCGGTGAGCGACTCAGGCGGCACATCGCGTGCTCTGTATTGCACTTCGAGTCCGGCGGCAGTCAGCGCCGCCTGCTGGAACAGGGGCGACAGTGAATGCGCCACTGGATGGCCGAGCAATACAAGGGCCGATGGAGATACGGACGCGCGCGGGTCGCTCATTGCACCCTGGTGCGCGACGGCTCGATGCGAGACGACCAGACGCAAGATGGCCTAACGCTCGACGTCCCGTTGCACGCCGGCTCGTCGCACGACGGCTGGTCGCTCAACGTCCTGCACGGACGTTGTTCACGGGTAGGCACCGCCATCAACACTTGCACCGTCAGCGAGGCGGTGGATCCTGCAGGTTGACCACGCGATCGAGGGTCGCGTGCACCAACTCCGACAGTTCGGCGAACGTCTGCCGATACACCTCGAGGTCGCCACCGAAGGGATCGATCACCGGATCGTTGTTGGTGTCGTTTGATGCAAATGCTGTGAGGAGATGCACCCGATCTCCCCCCCCCAACTCCTGCACGCGATCGAGATGTGCGGGACCCATGGTGAGCACGAGATCAGATGCTTCGAGCATTGACGGTGAGAGCAAACGGGCCCGATGCGGCGCGAGATCAATACCGTGTTCCATGGCCACCAGCAGTGAACCATCTGACGCCGGCGCGCCTTCCCACGCACTGACCCCGGCACTACCGACGGTGACATCTGCGATCCCGCGCAGCAGCACCGCGTGACGGGCAATGGCTTCGGCCAACGGACTTCGGCAGGTGTTTCCGGTGCAGACAAACAGCAAATGCATGGGCCACTCGCAAAGAAGGAAAGAAACGTCAGACGTTGCCAATCAGATCTGGCACGCAATCACGCAGCTCGGCTGCGCTCAGCACACCCGGTCGGATAATGCGTGGTCGCCGACCTGTGCAGTCTACGACGGTTGACGGCTTGGAGGGAGGTAATTGGCCGCCGTTGAGTACCATGAGCGTACCACGATGCACCATTTCGGTCCATTGCGAGACGATTTCTGATGCGGCCACGGCAGGCGGAATCCCCGGTCGATTAGCGCTGGTGGACGTGATCGGATCGCCGTACGCCTTTATCAAGGCTTGCAACCCTGGGTGTGGAGTCCATCGTACTGCAACGCCGCCTTCGGGGCCACGCAATCGTCGCGGCACACGATGATCTCCGCCAGGCAGGACAAGAGTGAGTGGTCCGGGCCAGAACCGGGCCGCAAGTTGCGAGGCCGAAGGGGTCAGCACCAGACCCAATCGTTCCAACATGGCGCTGCCGGCAATCAACAGCAAAAAGGGCTTGGACGGTGGACGCTGCTTCATGCGAACGAGCGTCTCCACAGATTCATGGTCTACCGCAGTCCCAAATCCGTAGACGGTTTCGGTGGGATACGCGAGCACTCCCTGATTGGCCAGGTGCGCCGTTACTTCGCGGGCTGCGCCCTGAATCTCAGCGGGCGACCAGAAGGGCACGGTGAGTGAGCCCGGCTTCATTGCAGCACGCGATCAGGCGCCTTCATCAGTGAGCAAGCTCAGCGCTTCGGCGCGCGCGAAGTCGGCTTCTTCGGTGATCTTGAGACCACGTTCCGATCCGCGCACCACCACCACCACCTCACCAATGCGTTCGCACAACCCGGCATCATCGGTGGCGCCTACTTGTTCGGTGCGTGCGGCCAGATGCGCCCGCTCCAGCATTTCCCGCGGAAACGCCTGCGGAGTTTGCGCGCGCCACAGCTGCGCGCGGTCTACGGTTTGGGTGATGCGGCCTTGGTCATCAACACGCTTGAGCGTGTCTACGACCGGCAGCGCAGCCACGGCGCCCACCCCTTCGCGGGCTTTGTCTATCACGCGTGCGATAGTTTCATCGGTCACGAGCGGACGCGCGGCATCATGCACGACCACCACGCGTACTTCTTCCGACATGTCTTCGAGGCCGTTGTACACAGACTCGTGGCGTTCCCGACCGCCAACAGAAACGAGCAAGCGATCGACGTCGCACTGAAAGAGCCAGGGCGGCGGATCGGCGGCGTACGCCTTGGGCAGCACCACCACAACGGTGGCGACATCGTCGCGCGCCATGAACGTCTGCACGCTGTGCAGCAGCGCCGGTCGTCCGCTTACCCAACGGAACTGTTTGAGTTCTTCGCCACCAACGCGCGAGCCCGAACCGCCGGCCACAATTACAACGCCGACATCACGGGTGACAAGCGAGTCGTGGGGGGGGGACTCCTCACCGCGGGCCATGATCACGGGTGGCGGGATGATACGGCGCGGCGGTGTTGGCATGGCGGGCGATGCGCCTGAAGACGATGCCCCCAATGGCGATGCGCCCGACGGCAATGCGCCCGAGGGCGAGACGCCCGACGGCAATGCGCCCGAGGGCGATTCTTCGGCGCGTTCGGATTGATTCTGAGACGTACTCATTGCTTGCGTGGTCCGATGGTTTGCATGAGCACATCGGCCAGCGTCTTCACGCCGTGCACCCGCATGCCGTTGGGCACCCGGCGCGGCACTGCCCGCTCCGACAGATACGCGTCCGTCATACCGAGCTTGGCAGCTTCAGCCAGACGGCGTTCAACCTGCGTGACAGCGCGTACTTCACCACCGAGGCCAAGTTCGCCCAGAAACACAGCGTTGGCGGGCAAGGCACGATCGGTCACGCTGCTCGCAATGGCCGCAGCAATCGCGAGGTCTACGGCCGGTTCCTGCACGCGCATACCACCAACAATGTTGCAGAACACATCAAGATCGGCGCACGAAAAGCCACCGCGTTTGTCGAGTACTGCGAGCAGCAGCGCCAGGCGGCGACCGTCAATACCATTGGCCACACGCTGCGGTGTGCCAAATCCGGCGCGCGCGGCCAGCGCCTGCACTTCGACCAATACCGGACGCGTGCCTTCCATGAGCGCGCACACGGCGCTGCCACTGGAGATGTCTTCACGATCGCCCAGGAACAGTGCCGAAGGATTGTCGACCGGCAGCAAACCACTGGCGGCCATGCGAAAGACACCGATTTCATCGACGCTGCCAAAGCGGTTTTTGGTGG
>JBBSPO010000334.1:0-4138 GCA_038258695.1 Gemmatimonadales bacterium | reverse complement strand
CGTTAAAGTCGCCCATCTCGTTGTTGAGCAGGAAACCCGCGCCTTCTACCACCGCGCCCAGTCCGTAGCCCGCCTCGAGCGTGTAGGTCACCGAGACGGCGTTGCCCTGCGCATCAACCACTGAATAGTGCGTTGTCTCGTCGCTCTCATAATCAGCCACAAGCTCACTGGCCTGCGACACGGACGCTCGCTGCTCGTTGATCGTGCTGCGCAGTTCAGCTGCGTACTCTTTGCTCATAAGACGACCAACCGGCAACTGATTAAAATCCGGGTCGCCGAGATACTGCGCACGGTCACGAAACGCGCGGCGCATGCTCTCGGCCACCAGATGCACATAACGCCCGGAGTTGTGCCCCGCGGCACGCAGATCGTAGCCCTCAAGGATGTTCAACATCTGAATCATGGCCACGCCACCCGAACTCGGCGGCGGCATGGAGATGATATCGTAGCCGCGATAGGTGCCCGTTACCGCCTCGCGCTCCTTCGGTTGATAGCTGGCCAGATCGGCCGCCGTGATAAGGCCACCGTTCTTCTGCATTTCGGCCACAATCAAGCGGGCTGTTTCTCCCGCATAAAACCCATCGCGACCCTGATCACGGATGCGCGTGAGTGTCTGTGCCAGATCGCCGAGCCTGAGCGTATCACCCTCGGCGTAGGGTTCACCGTTTTTGTAGTAGGCAGCCAGCGACGCCGGATAGCGTGACAGTTTGCCGCGTGCGCCGCGCAAAGAGCCCGCCAGACCCGTGGGCACCGCAAAGCCGCCAGACGCGAGCTGTACCGCCGGCTCAACCAGCGTCTTCCAGTCGCGCGAGCCGTACTTCTGATGCGCCATTGCAAAGCCGGCGACTGTGCCCGGCACTCCCACTGCAACATGCGTGTTGTGATGCACGCGTGCGGAGTAGGCGCCCGTGGAATCAAGAAACATGTCCGGGCTCGACGCTGCGGGGCCGCGCTCACGGAAGTCGAGCGTGGTGGTACGCCCATCGGCAAAGCGCACCACCATGAAACCGCCACCGCCGATGTTTCCTGCGGTGGGATAGGTCACGGCAAGCGCAAAGCCTGTGGCAATAGCGGCATCAATCGCGTTGCCACCCGCCGCAAGCACATCGCGGCCTGCCTGACTGGCAATGTCACTGGCCGACACCACCATGCCGCCGGTGCTCTGCAAGGTACTGAGTGATTGTGGGGCGGCATCCGGCGTGCCCGACCGCTGACAGGAGGAGAGTCCCAGCAACAGCGCGCACATGGCGGACATGCCCGCCCGTCGCCAGTGCGGTACGAACTTGTGTAGCTGGCTCACTTGGCTGCGCGGGATGGGGCTCATGTGGTTACTCACTCGATTATAAAGACGATTACGTGGCGACGCGGCGAAGGCAGAGTATGTTCATGGAGCAGGACCCCAGTCATGGGGACGGGTGTGACGGGATCGCAACATGTTGCCATCGCTGACGTTCCTCGTTTGATCTCGGTTACGCCGAAACGGAGAGAGTCATCATGCAGTTTTGCTTGGGCTCCCGCAAGGACAACGCAGGCAGCATGCACAGTGCTGAGCGTATGATGGCCGGCGGACTGTTTGCGCGAAGTGCGGCCAGACTGCCCCTCGCTACTCACTCGGTTGCTGCGCCGCCAACATCCAGCTATTGGGTGTACGTGAGTACCGACGTTGGCCCGCAGCCCTGTGGCATGGCGCGCTGGACGTCGGAGCCCACCGCACAATGACGAGCACGCCCATGGCGGGGCGCGCGTTTCCCTGCACAAACTGCGGCGCCTCGCTGCAGTTTGCGCCGGGCGTTGGGCGACTCGCGTGCAGTACGTGTGGCACGGTCAATGATCTGCCGGCGATCGATGACGCGGCGCTGGCCAGCGCCCACGAGGAGCTCGACTTTCGCGAAGCGCTGGCGCGTGCCGCCGGCAGCGAACCCGCCATCACGCAGCAGATTGTGGACTGTCCGCAGTGTGGTGCGCAAACCGTGTTTGATCCGCACGTGGTCGCGTCGCAGTGCGCGTTCTGCGCGTCGCCCATGGTGTCGGTGAATGCGCACGCCGAACGACAGATCAAACCGCGCGGTGTGGTGCCCTTTGCGCTTGAACCCAAACAGGCGCAGGAGCTGTTCCGCGCCTGGATTGCCGGCCGCTGGTTTGCGCCCAATGCACTCAAGCAAACGGTCAAACAGGCACAGGGTGTGCGCGGTGTGTATGTGCCCTGCTGGACGTTTGACGCAGAAACTACCAGCGACTATACCGGCATGCGTGGCATCAATCGCACCGTTACCACCATGCGTCGCGATTCTGACGGGCGCATGGTGCCGGTTACGCATATTGAAACCGACTGGTATCCCGCGTCAGGCCGGGTGTTTGTGCCTTTTGACGACGAGCTTGTGCTCGCCTCACACAGCATTCCCAAACATCTGGCAAACGTGCTTGAGGGGTGGGACACAACGCGACTCATGCCCGCGTCCGATGACTACACGGCCGGCTTTACTGTCGAAGCGTATCAGGTTGGGCTGGACGACGCGTTTGGCGAGGCCAAAGTGCGTTTTGCGAGCGCCATTGATGGCGCGGTTCGCTCAGACATTGGGGGTCATCAACAGCAGGTACATGGAATCAGCACGCACTACGGCGCCATACACTTCAAGCACCTGCTCCTGCCCGTCTGGATTGCGTCGTACAAGTTTCGCGAGAAGTCGTTTCGCGTGGTGGTGAACGGCCAAACGGGCAAAGTGCACGGCGACCGTCCGTGGTCTGCGTGGAAGATTACGGGGGCGGTGCTGGTGGCGATTGTGGTGGCAGTGATTGTAGCGCTGCTGTCGCAGCGGTAGCTCATCGGCCGACGACCGACCGACTACAAAGTCGGTACCGCGGAAGTAAGCGCGAAATTCAGCACCGAAGAGTTCGCTTAGCCAAACAGCGACGAAATTTCACTATTGACAGCGCTTCGTGCCGATGCTACACTCTCGTCGCGCGCCAGTCGCGCGCCAGTCGCGCGTATCGCGCGAGTTGATCAACGAAACTCTTTGCTTCGCTCGCACGGTCACCGCTCGTTTCTCATACTGGAGGAGTGAAAGATGACCAACAGTGTCCGAGGACTATTGGTATTGGCAATGGGTATTCTCGCCATGTCGCAGTCCGATGCCGAAGCTCGCACAGCGGATCTCGACAAAAACTTCTGTTCCGAGTGCGTGGAAGCGTACGAGTGTGGAATGGAGGAGACCGTCTGCGCGTTGCTTCCCGGCAACTGTTTCACTGGCAACGCTACGTGCCAAGAGTTTGGCTCATGTAACGGAGAGCAGCGACTCGTTGTGTGCAACCCGAGTCCTGAGTAACCGCTTCCACTATTACAGAGCTAATCTTCAACACCTTCCGCCCGCGCCGAGGCCTTAGATGAATATTGACCGAGCAGTCAGCATCGTGTTGGCGTGCTGCGCAATACTTATAGCAGGAACGATGGTGCAGAGGCAGTTCGGCGCGGGCACGCGGAAGAACGAGTCTATTACTGACGCGCGTGTGACAGCGTTTTCGCAGTGGTCGGAAGTACAATCGGCGGGTCGACTTCTCGGTCCCGAAGGCGCGAAAGTGCAGATCGTGGAATTCTCTGACCTAGAGTGCCCCTTCTGCAAACGATTCCACCGGGCGCTCGGAGCGGTTAGAAGCAAGTACTCCGCGGATGTTTCGCTGAGATTTGTTCACTTTCCGCTTTCGATGCATAAGTTCGCCAGACAGGCGGCTTCGGCCGCCGAATGTGCCCATGAGCAAGGGAGGTTCGGCGAGTTTATCGAGTCAGTCTTTGAAGACCAAGACTCGCTTGGGCTCCGCTCATGGGGATCATTCGCAGCAGGCGCAGCGGTCGCTGATACGGTGCGCCTCGTGACATGCGTCAGGGACGCAGTTTACACAGACGCCGTTGACAGCGCGTCTCGCATGGCTGAGCGATTTGGCGTTCAGTCGACGCCAACCGTTGTGATAAATGGCTGGCGACTTGCGATACCGCCAACTGAGCCTCAGTTGCTTTCGATAGTCGCCGAGGTCCTTGACGGCGCCAACGCACAGCAAGCTGCGCTGAACGCAATGGGCACGCCACAATGACTTCGCAGGCGCCACCTTCTGACCGGTTCGCTGTTCGACGGGGCTGCACAGTGCT
>JBBSPO010000333.1:0-4161 GCA_038258695.1 Gemmatimonadales bacterium | reverse complement strand
GATCGGGTTCACGGGTCGCACATCAATTGGCCGGTCCTGCGTCCACACCGCGCGATAGCGTTCGGGAATGCGTTCCGCCATCTGCCGGATGAGCACCAGTTCGTCCGCGAGTTCATCGGGCGGCGGCACGTCGGGCATGGCCGGCTGATGCTCAAGTCCGCTTTCCGACCTGTGAAAACTGGCCGACAGATTAAAAATCGCCTGTCCGTGCTGAATGGCCGTCACCCGTCGTGTGGCAAAGCTGCCACCGTCGCGCAGGCGGTCCACGAAATACACGATAGGCGCCGACAAGTCGCCCGGCAGAATGAAGTAGCCATGCACAGAATGCGCTTCACGCGGCTCATCGACCGTGCGTCGGGCCGCCACCAGCGCCTGGGCGAATACCTGTCCGCCAAACACGCGGGATGATCCGATGTCCCGGTTTACGCCGCGATAGATATTGACTTCCAGCGGCTCGAGATCGAGCAACGCCAGCAGCTCATCGAGGGGTGTTGTCATGGCGTTTAATCTACTGAATCACCAGCATCGCGTTTTTGAGAGCTGCATGAGGCATTGAGCTCCAGGGATGTCGGCTCTCACCACCCATCACCCCACGCCCATGCGTGCTGTGACATACGAACAGTTTGGCGGACCACTGGCTGTGGTCTCGCTGCCCGATCCGACCCCCGCCCCACACGGCGCAGTGATTCGCGTGCGCGCGACCGGTCTGTGCCGTAGTGACTGGCACGGATGGCAAGGACATGACGCCGATATCCGATCGTTCCCGCACGTACCGGGACACGAGCTCGCGGGTGAGATTGTGGCTGTCGGGCGTGAGGTCACACAATGGCAACCCGGCGCGCGCGTTACGGTGCCGTTTGTCTGTGCCTGCGGTTCGTGCGGCACCTGTGCACTGGGCAACCAGCAGGTGTGCGAACAGCAAACACAACCGGGCTTTACGCACTGGGGTTCGTACGCGGAGTTCGTGGCCATCAATCACTCAGATATCAATCTCGTGGCACTGCCCGCTGATATGCCCTTTGTCACCGCGGCATCCCTTGGCTGTCGTTTTGCCACAGCGTTTCGCGCGGTGGTCGCACAGGGACGCACGGCGCCGGGTGAGTGGGTGGCGGTGTTCGGATGCGGCGGCGTGGGACTGTCGGCGGTGATGATCGCACGCGCTCTTGGCGCCCGCGTGATTGCCGTTGATGTATCGCCGGCGGCGTTGGCTCTGGCGCGTGCAGGCGGTGCAGAGTTTGTGTTCAATGCCAACGAGGTCGTTGACGTCCCAACACACATTCGTGACCTGACCAACGGTGGCGTGCACAGTGCGTACGATGCTCTGGGATCAGCACAAACGTCACGCAATGCATTGTGTTCGTTGGCGAGAAACGGTCGTCATGTACAAGTCGGGCTGCTGGCCGGTGGCGACGCGGAGCCGGCGCTTCCACTGCATCTGCTCATCTCACGTGAGCTCGAGCTCATTGGCAGTCATGGCATGGCGGCGCACGCGTATCCTGCAATGCTGCGCATGGTGAGCGATGGACAGCTCAATCCGGCGCAGCTCATCACGCGTCATATTTCGCTTGATGACGCACCGCACGCGCTGGCCACCATGGTGACACATGCGCACCCGGGCGTCACCATTATTGCGCCGTAACCCGGAACAGGTCGTCAGCCGCCTGCAGCACCTTGCCGCGCAATCTCGGTGGCAAGTCGGGATTCTCCCGCAAATACGCCCGCACAATCTCGGCCGCCTCATTCGAGCGATGTCCGTCAAGCGTGGCCGACAGCCAGCGCAGCGGAAAGAAAATGTCACCGGTCGCCTGAATCTCCTGCACCAGATTCAGACTCGCGCGCACCGACCCCACTGATTCCTGCGCCCGCAACGGATGATGCATGGCCGACATGGCGTCGAGCACCCACGACTCACGCCGGCGATTCTCCACGTTGGCAAACGTTGCAAACAACGAGTCACGCGTGGAGGAGCTGGCACTCAGCGCCGGCCGCATAAACCGGAACCGCGCCAATCGGTCGGGGTTGGTGATGCGCGACTCTTGCGTACTGAGAATCTCTTCGGCGTTGCTCACGTTGCGCAGCGCCAGTGCTTCGGCCAGGGCGATGTATTGTTGCTCTTCCAGAGGTAGTCCGGCGGGTGTTTCATCGGTGCGCCAAATGCGTTCAAGGCGCGCGACACCGCTGTCAGATAGCGTCATGCTCGTAAGGGCGCTGAAATACGCACCTTTGCGCCCAGCCGACGGTGCGCTGTCGAGCGCTGCCCACAGCACCGATTCAACTTCTGGTGCCATTTGCGCGCGCACAGCGTCCGGCACAAAGCGCCAGTACGCACCGCGCAGCAAACCAAGCAACTGTTGCACCACCAACTCGTCCTGTTCGGTGCGCAGCGCATCGAGCGTGGCGCGCGCAAATGGTTCGGCGCTCAGCGAGTCCTCAAGCACTTCTTCCCACAAAGACTGGAACGCAACCGCACGATGCAATGGATCGGAGAGCAGTGCAGCCTGTGTGAGCAGCGTAGTGCGGCTTTCTGCATCAAGCACAAATCGTGCGTAGCCTACTCCATCGGCACCAGGCAGTACAAACGTGGGACGCGAAGTAAGCGGGACAAACACCCGCTCGCCTTGCATGAGCACTGTATCCAGCGTGACACCAGCACTATCACCCACGGCCAGCACGAGTGGCTGAGGCCAGCGCAGATTGCGTTGTGCCACAGGATCGGATTGCGTGAGCACAACGCCCGAATCAACCCACTCCGCGCTCACGCGGGCGCGACCGGCTTCGTTCACCCACACCTGACTCCAGGTGGCCAGATCGTCGGTGCTGAGCGAATCCAGAATGCCAACCAAATCGGTCCAGGTGGCGTTGCCGTAGCGATAGCGATCGAGATACACTCGGAGTCCATCACGAAGCAGTATGCTGCCCACCAGCGACTCCAGCTGCTGCATCACAACGGGTGCTTTCTGGTAAATGATGGCGCCGTACAGCGAGCCCGCATCACGCAGGTTCTCCAACGGCTGGCGGATTGCGTTGGTACCAGCCGTACGATCTACGTTGTACGCCGCCGGATGATGCGCCTGGAAAAAACGCAGCGCGAGATTAAGGTCAGGAAACGAAGGACCCGCAATCTTGGCGGCCATGAAGTTGGCAAACACTTCCTTCATCCACACGTCATTGAACCAGCGCATGGTGACCAGATCACCAAACCACATGTGCGCCGTTTCGTGCGCAATCAGGCTGGCACGCCCCAGCTCCTGCGTCCTCGACGCAGTAGGATCAAGGAACAGTGATTCGGCGCGATACCAGATGGCACCCGGATGCTCCATGCCGCCAAACTGGAAGGACGGAATGGCAAAAAACGCAAACTTGCCAAACGGATATTCAATCTGTGTATACTCTTCCAGCCACGTGATTGCGGTCGCGTGCAAGTCGTAAATTGCATCACGATTGCGGGCAAACTTTGCCTGATCATTCTCACGGTGATACATCGTGAGCGTGCGTCCATTCCGCTGCGCCGAATCCACCTGCAACACACCCGCAGCAAACGAAAACAGATACGTACTGATGGGCTCGGACTCGGCGAAGCGCACCCGATCACGCCCAGCGCCCAATGAATCCCGCGACAGCTGCGCCCCGTTGGCCAGCGCTTTCCATTCGCTTGGCACAGTCAGGGCAAGCGTGAATCGTGCTTTCAGCTCGGGCTGCTCGAACACCGGAAACGCGGTAGATGCACGGTCGGGCACAAAGAGCGCGTAAAAGAGCTCGTCCTGTCGGTTGAGCGCGTCGTTTGTACTACGAAACGCGACAGTGACCGTCTGTTCACCAGCAGACAGCGCGGTCGCCGGAATCACAATGTGATCCGTGGGCAGCGTGTACGGCACCTCGTCGCCGTTCAGGCGAACGCTTTGCACGTGATCGGGCGGTGCCCGAAAGTCGAGCACCAGTGGCTGCAGCGTGTCGCGCAGCACAAACCGGATATCTACGGTGCCGGCCACTGCCGAGTCACGAGACTGCGGCACATCAAGCGCCACGTCGTAGCGAAGCCCGGAAATCACAGCCGCACGTTGCTCGGCCAGCGCCAACTCCACACCGGGAGCAGGGGTTTCAGCGCTTCGTTGATCTCCACCGCCGCACGCGGCGAGTCCGATCGCGGCGGCGGTCACGGCG
>JBBSPO010000332.1:0-4189 GCA_038258695.1 Gemmatimonadales bacterium | reverse complement strand
GATAGCGGGCCCCGGGATGTGATGCAAACTCAAACGGCAGCGTGACCCAGGCGGCGAGATACATGTCGCGTCCCCAGAACGCTGAAAGTCGCTCGCTGCGAATGCGCACGTATTTCACGTACGGCGTTTCCTGGGTCGCGAAGTCCGCAATGGGCGGCACTTCGTTTTCGAGCGCTATGGAGAGCGTCTGGCCTCGCGCGGGATCCCACTGCACGGTTTTCGGTGTGCTGTACAGATTGCCGGGTTTGCGCGCCCACTGCTGTCCCTCACCCTTGTCTGGTGGAAGCAGCAACTCACGCCCGTCGGCCATGTTGAACGCTTCGTAGCGATTGAGCATGGCCTGCACGTGATACGGTCCTGCCGGCAGCTCACGCAGCGTGCGCAGTGGATAACCAAAGGCATCGGTTGGCACTGGTTGCGCGGTACCGGGATCCCACGCTGTAATGTCTGCACCAAATACCTGCTGCGTGTTCGTTCCGGCCGAGAGCTGGAAACGTGGTTCGCCAACGGAGTCGGTGGAAAACATCAGCAGCAATCGGCCATTGAGCGGTGAGCTCGCGCGAGCGCTGGGCAGCATGACATTGACGCGTGGTTGTGCGTGTGCGGATGATGTGGCGACGACAGGCGTGATAACGCATGCAGCAGCGGTCGCGAGTGTACGCAGCGAAATCATTGCGGTTCTCCCCGAATAGTTGCCGGCAGCGCGGCGGTACACATCACGAACACGTGATACCGTTCTTCGCCAGGTTTGAGGACGAGTGCCTCAGTGACCTGCTCTTCGGCATCGGTAAAGAGCATGGCATCACGCGTGACATTGAAGAGGCAGTCCGATTGCTTCCAGCGAAAGCGCAGCGACGACTCGGTTGGCGCATCGCGTGGGTCTGGTGTGCGAACCCATTTCGCGGCGCGTAGCCGATTGTAGAAACGAATGGCTTCGTCTCGCAGCGTTTCTGTCGTGCCTCCAGCCGCCGTCACGCGACAACCAACCAGTTTTTGCTGCGTGCGCCAGTCGTTGATCGTGTCAACTTCTGCGATGGCCTGCATCTGCTGTGTGTCGCGCAAAAACTGTGCGGCGGCCGTGCAGTGAGACGTGTCTGGCAGCGCTATTGCCGCGACAAGGGAAAGCGTGAAAAACACTGCGATCTACCGTGCTGCTCGCGGCAGTGTGCCTTTGTTCGCAATCGCTTTATTGATCGCTTCAATGGTCATGGTCGCGCGGAAGTCCACAATCTCTCGGGCCCAGGCCTCTGACTTTTCGCGGTCGGCAATTGACACGCCATCAATCGTTGCAAGGTTCGCCTTCACGCGCGCATCATATCGCACCGACGCCGGCTCAGCGATCATCATATTGAGCGTGATGACCGGATCGTCATGCAGTCCGTCCGATGTCCCGCTCACCACCCCGTGCGACGTCATGTGCGCGGCCACTCTGGCGTAGTCGTAGTACTCCTGCACGTGTGCGACGATTGGTGCACCAGCCCAGATTGCTGTGAGCGAATCGGCGACGGCGCGCTGGCCATTCTGATTGCCACCGCTGTCACCAATGAGAATGATGTTGGTGAACCCGTGCTGCTTGAGGCTGTGCACGATATCGGTGAGCATGGCGCGGTACGTTGTTTCCTGCACACTGATTGTACCGGGACTGCTCATGTGTCCGGACGCCGGCTCAATCCGTCCTTCGGGGACAAACTTGAGTGTGGGCGCGCACAAGGCGTTGCCGAGTTTACGTGCGATTGCGTCGCAGTTGGCTTTGAGTACGTAGTTGTGTTTTCCGGTGACAAGCCACGGACCGTTGGGCTCCATGCCACCCGTTGTCACAATCACCGTTGTCTTGCCTGCCGCAACCGCGTCGCGCACGTCCATCCACGTCATTTCTTCCATCCACACCGTGTTGGGTGCGGGCAGCGGATTGGGTGTATCGGCGCAGTTGTAGCGGTTGGCCGAACACTGGCCGCCACCCATGTTGCGCGCTGCTGACGCAGCCGTGGACTGTGCCTGCACCGTTTCAGCGAGGGAAAGGCTGAGTGCAGCTGCAACGAGCAATTGGGGCAGGGGGCGCACGGTGGACATATATTCTCCTTGAGGGAACGCATTGAACCAACGAGCTGATTCTGCGGCGCGTAGCTCTAGAGCGCCAGTGTTTGTTTTTTCTCACGCTTTTGCCCACCGCGCATGCTGAGCTTCCGCCCAACTTCGCTGCTGGTTCCAATCCTGGTGCCACTGCTGCTCCTCCTGCCAACCGGTGTTGCGACGAGTCAGTCACCACCGGCCGCTCCACCTGCCACGCTGTCGTCCGGTGAGCTGCGGGAGCTAGCCACGGTACAGGTGGCGCTGCTCAAGTTGCAGGATTCGCTCAATGCTGAGATGGCTCATCCTCGTAATAAAACGCGCGAGGGGCAGGAAAGGCTGCAGGTGGCGCTGCGCGAACAGCTGACGGCGCTCATTGAGAAGTCTGGATTATCGGCCGACGAGTTTCAGCGGCGCCGTTTTGCGGTGAGTACCAACGACACACTGCGCGCGAAGTTCGAGGACGCAATCGCTGTCATCACCGGATTACCGGCACGCACGGGCGCCCGAACCATGGCGACCCTGGCCGGAACGCCGGCTTCCGCGCCGGCAGCCGCGTCGGACATCGTGCTACCAGCCGGAGCGGTTGGCACGCACGTGGGTCATGTGCTGGTGCGTTTCCCTACGACTCCAGACAAAGTCGGCTTGCTCACCATCGCGCACACGGAGGCGAAGGTGGCGGCGCAGCATGCTGCCTTGGCCGCACGTACGCCCACCAACCTGCAGGCTATGCAGACACACGCCGGGCACGTCATCCACGCACTTGACCCAGCAGTGGTGACGCAGGGCCCGGGCAAGGGATACGGTCTCAAGAAGGCCGCCGCCGGTGTGGCGTCACACGTGGAGCTGGCCGCCAACAGTGACGGAGCATCGGCCGGTGTCAAAACGCACGCCGAACACGTGGCCACCGCCGCACGCACCACGCTGGAACGAGCCGATCAGATTATCGCACTGGCCGAACGTATCCGCGCCGCTACTGATGTCGCCGAGGCGGCCACGCTGACCAGCCAGATGGCGTCTCTGTGCGAACAGCTGACCACCGGCGCCGACCTCAACGCGGATGGTCGCGTGAACTGGGGTGGCGGCGAAGGTGGTCTGCAGCAAGCAGACGCGCACATGCAGTTGTTACTGAAGTCCGCTACGCCGTAACTCCCACACGCGCGAGCAGCACCACCACCCGCGCGTTGCGAATGCGCGGGGGAACGTCGCTGAACGCGCCGTTCCACCCCAACCGTTGACCGTGGACTGCAACCGTAAACGCTGTCAAACGCGCCGTTCCACCTAAACCGTCGACCGTTCACTCATCACCGTCAACGCCGTCAAACGGCAGTTCACCCAGTCCGTTCTTCAGCAACTCACACAGTTATTGCTGTTCTTCGCGCCCAACGACATCAGCAGCGCAATCGTCTCCGGAAACGGCCGCAGTCGCTGCACCGGCCCATTGGCCAGATCCACCGTCGTCTGACCACGTCGTGAGACCGCTTTGACATCAGCGCCCTTGCTCACGAGATACCGAATCATCTCGTTGTCACCGCGTGCCGCGGCATGATGCAACGGCGTGTAACCATTGTTGTCACGCTGGTTCACATCGGCACCGAGTTCTTCAACCAGATACTTCATGGCCGGCATCCAGCCACCAAGCGCGTGGCGATGCGAGTTACCCGCAAATCCGTTGCCGTAACCAACGCCAGCGGCCGCGTGAATGGGATAGACACCAAGCCCGGCCGGCACCGCCTTGGCCGCAGAATCAATGGCCGGATCAAGCGCCGGCGTGGCGCCGCGCGCTCCCGGTCCACCGCCAGGCTGCAGAATCTCATCTCCCAACTCCGACGCGGCCGACGCAGGCCGGGCCGCGACGGCCGCACCAGCCGCGCCGGCGCCGAGCGCGCGCGCTCCAGTGGCTGCTCCAGCCGCTACCCGCGCCGAACGCGCTGCACGTGTGCCACTACTGTCAGCGGCCTTGCCGCCTGCACTACCGCCCGCACTGTCAGCGGCTGCTACACGCGGCGCCGGTGCACCACGCGGACGACGCGGAGGAATGCGCGACGGCAGCGTATCAATCGCACCGTGCTCCTTGAGCAGCCGCATCGCTTCGACGTCTACCGCATAGGCCGCGCGCCAG
>JBBSPO010000331.1:0-4193 GCA_038258695.1 Gemmatimonadales bacterium | reverse complement strand
TGCTCCCCTCCCTCATGGTCTGCGCCGCACTTCTCGGCGCGGCGGTTTCTGCGCGTCCCCAGCCTGGCGACGTTGCCCCCGGCCCAATCTTCAACGGTCGCGATGGTGCAACCACCGTGGGGCTGCCACGCCTCGATGCCACGCCGGTTGTTGACGGTGTGCTCGACGAAGCACAGTGGGCCGACGCCGCCGTGCTCACCGGCTTCTCGCAATACTTTCCCACCGATGGAGTCCGGGCCAGCGACAGTACGGAAGTCTTCGTGTGGTACTCCGCCACAGCGCTGCACGTTGGAGTGCGGGCCTATGCATCGCCCGCCACGGTGCGCGCTACACTCGCCGACCGTGATCGCATCACACAGGACGATAACCTGCAGCTCTTCCTCGGCACGTACAACGACAGCCGACAGGCGCTCGTCTTTGCGGTCAACCCGTTTGGCATTCAAAGCGATGGTGTGATCACCGAAACCGGTGCCGCATCGGGAGGCGGTTTTGCCAGCAGCACACCACGCACGCGTGAATCGGTGGACCTGGCACCCGACTATGTGTGGCAGTCCAAAGGACGGCTCACAGATTTTGGTTTTGAAGTGGAGATGTCCATTCCCTTCAAGAGCCTGCGCTACCGATCAGGCGATGAACAGGAATGGCAACTCAATGTGATTCGCACCGTGCAGGCCACCGGTCACGAGCAGACGTGGGCGCCGGCCATGCGTGCGCGGGCCAGCTTTCTGGCGCAGTCGGGTGTGCTCACCGGCATGCGCGACCTGCGGCGCGGCATCACGCTCGATGTGATTCCCACCATCACCACCAGTGCCGTTGGTGCACCGCAAACTGGCACCGGCGGCTGGCAATACAACGCTTCACGCCCGGACCTGGGCGGCAGTGCACGGTGGGGTATCACCAGCAACCTTACGCTCTCAGGCACGGCCAATCCCGATTTCTCACAGGTCGAAGCAGACGCGACACAGTTTGCCTTCGACCCGCGCGTGGCGATTTTCTTTGCGGAACGTCGGCCGTTTTTTCTGGAAAGTCAGGAGCAGTTCACGGCGCCCAATCGTCTCATTTACACACGTCGGATTGCACAGCCTGTTGGTGCGGTAAAACTCACCGGAAAAAGCGGTGGCTTTGATATAGGCGTGCTCTCTGCAGTAGACAGCCGCGAGGCTTCGTTCAACGGACGGGAGTCGCCGGTTTATAACATTGTACGGCTGCAGCGCGATCTCGGTGCGACCAGTCGATTGGGTGTGGCCTACACCGACAAGGTTGAAGGCGGTCGCTTCAATCGTGTGCTCGGCGTGGATGGTCGATATGTGCGCGGCATTCTTAGTGCACAGGGACAGCTGGCAGGCTCCATGACCGGCGGAGACGGACTCACCAGCCGCGCTCCGCTGTGGGATTTGTCGGCCATTTTCACCGGTGAACGTTACTACGCGCGCTATGTCTTCAATGGCATCAGTCCCGACTTTGACGCGCAGTCAGGGTTTATCGCCAGACCCGGTATTTCCAATATTCAGGCCACGCATCGCTACACCCAACTCAACGCGCCCGGTTCGCTGATCGAAGCGTTTGTTCCCGAGATCTACATGCTCGGACGATGGCAGTACACCGATATGGTGAATCGGCGACCGGCGCAGGATGTCCAGCTGCACCTGCGCAGCAATACGCGTTTTCGCGGCGGCTGGCAGCTCGGTGGTCAGGTGCTCATTGAAGAGTTTGGGTACGATCCGTCGCTGTATTCCAACTACGCGTTGATTGTGCCCCGCGCAGGTGGCGGCGCTGATACAACGGGCTACGCGGGTACGCTGAGACTGCCCAATCTCGATTTTGTCATGTCGGTCACGTCACCGGAGTTCAAACGCTTTTCGTTCAGCACCGTGGCCATTCTCGGGCAAGACGAAAACTTTCCCGAGTGGAGTTCGGCGATCGTCGGGAGTGTGTCCGGCTCACTCAATTTGCGACCCACTGAACAGTTGCGTTTGTCGGCCACCTTCAATCGTGACCAGTTCAAACGAAAGACGGATCGAACACAGGTACAGCTGCGTCAGACCCAGCGCTTGCGCGCCGAGTATCAGGTCACACGACAGATCTTCTTTCGCGTGATTGGTGAATATGCATTTCTTGCTCAGGATTCACTGCGCGACGACTCCCGCACTGAACTGCCGGTATTCCTGCGCGCGTCTGATGGCTCGCTCACCCGTGCATCGGCTTTCAAGCGCACCACCGGCCGCCTTGACGTGCTGTTCTCCTACCTGCCCACGCCCGGCACGGTGCTGTTTGCCGGCTACGGCGATCTGCTGCGCGCCAATGAACCGCAGGGCCCGGATCGTTTGCGCAGAACAAGTGATGTGTTTTTTATGAAGATAAGCTATCTGTTCAGGAAAGACTGATGAAAATCATTCTGTGCTGGCCAGACTCATGTGCGTCTGCAACGGCGACAATAGCAACGGCTCACACCGCCAACGCATATCGTGTGCGCGACGATGCTGATCTTAGTGCGCGAGCACCAGCTGCCGTTCTTCAGGCGATCTATTCAGCAACGCGCCCGGCACAACAATCTCAGGTGTGAGCATACCGCATACTGCGGGCTCGTCCGTGGCACCAAGACGCTTGCAGCAAGGCGGGCAACACCGCATGCATCGGTGCGCCTGTCTCGCCCACCAGCGCGGTATTTCCGCGCTCATAGCTGGTCCAACAGGGCCGTACCACGTTCACCGTGTACTCACACAGCGCCGAATCGTATGCGCGCGCCACGCCGCTGGTGCATCGCAATACGCCAATGATGGTGGTATGTTGCGACGCGGAGTTTGAGTTGCTGTCCGAAGGCAAGGCATTGCCGTCCATCCGCGGGTGGGCACTTACCTATGAGGAAAGCTATTTATGAAGAGTAGATGGTGGGTAACAATGGCGGTGGTGCTCTTCTTTCCAATACAGGGTTGCGGCGACTCACCTGTTTCAACGGCAGCCGTGTCGCGCCCAAGCTTCGATACGCCAGTTTTTGAACCGGTAGATTTGTTTATGGCAGTAGATTGGGCGTGGGACAGATGCCGCGAGACTCACGATCCCGTATGCATGGGGTACGCGGAGCGGATCGGTATCACCCAGGTTGGGTCAACCAGTGATTGTTGGTATGTCGACGCTCACTACGTCTGCGGTACGTCGTCAGGCTCATCGATGACAGTGGCCATGCGGGATTTCGATGGTGCACGGACGTTGCATATGGTCGGCCGGACGGTAATCCATGAGGCAGTACATCTTGAGTCTGGAGAATCCGATGAGGGATGGGTTAACTCAGAGGTGGATCGCTGCCTCGGAGGAGTCAGCTGATATGCGACCATTATTGTTGGTGTTGTTCTGGGCGGCTACATTGCACGCCCCTCGGGCACTGCAAGCGCAGGCGAATGATGAGCGCGCGGCGTTGACGGCGGTTTGGGGCGCGCTGATGCCTCCCTCCTCCAGTGGGCGACCGGTGGTGATTAAAATGCCTACCGAGTGCTTGCCTGACTTCATCGGTTTCACGGATGAGATCGACTGCCAAGGTGGCAAGCTCACTGCGTCCGGTCAGTTGCGCGCGGCGGCGGCAACGCAGCAGTTTGCCACGGCTGTAGGACTACGCGTGGCCAATAATGCGGTGGAGGAGATCCGATCCTTACGGACCCCATCACGCAACGTTCGTGCGCATCCTTGCTCCGGGCAAACCGAGTTCGTCGCGGTTGTTACGCCGGGTCCAGTGGTGGAAGTAGAACGCGGAGCCGTATGGCGTGTAACGATGATGATGTTCACCTATCCAAAACAGTTTGAATGCGAAGGTGGAGGCAGCATCATTGAGTTTGAGCTGGCGCGCGTCGGGGGCGAAGTGCGCGTTCAATCAACCAGTGTTAAGCGACACTATTCCGGAGCGCAGATGCGTCCGTAGTAGTTTGACGGAATCTCCATCTCAGGCTGGCTGCAGACGAGCCTGCCCGCGGCGTGTGCGTTTTGTGAAGCATTGAAAATCTGGGCTCGTTTTGCGATGTGTTGACCGTCAGTGAGCGAAACTGTAGAACGAACAGCTGCATTCGCACCGATCAAACACAGGTGCAGTTGCGTCAGACCCAGCGTTTGCGTGCAGAGTATCAAGTCACACGACAGATCTTTGTTCGCGTGATTGGTGAGTATGCGTTTCTCGATCAGGATTCACTGCGCGACGACTCCCGCAC
>JBBSPO010000330.1:0-4194 GCA_038258695.1 Gemmatimonadales bacterium | reverse complement strand
GCGCGTCGCGGCCTGGCGGTGGGGACTATTGTTGGCGCGTTGACGGTGGGCAAGGCGGTGCCGTATCTGGCGCAGGCGATTCCGGGCAGTACGGTTGCGCACATCACGTATGGAGCGAGCGCGTGTGCGTTATTGGCCGCGCTGGTGATTGGTGTGGGTTACCGTGACGGTCCGTATGCGTTTCCTGCTCGACCGTTCAGCTGGTCGTTGGTCGGTGATGTGCTGCGGGGCGAACGTTACCGGTTGGCACTTGGCGGTTATTTGGGTCATATGGCTGAGCTATACAGTTTCTGGACGTGGATTGCGGCGTTCTTTACAGCGAGCGAATTGGCGAGGATGGCCAGTTCTGGCTTTTTTGTGGCGCCTGAGTGGACCGTTGGTGTTGTATCGTTTGGGGTTATTGCTGTGGGTGGCGTGGGCTGTGTCTGGGGTGGGCTGGTGGCTGATCGCATTGGTCGGGAAGCGCTCGTGATGCGCGCCATGGCCATCAGTGGGGTGTGCGCCCTGCTCATTGGGGGCGCGTTCGGACGCAGCTGGTGGCTGCTCGCACCGATCGCACTGGTGTGGGGGTTTTTCGTCATTGCCGACAGCGCGCAGTTCAGTGTGCTGGTCACCGAGAGCGTGCCGGCCGACGCCGTTGGTACGGCGCTCACTCTGCAGGTGTCGCTGGGCTTTCTGTTGACCACGCTGACGATTCAGCTGGTGCCCTGGATTGCCGGTGCGGCCGGCTGGCGGTGGGCGTTTTCTCTGCTGGCGCTTGGTCCGCTGCTTGGAATTCTCAGTATCAGGCGGCTGGTGAGGCGTGAGGTATAGTGCACGAGGTGGCGAGCGGGCGATGCGTCAAAATTGAGTGCTGCGTAAGGGGCGGGTGGGACCCGTGCGTTAAATGTTCGTACGGCGGTCGCACTGCGGTTGAACAGCTATTGTACGGCGTCCAAGATCGTTTTGTACGGTGTTCACACGGCGAGCAAACAGCGTTCAAGTAGCGGCACGGCGTGCTCCAGCGACGGTAGCTCAGCGAACACCCGGCGGCGCACCGCATCGGGCAACGGCTTGAGATCGGGCACGGCCACGGTGCGCATCCCGGCTGACATGGCTGCTTCCAGCCCCAGATCGCTGTCCTCAAACGCGACGCAATCACGCCCGTCTACACCAAGCCGTCGCGCCGCCTCCAGAAAGATGTCGGGACTCGGTTTGGATCGCGCTACCTGGTCACCGGTGACCACAATCGGAAATCGATCAGTGAGATCAGCTAGGGCGAGCTTTTTCACGGCGCCCGCGGCCAGCGTTGATGTGGCGATCGCATACGGAATGTCGTGTGCCACCAGCCAGTCGAGCACCGTCACGACGCCGGGTTTCCGCAACTGCAGCGGCGTGGATTCAGCGAGAAACGCCTGATAGTGCGCGGCGTGACGCGCGTAGAGATCCTGCACCGGAAACGCTGCACCCAACGCGGCCACAAACTCCGCCTCCACTTCCGCGCGGCGCCTGCCAATGATGGTGGTCAGTGCCGCGATCGGCAGATCGAACCCAATATCCCGCCCGCCCGCCAACCACGCGCGGCGCGAAAGCCGTTCGGTATCGAGCAGGAGGCCATCCATGTCAAACACTACGGCGCGGAGATCGGGCATTTGGGGCGGTAGGGGGCTGGATGAAAGTGGTGGTGTAGAAGGGCCGTTTGACGGCGTCCACGGTGGCGGTTGACGGTCAACGGTGAGGGTTTTCGGGCCGAACCGTTGACTGTAAACGGTGGGGCCGTGCAACCCCAACCGTCCACTGGTGACCCGAACTGTCAACGCTGTCAAACGGCAGTTCCGCGCAGTTCCGCGCAGTTCCACGCAATGCCGCGCAGTTCCGCGCAGTTCCGCGCAGTCCACTGCCGACCAGCCGTTTGACGGCGTCCACGGTGGCGGTTGACGGTCAACGGTGAGGGTTTTCGTGCCCCACCGTTGACTGTAAACGGTTGGGCCGTGCAACCCCAACCGTCCACTGTTGACCAAAACTGTCAACGCTGTCAAACGGCAGTTCACTTAATCCTCTCCGCTGCCCCACAGAATCCCCCAGGTCGCCCTCGCCGTGTACTTTTCACCATCCTTTTTTCCAACCGGTCACAGCACATGCAAATCACCGATCTCCTCGCGCAGTCAGGCGGGCTGAAGTCCATGGCCTCAGAGTTGGGTATTACCGAGGGTCAGGCGGCCAGCGGTGCGGCGGCGTTACTGCCAGCCGTGCTGGGCGGATTCAAAAAGCAGGCGCAGGCGCAACCCAATGGGCTCGAAGGTCTGGCTGGAATGCTCGGCAAGCTGGGTGGCGGGTCGTTGCTGGACAACGTGCTGTCACCGCAACCGACCAACGTCAATCAGGGCAACGACGTGGGGGACTTCGCTTGGGATATCGGCAAGGACGCGCTCGCATCACTGGCGATGGGCAGTCCTCAGTTCGGCCTTGTGATGTTGGTCGCCGACGTCGGAACACTGATCATTGAGTACGACTACCTCGATATCCAACGCGACGCCATCGCGGGAAACATGATTCGCTTTGGCTGTCTGGGGGAGGCATGATTCGAAATGGCTGTCTATAGAGCGTTTCTGTCGAGTGGCGCCCTGTTCATGGTGCTCGCCGCAACCCTCGGGGCTCAGGAGTCGTCGGCAGGCAACCAAAGCCGGCCCGCGACCGAGCAGCGGTTCGAGAAGCTCGTCCGGCAGGTGGGCGACACGATCTTCATGGCGAAACCGAAGATCCTCCGCTATCGCGGCCCGATGCAGGTTCCGCGCGAAGCCACGCCCCTATCGCCTGACACCATTAAGATTCTGCTCCTGGGCGACTCGGCGGCGGTGACCCTCAACGTGACGCCTGTCTACCACTACGCGGGCGAGGACCTAAAGCGATTGCGGCTCCTGATCGCCTTGCAGGCGTTCCTCCCGGATCCCCCACGCCCGGATAGCGTGCCGAGACAGCGGTGAGACGACCGCCGAAAGACAACACCGACCGCATCGCGATCGGCTTTATCGCGGTCTTCGTGATCAACGTGGTCGGCTGGATTCTGTACGAACGTTATGGCTGGAGTTTCCTTCGCTGACGCTTCGCCGTTACGCGGGTGCGGCTCGCCGCGCTCGCGAGCGTCGCCAGGATCGTCAAGCCGGCGCTATGCGCTACCAGCGCGCAGCGCCGGCATTGCGCGGCAACAGCTCTCGCATCTGACAGCAACGCGATCTCGCGCTGCGCCGTACGGAAGGTGACCCCGACCCAGAACCGGCACGCCGGTCCGCTCGCCGCGAGGCGCCCTGACCGCTCCCCCGGGTTAGCCCCCCGCCGAGTGTACGATTTCAATCAACAGAAGTGTGCAAGTTCAATCGGCGTCTAGAGCCTCACCGCCTCCTCGACGAGTCGCTCGCCGAACTGCAGTGCCGAGGCAACTGTCTTTGGGGAATGCCCGGCCGCAGTCTTGAGCGTGATCGCCGGACATCCCCGAAGGGCGTAGATTCCAGCATGCCTACGATCGCAGCGGGAAGGCCAGACGAGGAAAGCGCGGCTCGGCAGCTTCGGGCCATTCGGCGACGCGCCACTTGGTCAGGTGTGCCGTGACGCGGGACAAGCAACGCACGCCGGTGGAGCCGGAGCCGCTGGTCGACCCGCTGTTGGCGGCGAAGGTGCGCGGGCTGCGCGCGCAAGAGGCACTGCTCGAGGTGGCGGGAGGAACGCTGACAACGAAGGACGTAGCCACGCTCTTGGGGGGCGTGGGGTGGCAGGCCGTCGAGCAGCGGCGAGACGGTTGCACCCTCCTCGGGCTTCGTATGAGTGGTGGGGCGTACGTTTATCCCGTGTGTCAGTTTGCGCGTGGGAAGGTGCTGCCAGGACTGGTGCGTATTTCGGCGATGTCGATGATGCGTTTCGGACCAAAGCGATCACACGTCGCGGACCAAGTCGATCAGTCGTTTCGTGTGAAGGCGATCAGCGCGTGAGCACAGGACACGGGATCGGTTAGTCGGTGGGGTTGGTGGTGGCGTCGCTGGTGGCGAGGCGGCGGAGCGAGCCGCCGGTGAGGGTGAGTCGGTGCGCGTGGTGCACCAGGCGATCAAGGATGGCGTCCCCAAACGTGGCATCGCCGATCATCTCGTGCCAGTGCTCGATGGGCAGTTGACTGGTGATGAGCGTGGCGCGCCGTCCGGCGCGATCTTCGATGAGTTCCAAGAG
>JBBSPO010000329.1:0-4239 GCA_038258695.1 Gemmatimonadales bacterium | reverse complement strand
TCCACTCCCACCGTGAACGCGGTCAAACGGTGGTTTCCTCCGGTGGTTGACTCAGTGTACGCCCAAACAGCGCGTTTGACGGCGTTCACGGTAGAGGTTCACGGTCAACGGTGGAGGTTTTCCGGCCCAACCGTTGACCGTACACGGTGGGGCAGTTCAACCCTGACCGTCCACCGTCCACTCCCACCGTGAACGCGGTCAAACGGTGGTTTCCTCAGTGCATGCCCAAACAGCGCGTTTGACGGCATTGACGGTGGACGTTAACGGTCAACGCCGCCAAACGGCTGTCCCGCCATGTGTCAGTACAGCAGCATCGCCGCCGGATCTTCCATCAGCTCCTTGAGCCGCACCAAAAACAGCACCGCCTGCTGCCCATCAATAATCCGGTGGTCGTACGACAGCGCCACGTACATCATGGGCCGCACCACCACCTGCCCATTCTCGGCCACCGGTCGGTCCTGAATCTTGTGCAAGCCGAGAATACCAACCTGCGGATAGTTGATAATCGGCGTTGAGACCAGCGATCCGAACACACCACCGTTCGTGATGGTGAACGTGCCGCCCACCAGGTCGTCCATGCCCAGCTTGCCGTCGCGTGCCTTTTTGGCCACGGCGCCAATGTCCTGGCCGAGCTCAATAATCGAGCGTGCGTGCGCGTCTTTCACATTGGGCACCACCAGTCCCGCATCACTGGCCACGGCGATGCCGAGGTTGACGTAATGATGGTAGACAAAGTGGTCGTCGTCGATCTTGGCGTTGACCGTGGGATACGCCTCGAGCGCCAGACAGGCGGCCTTGGCAAAAAACGGCATGTACGACAGCCGCAGTCCATGGCTCTTTTCCACCTTGTCACGCATGCGATCGCGCAGCGCCGACACGGCGGTCATGTCGATTTCGTTGAACGTGGTGAGATGCGCGGTGTTCTGTTGCGACCCAAGCAGGTTTTCCGCAATACGCTTGCGCCGCGTGGACATTTTCTCGCGTGTTTCGCGCGGACCGTCGTTGGCGTTCCCTCGCGCCATGGCAGGCATGGACGGAGCGGCGGGCGCTTTACCGGCTGCCTTGCCGGCCGGCGCGGCTGGCTCGGCTGGCGCTGCCGGTGCTGCGGGCGCCGAGGCGGTCTTGCCTGCGTCCACCACATCCGCCTTGGCAATCACCCCGCCACGTCCACTGCCGGACACCTGTGACAGATCGGTGCCTTGCTCCGTGGCCAGTCTACGCGCCGCGGGCGACGCCTTGGGATCGGCCCCGGACGCCGCCTTCGCTGCTGTGCCCGACTTCTCGGCGGTCGCCGTCTCGCTCGCGCCGCCTGACGAACCCGCCGCCGACGCCGCGGGCGCTGCTTTGGTCTCGGCGGCTTCAGCCTTCGCCTCAGCTGCCGGGGCCGGCGAAGCCGCTCCGCCACCGCCCGGCGTCAGCTCACCCAACGCATCGCCAACGTTCACCACATCGCCTTCACCAACGCTCTGTAAGGCGAGTGTGCCAGACTCAGGCGCTGGCACTTCGACGGTGATCTTGTCGGTCTCAAGCTCAACCAGGGTTTCGCCCGCGGCGACGGTGTCGCCAACATTTTTGAGCCAGCGGGAGACGGTCGCTTCGACGATGGATTCACCGAGCGGCGGGACTTGGAATGACGCCATGATGACAGCGGAACGGGTAAGGAGTTGGGGAGCGCACAGTGCGCGGGAGCTCCGTTGAATATAGACCACGGTACGCACTTGCCGTCTCCCCCGGACAGGCACCGGACGTTAGTCTCACCAGTATGACTTCCTCACCGTCCACGTCGTCGCCTCACATGCGCGCCCTGACAATCTCCGCGCATGGTGATCTCTCGCAGCTCAGCTACCGCGAGGTGCCCGTTCCCGAACTGGTGCACCCCGGCGATGTGCGGGTGAACATTCGCGCCGCCGCGCTCAACCGACTGGATCTGTGGGTGCTGGGCGGTATTCCGGGCATCAGCATCACGCCTAACTGGGTGGTGGGTTCCGATGGTGCAGGGGTGATTGACGCCGTTGGGTCAGACGTGACGGCGTTGCACACTGGTCAGCGTGTGATCATCAATCCGGGCGTGGTCGATCGTACCTGCACGTGTGAGTACTGTCGCGACGGCGATCAGCCGTTGTGTCTGAGCTATGGTGTGCTGGGCGAACATCGGCATGGCACGATGGCCGAGTATGTGGTGGTGCCGCAGGAAAATGTGCAGCCGATTGGTGATCATGTGCCGTTTGCCACAGCGGCCGCGTTTCCGCTCGCGACACTCACTGCGTGGCGCATGGTGGTGACACGGGCGCAGGTCAAGGCTGGCGATGATGTACTGATCTGGGGCATTGGAGGCGGTGTGGCACTCGCCGCGCTGCAGATTTGTAAATGGATTGGCGCCAATGTGTGGGTGACCTCGGGCAGCGATGACAAACTGGCGCGCGCCAAAGAGCTCGGTGCTGATCATCTGCTCAATCACCGCGCTGGAGACGCCGGCAAACAGGCGCGCCTCGCCACAAATAAACGCGGCATGGATGTGGTGATTGACAGCGTGGGTGAAGCCACGTGGACGCAATCGCTCATCGCGCTTGGCAAACGCGGACGTCTTGTCACCTGTGGTGGTACCTCCGGCCCGATGGTGCAGACAGATGTGCGTCGCATGTTCTGGAATCAGTGGACGCTGATGGGTTCAACGATGGGTAATGACGCTGAGTTTGCCGCAATTGCCGAACAGCTGCGCGCGGGCAGATTGCAGCCACCT
Organism: Gemmatimonadales bacterium; assembly: GCA_038258695.1. Classification (GTDB taxonomy): domain Bacteria; phylum Gemmatimonadota; class Gemmatimonadetes; order Gemmatimonadales; family Gemmatimonadaceae; genus JAABRT01. The sequence continues at coordinate 1,499 of JBBSPO010000329.1, read as the reverse complement.
GTTGACTCGGTCTACGAGCTGGAACATGGGCGTCAGGCGTACGAGCGATTGATGTCTGGCGAGCAGTTTGGCAAAGTGGTGGTGCGGGTTTCGGGTGATGGCGCGTGACCGGATCGGCGAGGTACACCTCGGCCGAAGAGAAGGAGATTCGGGACGCGCACGCACGCGGTGAATCGCCCCAATGCCCGCGCTGCGCTGTGTCCCTGACCCACCGCGCCATCGGCGGCGGATCGTTTGGCCTTGGCTACTCGCGCAAACGAGAATGGTTGTTGTGCGCGTCGTGCAAACGCAGCGTCCTGTTTGATGCGCAGCGCGGGACGCGAACGTAGACATTCCTTTGTCATCTGATTTCACTCAGCCACCCTGTCTGCCGATACTCCACCAGTACGGGAGGCGCATCGCGACCCGTACCGGTCACCCTATTCAGGAGTGCGTATGGCAGGCTGTCCGTACACGTGGGTTCGCGGACTTTTTTCTTCGGGCGTGCCGCGCCATATCGATCCCACCAAACCTGCACGCAATCTGATGGTACGTGTGGTACGGGACGGCGAGGAGCGCGTGCGCGTGTCGCTGCCGGCGCGTAGTGCCAAGTGGCTCATCGACATCATCCCCGACGAAGTGGTCAGAAAAATCCGCGCCGAAGATATTCCACTTGATGCGTTGGCCATCGAGCTGCACCAGGCCGAAGAGTTGTTCCCGCGGTCGATTTTTTCCATGCAGGAAGAACATCGCCAGGTGGAGATCTGGCTGGAGTAAGTTTTGGCTCAACCAAGAGCTGACTGGAGTACGAGACCCAACGCACAACGGCGCCGCCTCAGATCAGAGACGGCGCCGTTTGCGTGTATTCAGGTCGCACCGATTCAGGCAGCTTTGGCCGTTGCGTACACGGCAAGATCGCGCGGCCGACAGCACACCCCAGACGGATGATTGGGGGCACGCACAAGGGCTTCGGTCACGCCAAGCGTGCTCTCGGTGCCGCCGAGAAACAGACAGCCTCCCGGTTGCAACAGCCTGGCCATTCTGTCCAGCACGGCACGCTTGGTTTCCACATCAAAATAAATCAGCACGTTGCGGCAGAAGATGATGTCAAACTGCCACGAGACAGGAAACGGGTCCAGCAAGTTGATCTCCTGATACTTCACCCGGTCACGAATGTTCTGGTTGAGTGCAAATCCTTGTGGCGTTTGCGTGAAGTGCTTGACCATGAGCTGCACCGGCAGGCCGCGCTGAATTTCAAACTGGTTGTACACGGCGGCTTTCGCACGCTCGAGTGCCGCAGCCGAAAAATCGGTCGCCAGGATTTCCACTCGTGTTCCCTGCAGCCGCGATTCAACCTTGTCAACAATCATGGCGATTGAGTACGGCTCCTGGCCCGTCGAAGACGCCGCGCACCAAATGCGTACCGGACGTCCGGCTGCACGGGCACGTTCGGCGGCGGCCAACAACAGGTCATTCTCCAGCGACACAAACGGTTTGCTGTCGCGGAAGAACAACGTTTC
>JBBSPO010000328.1:0-4244 GCA_038258695.1 Gemmatimonadales bacterium | reverse complement strand
CTTCGGAATGTCCGCACCATCGTCGATCGGATCGCCGAGCACATTGAGAATGCGGCCAAGTGCCGGTGCGCCAACCGGTACGGTGATTGCAGCGCCGGTATCGATCACTTCCATGCCTCGCACCACACCATCGGTGCTGGACATGGCCACGGCACGCACCTGATTGCGCCCGATGTGCTGCTGCACTTCGACCGTCACCTTGATGTGCGAACCATCGGGTGCCTTGGTGTCAATGCGCAGCGCGTTGTACAACTCAGGAAGATGGTCCGCCTCGAATGCTACGTCGATAACGGGGCCGATTACCTGGACGATCTTGCCGACGGTGTGCGTCGGTGCGGCGGTCGTGGCCATGGCGATATTCAGAAAGAAGGAATTACGAAATGAAAATGAAGGACGCGATCACTCGAGTGCGGCAGCGCCGCCCACGATTTCCGCGATTTCCTGCGTGATCTGCGCCTGACGCGCGGAGTTGTACGTGCGACGCAGCAACGTGATCATGTCACTCGCGTTGTCGGTCGCATTCTTCATGGCGGTCCGGCGCGCACTCTGCTCACCGGCCACCGTTTCCACCAGCGCGCGATACACAAGATTGCGCACGTACGCCGGCAAAAGTGATTCCACGATCGTTTCCGCATCGGGAGCGAGCAGGAAGTCACGCGGCGCGCCCTGCGAAGCCGGCGGCACCACCGGTACCACCTGCTCCGTGGTGGGTGGCGTGGACAACGCCGACTGGAACTTGGCGTACGTGATGTGCACGCCGTCCAGGTCACCCCGGGCAAAGCGATCCGTGAGCGCGTCAATGAGTGACGCCGCATCGGCAGCCGACGGACGGTCACCAAGATCAATGCGCTCCGATGCAATGGAGCGACCGAGATACTTGAAGAACGCGATGCCTTTTTTGCCCACAATGTGTACTTCGACCTGCGCGCCCTGCGCTTCCAGCTCGGCGATACGGGCACGTGCTTCACGAATCAGATTCGTGTTGAACGCACCACACAATCCACGATTGGCCGTCAGAAGCAGCAGTGCCACCTTGCGCTTGACTGCCGGCTGACGCAACAGCGGAAACTTCTCGGCGATTTCCGGTCGCACCAGCCGCGACAGCACTTCACCGAGCGCCAGCGCGTACGGACGTGCCGCCGCCACGCGGTCGGTGGCACGCTTCATTTTGCTGGCCGCCACCATTTCCATCGTGCGCGTGATTTTGCGCGTGTTCTCGACGGATTTGATGCGACTTTTGAGTTCGCGTCCTTTTGCCATGATTCAGTACGGGGGTCGGAGCGCGCTTTACTTGACGAACTGCTTGTTGTACGCCTCAATGCCGCGCTTGAGATCGGCTTCGGTTTCCTTGGACAGTGCCTTGCTCGTGCGGATGGTATCACCCACCTGCGGATACTGCGCTCGCATGTACTCGTGGAAGCCCTGCTCCCAGTCGCGCACCTTGGCTGTGTCGATTCCGTCCAGGAAGCCGTTGGTTACGGCATAAATCACCATCACCTGTCCCTCAACCGACAGCGGCGCGTACTGGCCCTGCTTGAGAATCTCAACCGTACGTGCACCACGCTCCAGCTGACGCTTGGTCGCGGCATCAAGGTCCGAGGCAAAGGCCGAGAAGGCTTCGAGTTCGCGGAACTGTGCCAGGTCGAGGCGCAAACGACCGGCCACACTCTTCATGGCCTTGGTCTGCGCGGAACCACCAACGCGTGACACTGAAAGACCAACGTTCACAGCCGGACGCACGCCGGCGTTGAACAGATCGGTTTCCAGGAAGATCTGACCGTCGGTAATGGAAATAACGTTGGTCGGGATGTACGCCGACACGTCACCGGCCTGCGTTTCAATGATCGGCAGCGCGGTGAGTGAACCACCGGGCTTGAGAATGTTCACACCATCAACCACGCCTTCGTCTTCGCGCAGCTTGGCCGCGCGCTCGAGCAAACGTGAGTGGAGGTAGAACACGTCACCAGGATAGGCTTCACGTCCCGGCGGACGACGCAGCACGAGCGACAGCTGGCGATACGCCGCGGCCTGCTTGGACAAGTCGTCATACACGCACAACGTGGGCTGGCCTTCGTTGTACATGAAGTACTCAGCCATCGCGCAACCCGAGTACGGCGCGATGTAGAGCATGGGGGCCGGGTCGGATGCGCTGGCGGCAACAACGATGGTGTATTCCATGGCGCCGGCTTCCTTGAGCCGGTCAACCACACCGGCAATCGTGGATGCCTTCTGGCCAATGGCGACGTACACGCAGGTGACGCCCTTGCCCTTCTGGTTGATGATCGTGTCAACGGCGATGGCCGTCTTGCCGGTACCACGGTCACCGATGATCAGTTCGCGCTGTCCGCGACCAATCGGGATCATGGCGTCAATGGCCTTGATACCCGTCTGCATGGGCTCTTTCACCGGCGTACGTACGATGATGCCAGGCGCCATCGATTCAACTTTGCGCGTGTGCTTGGCGTTGATGTCACCCAGTCCGTCAATTGGACGGCCGAGCGGATCGACTACACGCCCAACCAGTTCCGGACCAACCGGCACTTCAAGCACGCGGCTGGTGCGGCGCGCTTCGTCGCCTTCTTTGAGCTTGAGATAGTCGCCAAGAATAACGGCGCCAATGTTGTCTTCTTCGAGGTTGAGCGCGAGCGCCGTGATTGCCTCACCGGTTTCGGACGACGTGATCTCGAGCATTTCGCCGGCCATTGCCTTGCCGAGTCCGTAAATGCGCGCGATACCGTCCTTGACCTCGAGCACGGTGCCGACTTCGTCGATGTCGAGTTCATGCAGGTTGGCGGCCTCGATTTCACGAAGCAGAATATCCTTGATCTCGCCGGGACGAAGTGCGGTCTGGGTGGCCATAAGAGCGGGCGTAGAGTGACACGGGAATAGGAACGACGGCGCGCAATCGTAGAGTGAAGATTACGATGTCGCACCGATTCGGGTATAGCTTGTGAAAAATATCACAAGCAGTTTGCCGAGGCAAGGCAAGTGATCCCAAGAATGTAGCCAATGGCCCGCTATGGGGCGAGAATCGAAGGTTGTGTTCCGCGCGTTGTATTCGTCGCTACGGCCACTATATGCCCTGAGGCCCTATGGCCTTTAAGCCTCGCGAGATTCGTTCAGTGGCACCGAGCGACACAGCATGCCAGCGACATCGCGGGCGGCCGTCGGGGCTCGGTTCCCGCGTACGAGGCTGTTCGAGGCTATAAGGCCATAGGGCCTCAGGGCACTGTGTGGCCTTAGCGACGAATCGGAACTGCCTGCGGAGACGACAGGCGTCGCGAGCACCCCATCAATCCAAACCCCCATCCGATTCCCCCTGGGTCTGCATGAACCGCTCCAGCAGGTCGATGGTCCGCAGACGGCTCAGACTGCTCGCCTTGGCGCCCACAAGACGCTGTGTGGTGCCCGACAGATGCGACGAGCTGGCAAAGCTCAGCACCGCCGCCACATCACGCACGTCATAACCCGGGTTCTTGGACAGCTCAGCCGCGGCCAGCACACGCACCAGGTCGATCACGCGCTTGAGCGTTGGCGCCGACCCGGTGGCAAAGCTGCGCGACAGGTGCTCCCGCGACACGCCCTGCTCCCGCGCCAACTGTTCGGTACGCACTGGCCGGCCGGCGCGACGCACCAGGCTGCGCCACAGCTGCAGCTGCAACGGGGTGCGCAAACCCAGCACCTCGGGCGGTTGCGCGAGTGCGGCATCAAAGCGCTGACTGAATCCACGCTGCTGCACGAGCAGGCGAGCGGCACTGTCGTCGACTCCCTCCACCAGCACGTCGGCGGCGCCGCATTCCACGGCGCGCTGCACAAGCGGCGCATCGGTTGGCAGCATCGCCGTCACAAAGAAAAACGGCGCTGACGGATAGTCATCGGCCAGCGGCAGCACGCGGACCACCTCTTCACCAAATCCGCCGTCCACGATCACAGCGTCAATGAGCTGCTGCGACATCAGCTGCACCAGTTCATCGCGCGATTTGACGGGCAACAGCTGTGCGCGGCGACGCGGAAACGCAGAGCGCACGAGCGTCCGTGCACGCTCGCGCTTGAGCATCGTGCACACCACCGGAATACCAGTGCCCGCCGATTCGGCTGCAGTACGCGCCGCCACGCTACTCACCCGCACCCGTGGCGACGTGCGCTGCCAGCACCATGTCATTGGCTCGCGTTAACACGGCACGCGCGTTGGCATACGAAATCAGACGCGTGGCGTCTTCGAACCGCGCCCAGCGACAGGCTGT
>JBBSPO010000327.1:0-4265 GCA_038258695.1 Gemmatimonadales bacterium | reverse complement strand
TGCGATTGGGTGGCAATGCCGACCGGGTGATGTCGCAGGTTCATTCTCTGGGCGTGTTTGGTGATGTGGTCGAGGTCGAACACAATCCGTTTGAGATCCTGCAGCGCACGGAGCAATCAGACGCGATGCTCGCGCAGGTGTCGCACATGCCCACCATGATCACGTCTACATGGCGTCGTGTGGTTGAGCAATGTTCGGTGCAGCAGGCGTGGCAGCCGCTCATGCATGCGTCGCTGTCGCGCGGTATGGTTCGGGTTGTGATCCCGTACAGCGATCAACCGGGTCTCACCGAATCGCAGGCCACCCAACTGGCCTCCACACTCGCGCCACCGGGCGCGCACGCCGCGTGGCAACAGCTGCCGCATTCGGCGTGGTCTGTGGTGCCAAGCATGGTGAACGATGCGCTTAGCCAGGGGATTCGCGACCGGCTCGATCCGCGCCGTGTGCTCAATCGTGGACTGCTGGGTGAGAACACACCAACGTCGGTGTTGGACCATGCGGCAGCGGTTGTGTCATGACCGTGTTGAACGATGCAACAACGGGTGTGCCATGATGGTGTTGAACAATGCGGCGGCGAGTGTGACATGAGCGTGTTGAACGATCGCGCGTTGGCGAACTCCGAGCTCGCCAACACCCCGCTCGGCCAAGCCGCCGCCGGCCTTGATTCATGTGTGCACTGCGGGTTCTGTCTGCCTGCCTGTCCTACCTATGTGAATCTGCACGACGAGAACGATTCGCCGCGCGGTCGACTGGTACTCATGCGTCGGTTGCTCGACGGTGAACTGGCGCTCGATAACAGCGACCTGGGCGAACATATGGACCGTTGTCTGGGTTGCCGAGCGTGCGAGACGGCGTGTCCCAGCGGCGTGCCGTACGGGCAGCTGTTGGAGGCCACGCGCGCAACCATGCAGACGGTGCGCCCCGTACCGCGTGTTGCACGCATGGTGCTGTGGATGTTCAAGCGAACGCGCTTGCTGTCGTTGGCGCTCCTGGGTGCGAGAGCGTTCCGTGCGACGCGCATACCGGCCTGGCTGGCGCGACGTGTGCCTGCACGATTGGCGTTCCCGTTGGCCATGCTGGCGTCTTCGGCACCGGTGCGATTGCAGCGTTTGACGCGGGTGCGTACCAACGCGCCGCACACCACCGCTCCGACCGGCGACGTAGTTCTTCTCGAGGGCTGCGTGATGCGCGGGCTGTTTTCGCACACCAACGCGGCCACCTCGCGCGTTATGAAACACGCTGGTTACAGCGTTACCACGGTAATCGGACAGGCCTGCTGCGGCGCACTGCATGCGCACGCCGGTGATCTGGACAGTGCACGTGAACTGGCGCGCATCAACATCGCGGCGTTTGAACGCGCGCCCGACGCACTGATTGCCGTGAACTCGGCTGGTTGCGGTGCAATGCTCAAGGAGTACGCGCACCTGTTGCACGACGATGCTGCGTGGCATGAGCGCGCCAACGCTGTAGCGATGCGTGTGCGTGATGTGAGTGAGTTGCTGGCGCAGGGCGATGTGGTGTTGGACTCGGTGAAACTTCAAATGACGTCGTCAGAATCAGCCGCGTTGCCTGTGCGCATTACGTACGATCCACCGTGTCATCTCATGCACGCGCAGCGCGTTACACGCGAGCCGTTGGCCGTGCTCGGATCACTGCCCAATGTTGTGCTGATCCCACTCGCCGAGGCCGATCAGTGCTGCGGTAGCGCGGGCATTTACAATCTTGTGGAGCCCGACACCAGCGATGCGGTGCTTGAGCCCAAGCTGCGCCACATTGACGACGCACGCGCTGACTTTGTAGCGACCGGCAATCCTGGTTGTCTCATGCAAATCGGCGCGGGTCTGTTGCGTGCCGGGAGTGCCACGCGGGCCGTCCACCCTATTGAACTGCTGGACGCAGCGCTCGGTGACTGATTCACCAGATGCTGTGCCGACACAGCAATCGATGACTGATTCATTGAATGCGCCGCCTATGAAACGCAGCCCTGCAAGCATTGAGCCTATTGCTCAATCGGGCCTGGCACGTGTGCTCGTTGTCGCCGTCGACGGCGTACTGGCCGATACGCTGCTGGCGCGACAGGCGGCGTTGGAGGAAGCAGTGTTGAGTGTGGGGCTGCTGCACGCCATGCCGGAGTTACCGGTGAACTGGATTGCAGGACGAAGCTGGAGCGAAGCAGTTCGTGCTTTACCCACGCTGGTGTTGCAGCGCGGTGGCGCTGACCTCGATACGGGCGTCGCCCCCGACAGCCCGTTTGCTGATCAAACACTGCTCGATCTCGCCGAACACGCTGCCGAAACTGTCTACACGCGCGAGGTCGCAAACCGGATGCCGGTGCTTGAGATGTCGGCGATTGCGCAGTGCGTGCAGGCGGTGGAGAGTGGATGGCGACTTATTTTGCGCGCCGACAGTACCCGTCGCAGCAGCGATCAGCTCATGCAGTTTGCGGAAGAGCAAACCGGCGCGGCGCGCGTGATCAGTGGTGACGATCCGGGTGTGTTGAGTGCAAACTCAGTGGTGCTCAGTCAGTACGCCGGCATCATTGCGATTGCGGCGGGACGTCGAACCATCAATGGGGTGGAGCGCCGAGTGGTGTGGGAGCGCGTTGAAGGTGCGATTGGGCGCTATGTGGTGCGTGGTTGGCCTCAAGACGCATAGGGGCATAACCCACCCCGTGACATCCGGGCGGCGAGTGGGGTAAATACCAATATGCTTGCTTCCATGCCATTACCACTCGCGGGCGCCGATCTGTCGGCCTACTCAGCGCTGCAAACGGCCAGCGCCATCTTTGATCGCAGCACGCAGCACTACCTGGAGTTCTCGGGTCCCAAAGCCGCAGACGCAATCACCGGCCTGGTCACCAACGACGTGCTCGCTTTGCGTGTTGGCCAGGGTCAGTACGCGGCCGCGCTCACCGCCAAGGGGCGCATGTTGGCCGACATGCGCATTCTCCGTCTGGCCGACGAGCTGTTCCTCACCGCAACCGGTGATGCGGCCTGGGCGGGTTGGCGTGATGTGGTCAAGAAGTATGTGAATCCGCGTTTGGCGAAATACGCCGAACGCTCGCTGCACACATTGGCGCTGTTCGGCGTGAGCGCAGAGGAACACCTGCTGGCGGTATTGGCCACGCTTGGTGTCGAGCCACCCCCGGCCTTGCCAACCGATGCGTTTGCGTGCGCCCACATTGCCATTGCCGACCAGGCGCTGTTGATCGTTCGCTCCACTGAACTGGGCGACGTGCCGGGCTTTGACCTGCTGGTTACCGACGCGCTGGCCGAACAGGTGCGCGAAGCAATTGCGAAAAACACGTTCATCGCGATTGGAACGGACGAGGCCTGGGAAGTGGCGCGCATTGAGGCGGGCAAACCGCTCTTTGGCACCGACATGAACGACACAACAATCCCGCAGGAAGCAAATCTTGGCGAGCTGGGCGCACTGTCATTCGACAAGGGTTGCTACACGGGTCAGGAAACTGTGGCGCGCGTACACTTTCGCGGACATGTGAACCGGCACCTGCGCGTGCTGGGAAGCGACGACCCGCTGCCGGTGGGTACGGAGCTGTTGAACGAAGCGGGTAAGGTGGTGGGCGACGTGCGTTCAAGCGTGATCTCGCCGCGCTTGGGGCCGTTGGCCATTGCGATGCTGCGCCGCGAGCATGGGGTGGGCGATACGCTGCGCGCGGTTGACGGTGCTGGGCTGGAGCTTGGGGCTCGCGTGGTTCGCTAATCCCGGGGGGCGGCGGGGTCCGTCGGTCTTCGCGCTCACTTCGGGGGTCGCCGGCTGGGGGCGGCGTGGTCCATCGCCCTTCGCGCTCACTTCGGGCGTCGCCGGCTGGGGCGGTCGCCCCGCCGTGCGCCACCCTCAGAAAGCGCTGCGGCCGACGGACCCCGCCGCTGGCTGGGACGGGCACGCGGGCCGCTGGACTTTGCGCAGGGGGGCATGACCGCGCAGCCTATGCCTGAGGACGCCTGGAGCCTGTTGCAGGCACCGCACTATCCCCGGTGCGGGCGCAGGGCGCAGCCCGCGCCGCGCCAGCCCCCACCCAGCCCCTGCCCCAAGCCCCCCTAAATACCCCGCCCAAAGGCCAGCGCGCCAAAGGCGCGCGGATCAACCTGCAGCGATCAGGGCGCGCCGATCAAGGCGAGCCGATCAAGGCGCGTCGTTCAACGCCCAGTCGTAGTCCAGAAAATCGATCGGAACCTGCTTGCTGCGCACTCGATCGCGCGCCGCGGGCGCTTCGGCCAGCTGCTCGGCGTGTTGGGCGAAGT
>JBBSPO010000326.1:0-4302 GCA_038258695.1 Gemmatimonadales bacterium | reverse complement strand
CGGTCAACGGTCAACGGTTTGAGTTTTTAAAAACGTCAACGGTCAACCGTTCACCCACACCGTCGACCTCAGCCCGCAGCCGCCGCCCGCGCGGAGCACCCGCCGCTGGCCCAGCACGTACCGTCAACGGCTTGCGTGCAACGGCGCGTTTGACGGCGTTCACGGTGTGAGTGGACGGTCAACGGTGGGGGTGCAACGGCGCGTTTGACGGCGTCTACGGTTTCGGTCAAGGGTCAACGGTTTGAGTTTTTAAAAACGTCAACGGTCAACCGTTCACCCAAACCGTCGACCTCAGCCCGCAGCCGCCGCCCGCGTGGAGCACCCGCCGCTGGCCCAGAAACAACCGCTAACGGCTTTCCAAAACCCCCACAGGGAACCCTCCACACCGCAAAGCACTATGCTATGCAGTGCTTCTTCCTCCGAGCTAATCACATGACCATTCGCACCACCCTGTCCATCATTGCCACAATCGCCGTTGTCGCGCTCGTTGTGCGTGCGCCATCTGCGCCCGTCAACGCGACCACCATGCCAGTGCCAGCTGGCGCCACGGCAAAGGCCATTTTCGCCGGCGGCTGTTTCTGGTGCATGGAACCTCCGTACGAAAAGCTCGATGGGGTCGTCAGCGTAACATCCGGTTACATCGGCGGTGACGTGCGGAACCCCACCTATGAGCAAGTCTCGGGCGGCCGCACCGGTCACACCGAAGCCGTCGAAATCGTTTACGATCCGGCCAAGGTCACCTACGTACAGCTGCTCGACATCTTCTGGCACAACATCGACCCGCTCACCGCCAACGCGCAGTTCTGCGATCGCGGACCGCAGTATCGCTCGGAAATATTTCCCATGAACGCCGACGAGCGTTCGCTCGCTGAAGCATCGAAGCTGGCCATGCAGCGCAAGCTGGGCCAGACCATCGTCACGGAAATCACCGATGCGTCCACGTTTTTTGCGGCCGAAGAATACCATCAGGATTATTACAAAAAGAATCCGGTGCGCTACAAGTTCTATCGTACCAGCTGCGGGCGCGACTCGCGTTTGCGCGAGCTGTGGGGTGACGCGGCGGGCATTGGGACCACCGGCTTGCTGAAGGCCAACTGAGCATGGGCCGCATAGCAATTTTCATGGCCGTGACTGTTGTTGCGCTGGCCGCATACACCTTCACCGCTGGCCGGCAACGTGCACCCGCCGCCGAAGCCGCACCGCCCGCAGCCGAGCGCGTAGGCGCTTTGCGTCCAACGGAAGCGCAACTGCGCGAAACACTCAACGAGATGCAGTACCGCGTCACACAGTCCGACGCGACCGAACCGCCCTACAATAACCCCTATCATGACCTGAAGACGGACGGCATCTACGTTGATGTCGTCTCCGGCGAAGCGCTGTTCAGCTCGCGCGACAAGTACGATAGCGGCACCGGATGGCCCAGCTTTACCAAACCGCTCGAAACGGAAAACGTCTACACCAAAGTGGATCGCTTTCTGGTCGTTGAGCGCACCGAACTGCGTAGCGTGGGAGCCGATTCACACCTCGGCCATGTCTTTCCCGACGGCCCGCAACCCACCGGACTTCGCTATTGCATGAACTCGGCGGCAATGCGTTTCATTCCCGCCGACTCCCTCGAAGCCCAGGGCTACGGACAGTATCGCGCGCTCTTTGATTGACGCCGGGCACTTTTGCACTGATCGTGCAGCATGCTCGATGACCTACCCGTAATCTCGCCCGAACTCCGCGATCGGCTGCTCAGCACACTGGTGCTGATTGCGGTGTTGGTCGGTATCCGCGTGATTGCCTCGCGCACCCTGCGGGCGCGCATCAACGACGCAACCGTACAGTACCGCTGGGTGCGCGGCGTCAACTACGCGCTCGTTGCCATTGGCTTTCTGCTCATTGGACGACTCTGGTCGTCAGGCATTGGGCAACTGGGCACCTTTCTCGGACTGCTCTCGGCCGGACTCGCCCTCGCACTGCGCGAACCGATCACCAACATCGCCGGGTTTCTGCTCTTGCTGTGGAGACGGCCGTTCCGGGTTGGTGACCGGATTGAGATCAATGGCATTGCCGGCGATGTGGTGGACCAGCGCCTGTTTCAGTTTTCGCTGCTGGAGATCCGCGGACGCTTTTCCGCCGATCAGCCCACCGGGCGCATTGTCCACATCCCCAACGCCACCATCTTCAACACCCCGCAGTTCAACTCGTCCGACGGCTTCCCCTACCTGTGGTCCGAACTGCCCGTCGTAGTCACCTTCGAGAGCAACTGGGAGAAGGCCAAAGCGGCGTTTGAGCAGATCGCGTCGCGTCACTCCAGCCAGGCCGGCGATCTCAAACAGAGCATGCGCGTGCGCTATTCCATTGGCCCCATCGATTCCAATGCCGGCGTATTTACGTCGGTAAACGACGATGGCGTCGTGCTCACCATGCGCGTGCTCACACCGGTACGGGGAGCTCGTCGCGTCTCGCAGGCCGTCTGGGAAGACGTGCTGCGCGAAGTCGCCCAGTGGGACGACGTCGACTTTGCCTACCCCACCCCGCGCATTTACAACAACCGGCGCGAGGGCAAGCCGGACGCGCGGGCGACCTGAACGCGACCTGAGGCTGCCCCAGCCAGCTGACGCCACCGGCGGCCGCCCCGAGCGACCTCGGGGCGGCCCCAGAGAGCAAGCAGCCCGCGGGCGTGTATATTCATAGGTTGGAGGGCACGTCCGTTGGGACCAGCCCATATCGGTTCTCTCAGTCACGGACGTAATTCTGTCGTTTTCCAGCCTTAACCTCCACGCCAACCTTCAAAAGGGGCTCAAAGAGCTCGGCTTCCCGCGCCCCACGCCCATTCAGGAAAAGGCGATCCCGGCTGCGATGGAAGGCCGCGATGTACTCGCCTGCGCCATGACCGGCAGCGGCAAGACCGCCGCGTTCCTGCTACCCATTCTGCACAACCTCATCGACAAACCGCGCGGCACCACGCGCGCGCTCGTGGTCACACCCACGCGTGAACTGGCGGCGCAGATTCTCGAGAGCCTTGAGAGCATGGCCGTACACACCCCGATCACGGCAGCTGCCGTGTTTGGTGGCGTTGGCATGGGACCGCAAGAGCGGGCCTTCCGTAGCGGCGTTGATGTCATGATCGCCACGCCTGGCCGTCTGCTCGACCATCTCAAGTCCTCGTACGCATCGCTGGCCGGCGTCGAATATCTCGTATTCGACGAAGCCGATCGCATGCTCGACATGGGCTTCATGCCCGACATTCGTCGGCTGCTCAAGCACATCCCCACCAAGCGTCAGACGCTGTTCTTCAGCGCCACCATGCCCGGCCCCATCGGCAAGCTGGCGGGAGAGCTGCTGCACAACCCGGTGACCATTGACCTCGAGCGCCGTTCGGCGCCGGCCGTGGGCATTACGCAGGCCATTTATCCGGTGGCGCAGGACCTCAAGACGTCGCTCTTTCTGGCGCTGCTCGAACGCGGCGACATGAAGGAAGCGCTGGTCTTCACACGCACCAAGCACCGGGCCAATCGTCTGTCGGAGCAGCTGACCAAGCGCGGCATCAGCGCCGAACGCATTCACGGCAACCGCTCCCAGTCAGCGCGCACAGCGGCGCTGGCGGGCTTTAAAAACGGGACCATCCGGGTGCTTGTCGCCACCGACATCGCCGCGCGTGGTATCGATATCGAAGCACTCGGCCACGTGGTGAACTTTGACGTACCCACGGCGCCGGAAGATTACATCCATCGTGTGGGTCGCACGGCTCGCGCTGAACTCACCGGTGAAGCGTTCACGCTTGTTTCACCAGATGAAGAGCAGGAGCTTCGCGACATCGAGCGTGCCATTGGCCGTCGTTTGCCGCGTGTTCTGCTCCCCGACTTTGACTACACGTCCAAGTCTGGTGAACAGCTCGAAGTGCCGCTCAAAGATCGCATCGCGGAAATCCGCAAGCGCAAGGCTGAAGAGCGTGCACGCGCGGCGGCCAAGCTCGCGCGTAAAACAGCCGGTGGTGGCGGTAGCGCAGCGGCGCCCGCTCGTGGCGGATCGGCAGGCGCATCGTCTGGCGGCTCGCGTTCGGGCGGCGCGCGCAGCGGCGGCGGTGCCAGCGCCGGCGGCAGTAGCCGGAGCAGCGGTGGTGCCAGCGCCGGCGGCAGTAGCCGCAGCAGCGGCGGTGCAAGCACCGGCGGCCGAAGCAGCAGCAGCAGCAGCGGCAGCAGCGGCAGCAGCGGCAGCAGCGGCAGCGCCGGCGGCGGTGGTGCACGCCGAGGCGGCCGCGGCGGACGCAGCCGGTAACGGGTCCATATGGCTCGGGGTTTTCCACGCGCTTCG
>JBBSPO010000325.1:0-4309 GCA_038258695.1 Gemmatimonadales bacterium | reverse complement strand
GTGGCCGCCGCTGGGCGTGGTCACCCCGGTGTATCGCAACGCCTTGTACTTCCGCGACCGCTTTGGCTCGCAGCAGGAAAAAGAAGTGAAGTGGTTTATTGGTGGCAAAGCATCGCGTTTTGTACCGCCCGATGAACAGGGATCACTGCTCACCCGCATGCAGGTAGCCGTGCGACTGTCGCGCGCCATCCGTCGCATGCACTTTGCGGGCTTGGCGCACAGCGATCTGTCAAACAAGAACGTGCTGGTGGATCCCAAAGGCGGCGATGCGTGCGTGATTGACATCGACTCGCTGGTGGTGCCGGGTATTGCGCCGCCGTCGGTACTGGGCACTCCCGGATACATTGCGCCCGAGGTGCTGGCGGGAAAAACCGTGCCCAGCATTTCCACTGACCGGCACGCGCTGGCCGTGCTGTTGTATCAGCTGTTGTTGCAGCGCCATCCGTTGCAGGGCACACGCGTCAACAGTGCGCGTTCGGCCGAAGAAGACGAAACGCTGAGCATGGGTGCGCGGGCGTTGTTTGTTGAGCATCCCACCGATCGCAGCAATCCGCCGTCCAAGCCGATCACTGTGCCGTACACCAAACTGGGTCCGTATCTCGCACCGTTGTTTGAAAAGAGTTTTGTGCACGGTTTGCACGCGCCCAACAAACGTCCCGATGCCGCCGAATGGGAAAGTGCCCTGTACCACACACTGCAAATGTTGGCGCCAACAAACTCCGGCAACCATTGGACGATTGCCGGTCCGGGCCAACCCAACGTCTGCCCGTGGTCGGGTGAACGTATTCGTGGGCCGTTGCCGTTTGCGCGCATTATGCGCGATACGGGCAGCAGCGTGATTGACGAAGGGCACACGTTCACGCTGTTCCATCATCTTGTGTTGCAAACGTGGCATTTGCGTTCGGGTATTTCACCCAATGAGTTTGCCGATCGCACGCCGCAGGGGTACGTAGCGCAGGACGGTGGCAAGTGGTGGATGGTGAACACGTCGCACGCGCCGTTGAGCATTGTAGATGGTCCCAAGGTTGGGCACAATGAATCGGTGGAGCTCAAACCCGGCCTCGCACTGCGTGGCAGCGACGATGTGCCCGGACGTATCTTGCAGGTTGACTTCCTGCACTGACGGAGCGGTTTGTGAGCACGCCAGCATCCAAAACACGCGTTGGCGAAGCACCCACTCGTACGGCACGCGAGAACGTCGGCGACGCGCTACGGACATACCTATCCGGTGGCGAAAGTTGGCCACCGGCCAACGTGCCGCGCTTTCGCAACCTGTTGCTCGATGCGTGCGGCAGCGACCACCGACCATTGGTGGAGCTGCTGCTGCGTGTTGGCCGGCACGGTGTGGCGGACGCGCTGTTGTCGCTGGGCGCTGTGGCTCCCACCGAATGGACTTCGCGACGCGCCTCGCTGGTCGCGCGTACCACGGGAGGTTTGTTCATTGACAGTGATCTGGCCGCCTGGGCAGTAGACACGTGGGCGGTCGCGCTGCACGTCATCACTCCGCAGGCGTTGGCGCAGCAGCGTGCGGTGAATGCATCGTCAATGGTGCGCGATGCGACAGGCGGTGGCACGCGCAGCGGTGCGGCCGCGGGAAAGGCGACGCCGCGTGCCGGTGCCGGTGCACGAGGTACCGCGCAGTCATTCGCTCCACGCACACCGCGTAATCCGCCACTGCCCGGCGCGCCAAGCTGGGCCGGTGGTTCGCAATCCACTCGCATTGGCATGGTGCAATCAGCCACCGGCATGCGCGTGGTTGCGGGCTGGAAAGGGTCCAACACACCGGTGCATGTGCCCAACGTGCGCCGGCAGATCACGGTGCTGTCTATCGTGATGGCGATTGCGCTGGTAGTGGTGATCAAAGCCCCGCGCGGCGCTGATGGTGTAGGGCGGTCTGTCTTGTCGCGCAACACGGCTGCGTCGGCGGTATCTGGCGTCGCGGCTGATTCCACGGCACAGGGCGCGGACTCACTGCAGAACACAGCATTAAACACCGGCTCCAACACCGGCTCCAACACCGGCTCCAACACCGCGCCGAACGTTGGCGCTGATGCACGACCGCCCGCGATAACAAACTCAGGCTCCGCGCTGTCGACCGGCACTATACCACTCAGTGACAGCGCCCGCGCCGGCGCGCAACGAACATCACCGAGTGCAACAGCAACACAATCCAACGCTGCACGTGCCCAAGCGGCGCAGTTTGGCGGCGCGACATTTGACCAGGCACTGCAAGCAGACGCGGCCGAATCGAGCGCCCTCGACACCATTCGCCTCATAGACGGGCGACAGCTGGTGGGATCCATCAGACTGGTCGCGCCTTCGGCGTTGTTTGTGCACGATGTTCGCACCGGCCTTGAATACACCATGCCATTTGGTCAGATCGCGTCGGTCACCACACGCACCGGCGTCGCGCTGGAGTTGCCCAGGAATACGCCCGACGATCCCGCAGCCGCAGCCACCGCACTGTTGTCGCAAGGCGTAGGCGGCAGCTACCGCGTAGAACAGCGCGTGCAATCTGTCGACGGCGGTTCCCTCTGCTCACCCGTGGCATCGGCATTGGGGCGAGAGGTGATTCGGTCCGTGGAAGAGTTCACGCACGTGCCGGGCTCACGGGAGTTTGCACTCGCGTCGCGTCCGGGCGTGCGCGGCGTGATTGATGGCGGCGCGCGCTTTACCAGTGTGCCGTATCGATCGGAGCGTGATGGCGTGCGCTTTGTCTTTCGCATGTCCGGCTATTTCACCCCTGGTGGCTTTGTCGCGCGCACCGTCACCGAGACCGAAGCAGTCATTCGCTATCGACGCACACAGACCTGTCGTATCGTGGCCGACTTGCTGGGCACGCGTGCGCTGCCGGCCAGTCGTGAACCAGCGCCCCGGCTGCCGCGTTAGCCATCATGCCGCCATTTCATCGCACCCTGTCGTGACACTGCGCCTGTGAGCACAGTTACACTCACCAACGCGCGTCGTGCGCTGCGCGATGCGCTGCACAAACGCGTGCGCGGCGTTGACGACTGGTCTCAGCCGTCCATGGCGGTTTTTCGCAACTATCTGCTCGACGATGTAGGCAGCGACGCGCGACCGCTCACCAACCTGTTGCTCGAAGCGGTGGATCGTGGTGTGCTCAACAGCTTGCCGAACGAGCCTGTGACGCCGGCGCTGTGGACAGCACGCTGTACATCGTTGGTCATGCAGTGGGTGGGCGAACGTTTTGTGCAACCTGAGGCGGCGCGTTGGGCGGTGGAGAGCTGGGCGTACGCGTTGGGAACCATTGACGCATCGCAGCTCACCGTGTTGGGCGACTCGACGCAGCAGAGCCAGAGCACATCGGCGAGTGCACTGCCACCCGCTGCTCATCCTGCGGCGGCGCGTCAGGGCGCGTCGCGCACCGCGCCTCGTACTATGTCACCGTCGGCTGCGGCCCCTTCGGCGTGGCGCACTCCGGCGGCGGCAGCATTTGCGGCGACGAATACCGGTCGACCTGTCTCGTATGCACGCCCGGTACCCACGCGCGCACCGCTGCCACCGCGGAAAAAATCACGCTTCTGGCCCGAGCCCATCAACAACGTTGTGGGCCGGACGTGCAGCGTCCTGCTGGTTGCCATTGTCGGCTTTATTGGCGTCAACATTGCCCGTGGACCAGACTCGGCACTGGCTCGGCCACTGTCGTCAACACCGCGGCCAGCAGATGGTTCTCAAGCCAGCAACTTGGCCACCGGGAACGGTTCTCAAGCCAGCACATTTGCAATCGACAGCGCACAGATCGCCAGTTCATTGGCAGACGACGAGTACACGGCGGCGCAGCGTCAGCGTGTTGCAACGGCGGTCCCGGGCAGCGGTACCGGGCAAGGTAGTCCCAGCGACGGGATCGGCATTGGCGGCCAGTCCACGCGTGTCCCGCTGGCTCCAGGATCGGGCTCGGCGCCGTCACTGGCCATGACGCGATTGCCCGCACAGGGCGCTACACCTGGCGCGTACCTTGAGCTGGCGGAACGCGCCAACATGCGATCAATGCGCGAGGGAGCAAACGACGCGAGCGCCCAGAACGGTACCAACATCAATGCACCAGGCGTCCCCGGCATAACGCGAAACGCTCTGCCGCTCAACGACAACGAGGTGAACGGCGCCCGTCGCGTGGCTCCCGCTACGCGCCCAACACAGCGTGCGCTTCAGCGCGCCGGACAGGCTGTGGCAGCACGGACAACGCAGCCATCGCCCAACGCGGCCGGCGGCACGGGCGCGAACAGCAATACGGCGCAACGTGGCGCCGCTCCCGGACTCGATGAGCTACGACTGTCCAGCGGTCGGCGTT
>JBBSPO010000324.1:0-4317 GCA_038258695.1 Gemmatimonadales bacterium | reverse complement strand
ACGGTGGCAATGACTTTGTCTTTCCGCACACCCTTCCCGCAGAACGGGCGCGACGTGCGTCGCAGCTGACCGAATATCCGGCCATGGATTCGATCACTGTGGCCATGGCGTTGGCGGGTGTGCAGGGTATGCAACTCGGCGCCGGCAACAGCACCGACTTTTTGAGTCTTTCGTTGTCCACCCTGGACGCGGTGGGACATCGCTACGGCCCCGACTCGCGCGAGGTGCACGACATGGTGCTGCGCGTTGACCGGTACCTGGAGACATTCATTGACTCGCTCTATACACTGCGCGATTCGTCACGCATTGTGTTTGCGATCAGCGCTGATCACGGTGTCGCGCCTTACCCTGAGCTGTACTGGGCCGGCGACGATCCAGCGCGTGGCCGAGTCGATCAGCGTCCGGTGTTTGACACCGCCCGCAGCGTGCTGGCCACCTACGGTGTGGAGGGAGACGCGCTGCTCTTCGAGTCGGGGCTGGTGGTGCTCGACACGGCGCGACTGCGTTTGCGCAACGTGCCGATCGACTCGGTGATCGGGTCGCTGCGCACCAGATTTCGCGCGATACCGGGTGTGCTGCGCGTCGATGCCGTACCGGAACTCGAAGCCCTCATGGAACGTGGTGACGATCTGGCACGTCGCTGGTACAACGCGATTCCGCCCGATATGGACGCCGTGCTGGCCATCACGCTGGAACCATATCATTACTGGCGCACGACTACATACGCCACGCACGGCACGCCGCACGCATACGATGCCCGTGTGCCGATTGCCTTCCTCGGTGCTCCGTTTGCCAAGGGACGCTTCGCGGCCGCAGCCCGTACTGTGGACCTGGTGCCTACGCTGGCCAAGGCGCTGGGCATTGTGCCAACCGAGCCCATTGACGGACGCCCGTTGACCGAGGCGTTGGTTGGTGATCCGCGCAGCGGTACATTGACGGAATCGCGTCGTGCGGCGGCGTCGAATACGCCAACAACGTCACCGAGACCGTAGAGTTGTAGTCACACCTTACCGGGCGCGACGGTTCGCACATCATCAAAGGGCCATGGCTGAATCACGAAAATCTGCGGTCCCGCTGCAGCAGGCTTTCGATGCAATGCGATTCGGGAATCGCCGCACGCTCAACTTGCGTGCGCAGCAACCCACCGTGGCCGATGCCGTTGTGCGCTGTGAGCAATGGCTGCGGCAGCAGCAGGTTGAGGGCGCCAGCGAGGTGCTGGTGATCACGGGCCGCGGACTGCGCAGCCTTGATGGGGTGAGTCCGGTGCGCGAAGCGGTTGTCGCGTTATTGCACTCGCTGCGACGGCGCAACGTGATCCGCGAGTTCGCCGAACACACAGCGGGTTCGTTTGTGATTTCACCGGCGCCCGTGCGTGCGCTGTTCGAAGCGCCCAAGCGACGCCGCGAGCCCTCCGCACAAAAACGGCCGCTGTCGATTCCGCAGCTGGCCGCCCTTGAGCCCGATACGATCGCGCTGCTTACCGAGCTGGCCTATGTACAGCTGCTGGCTCTCGGGATTCGTGGTCCAACCGGCGCGCAGGTGGAAGACGAAATGTTGCGACAGTTTTCTGCACTGTCGCCGGCGGTTGGGGTGGCCGCCGATGCCGAAGCCCGTTTGCAGCAGGCGCTGGTACGCGCGCTTGAGGAAGCTGACGTCTAGCGGTGCGCCCGGTTGCACCTCTTGCTCACAACGGCTGCAGGCGCGAAGCTGAATCATGCATACAACCAGCGTTACGTCATCCGGCCGCGCGCGTGTCGCGGCTGCCAGCACCGCCGGCTCACTCAGCCTGCTCGTCGCCATCGGTCTGATTGTTTTTCCGACCGCACAAGCGCACGCACAAACGCCCACGCGCATTGGTGCGCCGCTCTCGGGATACACGCCCGCTTCCAGTGCTCAACAACAGCAACTTGAACGCGAAGTGATTGGCAGCCCCAGTTCGGTGCGCGCGCAGGCCCACGCCAAAGCATTGTCTGCGGAGCCGCATGTGGCCGGCACCGGCGCGCAGGCGCGCACACGCGATTACGTGATTGACGCTTTGAAAAAAATGGGGTTGGATACCGAAGTGCGGGCTTACGATGTGTGGTTGCCGCACGCCACCTCGGTGCGGGCGTGGCGCTACGCGCGGGATACCGTGGAGCTGGCGTTGCAAGAGCCGGCGATTAGGGGTGATTCCACCACGGCGCTACCGCAATTCCCCACAGTGAACGGTTACAGCGCTGCCGGTACGGCCGAAGCCGAGTTGGTGTTTGTGAACTTTGGGTTGATTGAAGACTACGCCCAACTCGACTCCATGGGCGTGTCGGTGCAGGGCAAGGTGGTGCTGGCGCGCTACGGCCGCAGCTTTCGTGGCATCAAGGCACGCGAAGCAGAAAAGCGTGGCGCGGTTGGACTGTTCATTTACACCGATCCACTCGACGACGGCTTTGCCCGGGGCGATGTGTACCCCGAAGGCCCGATGCGTCCCACCACCGGTGTGCAACGCGGCAGTGTGTTCAACGGCCAAGGTGATCCAACCACGCCCGGATACGCCAGCACCAGGGATGCGGCGCGCGTGCCGCTAAGCCAGACTAATGTGCCGCGCATTCCCGTGGTCCCGCTGAGTGCGCAAAACGCCGAACTGCTGTTGCGCGAACTGCGCGGCATCGACATTCCCGCTGCGTGGCAAGGCGGTTTGGCGCTGCGCTATCATGTGGGACCGGGGCCGGTACGGGTAAAGCTCACGGTAGAAACCGACGAGGCCACGGCCGGATACAAAACAATCTGGAATACCTTTGGCATCCTCAAAGGGTCGGAGTTTCCGGACGAATACATCTACATTGGCGCGCATCGTGATGGCTGGGGCGCGGGTGCGGCCGACAATGTCAGCGGCACGGTAAGTGTGCTCGAAGCGGCGTATGCACTCAGCGAACTGGCCAAGCGTGGTGAGCGTCCCCGTCGCACCATTGTATTTGCCACGTGGGACGCTGAAGAGTGGGGTTTGATTGGCTCCACAGAGTTTGTCGAAGATGATTCACTGCGACTGGTTCGCGGTGGTATTGCCTATCTCAATCAGGACGTGAGCGCGCAAGGGCCCACGTTTGGCGCCGGTGGCAGTCCGTCGCTGCGTTCTACGTTGCGATCGGTGGTGCGTCAGGTGCCCGATCCGCGTGGACGCGGCATGGTGTACGATGTGTGGCGCGCGAGCCGCGGTACGGTACCGGGTGAGGAACCGGCAATGGGTGATCCCGGTGGCGGCTCGGACTTTGCCGGTTTCTACAACCACCTTGGTATCCCGCACGCCGACTGGGGATTTTCGGGACCGGCTGGTGTCTACCATTCGGCGTACGACACACATGAATGGATGCGCACATGGGGCGATCCCGGCTTCCAATTCCATGCCACCGCCGCCCGGATCGGCGCGGCCATGGCGCTGCGTCTCGCCAATGCCGACGTGCATCCATACGACTACGTAGAGTACGCGCAAACCATGCAAGGCTACGTACCGCTGGTCACACGCGGTATGCTGCGCAACGGCTGGGACACCACACCAGTTGCTGCGCTGGCGCGTGTGATTGACAGTATGGAAACCGAAGCGCGCGCCTTTGATCAGGCACGGGCGTCGCGACTTGGGTCAACGCCGCCGAGGTCGGTACGGGAAGCTACGAACGCCGCGCTGCGCTCCGTCGAGCGCGCAATGACACGGCCCACAGGACTGCTCGGCCGTCCGTGGTGGCGGGCGCTCACGTACGCGGCCGATATCGATAATGGCTACGCCACCATGAGCTTTCCCGGTGTCAACGAAGCGGTGCGAGCGGGCGACTCGGCGCGAGCGCAGCAGGAGTTGGAGGATTTGACCAACGCATTTCGCAACGCCACTGCAGCGATTGCAAAAGCGCGGGCACAAATAAGCGCGCGATGATGATGTAGTTGGTTAATTTGCAGGGAAGGTTCTGCCAGGTGTTTACATCACCACGGCGCGATGCCGCGTCGCTGGCAAGGCTGCTCGTTTCTCACTACGCTGAGTCATGTATATGGCCATTCACGACATGGACGCACCGGCGCTCGCCGCCCGGTTAAAGGAAGACAATCCGCCCACGCTTATCGATGTACGCGAGCGCTGGGAGTATGATCGTGCCAGGCTGCCCAACGCCAAACTCGTGCCGCTGGCGCAGCTCGAGGAGCATGTGAGTGAGCTCGATGCAGACGCCGAGTACGTGGTGTACTGCCATCACGGCGGCCGCAGTGCGATGGCGGTGCAGCTGTTGAAGTCGCACGGCTTTGCAAACGTCGCCAACCTTGAAGGTGGCATTGATGGTTGGAGTGTGGAGGTCGATGCGT
>JBBSPO010000323.1:0-4323 GCA_038258695.1 Gemmatimonadales bacterium | reverse complement strand
GGAGGGTGACAACAAAAGTACTGCCGACGTTCCAGTCGCTGTCAACGGTAATCTCACCGCCCCGCAACACGCTCAGCCGGCGACAGATCGAGAGGCCCAGTCCCGTGCCTTCATGCTGGCGCGACAGCCCGGTGTCGATTTGGCGAAACGGCAGGAACAACGAAGCTACATCGCTGCGACGAATGCCAATGCCGGTATCTGTTATTGCAAGGCGTACCGCTGGAACGCCAGGCGCTGCCAAAAACCGGCTGTCTTCGCCCTCATCACCGGAAGGTCCGCGTTCCTCGCGCAGCTGAGTGTACGACACCTCGCTGACCTGAATCGTAACCGATCCGTGGGTCGTGAACTTGATGGCGTTGCTCACGAGGTTGAGCAGAATCTGTTCGACGCGCCGCTGGTCGCTCACCATCTGCGAGAGCGAAGACGCAACTGACACAGAAAGCGACAGGCCCTTGCTCTCGGCCATTGGTTTTACTGTCGCTGCCACTCGCTCAACCAGTGCGACCAGATCAAATGCCTCAGCGGACACCTCCAGCTGCCCCGCTTCGATTTTCGACAGATCGAGCACGTCGTTAATCAGCGCCAATAAATGTCGCGCGCTGCCGCGCACCATGCCCAGCTGTCTTGACTGCTCCTCGTTGACGGGACCGGCCAGGCCTTTGATTACGATGCCGGTAAACCCGATGATTGAGTTGAGCGGCGTACGCAGCTCGTGCGACATCGTGGCCAGAAACGCCGACTTGAGGCGATCTGATGCCTCTGCGCGAACGAGCGCACTGCGTAACTCAGCCGTACGTTCGGTCACCGTCGATTCCAAGCGTTCGTTCGCGTCGCGCAGTGTACGTTCGGCGTTCTTGCGATCAGTAATGTCGGCGAGCGTGAGGAAGGCGAGTCGCTGATCGTCGGCGTATTCCACCATCGCTCCGGTGTAGCTCAGCGTTCGTTGCCAGTCGGTGCCGATGCGGCGCACCTCCACTTCGAGATCCTGCAGCGCTTCGCCTCGGCGAACTCGGGCCAGCGGCCACTCATGCGGCGCCAGCGGCGCGCCATCAAGTGTGTTCACGGTAAAGAGCGAGCTAAACGCACCCTCGTGTTCGCGGCCTGACGCCACGTCAGTAAATCCAAGTATGCGCAACGCGGCCGGATTCCAGTGCAGAAACGAACCATCCGGATCGGCGATGACGAGGCCCTCCATGAGGTTCTCCACCACCAGCTGCATGCGCGCTTCCACAGCGCGCAGCGCCGACTCGGCGTGTTTGCGACGTGTGATGTCAATGGCAATGCCGCCGATCAGCTGCTCGCCGGCAGCGTTCTGAAACGGAAACTTGTGCAAGTTCCAGACAAACGGTCTGTCCTGCAGCACGCCTGATTCTTCATCAATCTCGATCGCTTGGTTGGACTCCAGAATGTTGAGATCGGACTGTCTGATGCGCGCTGCCTCAGGCGCTGCTACGAAGTCAGCCGCTGTGTGCCCAATCCACTGCTCGCGCTGCAGTCCGAACGCCTCGTTCCACCCGCGATTCATGTACACGTGGCGTCCTTGCGCGTCAGTCACCCAGGCAATGGCCGGTGCCGCGTCCATGAACGCGTGAAAGCGCGCTTCACTTTCGGCCAGCGCGTGAGCCGAACGGTCGCGTTCAATGGCAACGGCTGCGAGTTGAGTGGCGAGGCTAATGAGATACCGATGTTGCGAAGTTGGCAAACCTGTCTGGTCGAAGTACATCGCGAACGTACCGAGCACGTCGCCTTTTGCGTCGAAGATCGGTGTAGACCAGCACGCGCGAAGGTCGTGCACCAGTGCGATGTCTTTATAGTCAGACCAGCGTTCATCGGTGGCAATGTCCTCTA
Source organism: Gemmatimonadales bacterium (assembly GCA_038258695.1). Classification (GTDB taxonomy): domain Bacteria; phylum Gemmatimonadota; class Gemmatimonadetes; order Gemmatimonadales; family Gemmatimonadaceae; genus JAABRT01. Next base: position 2,475 of record JBBSPO010000323.1, on the reverse strand, counting down.
CATACACCGACTCGCGAAGGAACGCCGCCGTGCCGCACGAACCGGCCCGCGGGCCGATCGCGCTACCGTCGATCGCCTGCACGTAGTCCAGCGGTAGCCGAGGAGCCGCGCCGTGACGGAGATGGTGCCCGTCACCGGTCAGCAGCAACACGGAGCATCGCATCTCGGGGCTGCGCGACTCAACGAAGTTGAGCAGCAGTGTCAGCGATGTGGCGAGTGGCGCGCCGGTGGCAATCGACGAAAGCACATCGTTCTGCCCACTCACAATGGCCGACGTCGCCCGCACCGAGCGATAGCCGCGCTCCACGGCACCATACACACTGCGAATCAACACCAGCAACATCACTGATGTGGCGCCAACAAATGCGAAGCCCTTGTACAGACTGAGCGCTACAAACTGCTCCTGATCGCGGGCCACCATACCCAAGGCGAGATCGGAGAAGAGGATCCACAGCGTGGAAAACAGGGCGTACGCAGCGGTGATCAGCCACGCGCGCAAGGCGAAGCGGGGCACGCGTCGCCTGGTACCGATGGGAGTGGGCGGCGTCGCCTCCTTACCGCCGCCGTCTTGAGCGGGCAACCTCATTTCGCAACTTACCGCACGCGCACCTCGACAGCGCACGGGCCATACGTCAGCTTCAGACACAATGTCTTTTCCTGATCGCAGCTGTCCGAGGTCGATACGTCGGCCGTCCAGATGAAATGGCGTCGTGCCATTGCCGCCGTCTGTGCCTTCAACTTGATGTGGGGTGCAATCTCATTTTTTCTCACGAGCAACGAGCGACCGTTGGTGGCCGCGATCATATCATCACCGCCCGGTCTCGTAGGCGCGCTCGCCGCCTGGTGGGCCTGGCGAGGTTGGGCTGCACGTCTGGTACCACCGCTTGTGGTTGCGCTGTTGTGGGCGCTGGCGGGCGGCGCACTCGTGTTGACCCTCGCCATTGTGGTCACGCTGGTTCGCTCGGGCGTGGACAGCCTTTCACCGTCCATGCCGGCATTGGGTGCGGTTCCCGTGGGTGCGCTGCTGGCCGGCCTGCGAGGCTTTCGCTGGCAGCAGCGCCGAGTACGTCAGTCGTTGGCAGTCTTGGGCACGCGACCACGGTCCAGCGCCTGATCGCGCACGGTGGACATAATGCGGGCCATGTCAGCCTCAGCTTGGGCCCGCTCTTCGGGGGTCCACAGGTCACGATTGGCAGCCGCCCGAACCGTGGCCATCATTTCGTCAACCAGTTCGCGAAGGCGGGGATTGCTGCGACGCTCGCGTTGGGAGTCTTCAGTGGAGGAGATGTTCATTACAGGAATGTGTGGGGTATCACCAGTCCGCCACAAGATGTCACAGTCATGGCACAGCCGGCCGGTGAATGCCGGGGGCCATGGTCACGTTACCCCGATCATGTGTAAGGCTTGAGAATGTCCGATCACACACCGGACTCGGAGTTGTACGCCGACTGGACGCGCCGACTGGCCGCCCACGACGCGACAGCGCTCCGAGAGCTCTTTGACGCCCTGTACGAACCGCTCTGGCGGTCCGTGATGCGTCTTGTGGGCGACGATGCGATTGCGCGCGATTTGGCGCAGGATGCGTTTGTCCGGATCTGGGATCGGCGAGATACCCTCGATCCTTCGCTCTCAATAAAAGCCCTGCTTTACAGAACCGTGCGAAACCTGGCGCTCAATCACCTCCGCGACGAACAGACCCGTCGACACCTGCTGGAAGACCCAGAGTCTGCCAGTGTGTCAGCGCGTCCACGTGCACCAGCGTCAGCAGACATGCAGCTCGAGGCCAACGAGCTCGCCGTCCGGCTCAATCAGTTCATCGCCGAGCTGCCACCACGGCAGCAGGAAGCGTTACGCCTCAGCCGGTTCGATGGTCTGAGTCATCAGGAAATCGCCGATGTCATGGGGTGCGCCCCTCGCACCGTTAACAATCACCTCGTCCGGGCGCTGGAGCAGTTGCGCTCCCGCCTGACGACCCTCGGAACGTTGGTAGCGTCGCTGCTCTCGTTCGCCGGAGTTGCTCCATGAGCGCCGCACCGCGTCACCCGCTTCCACCCGAACTGCGCGATGAGCTCGCCGAGCGCACCGAAGGACAGGAACTCGTTCAGGTGTGGGATCTGCTGGCATTGGTAGACCCCGTGCCGGGATCACCCGAAAAAGAGGAAGTCTGGCAGCGGGTCAGTGCTGACATCGCCACCGGACGGCCGTTGCTCACGCCCGCTTCGTCTCCGGCACTGGTGCCCGATTCGCCGTCGGTCAACCACGTGCCCGGAGTGGCAGCCCCGCGCGATACGTCCACACACGACATTGGCACGCGTCGCCGTTTCACCACCGGAGCCCCGTGGGCTATTGCCGCCACGTTGGCGGTGGCCGTGGGATTGGGCGTCTGGCAATCGCGCCCTGTCTTTGTCCAGGCGCCGTTGGGCGACCAGCTGGCTGTCACACTGCCCGATGGTGCAACCGCTGAAGTCAACGCCG
>JBBSPO010000322.1:0-4370 GCA_038258695.1 Gemmatimonadales bacterium | reverse complement strand
CATCTCTGTATTGGCCAACGAAGTGGAGACATCGCAGCTCGCCGAGATTGAGCTCATGTGGCAAATGCTTGGTTTGTTGCCCGCAGGTTCCTGACGCTACGGCGTTGCTGTTGCCGCGTGATGTGAGTGCGCGGCCTTGTTGTTCGTGCTGGTCTCTTCTGCCTTTTACCCGGAGTCGTTCCCGATGCGATCCACCCGATTGGGAATCGTGAGTTCTTCACGCGTTCGCGCGTCTACCTTTGCCACCGTGCTGTTGGCTGGTGCGTGCGTCGCTCCGCTGGCGTCGTCGCTCAGTGCGCAGACATACCCCAGCGCCAACGACCCACGCAACAACCTCAAGCCAGGCCTCATGGACGCCGGCGTGGCCGCTGAAGGTATGAAATTGGTGTCGGTTGGGAAAAAGCCCGCGCCCTTTGACTCGGTGCGTGGACTCACGTTTGTTAACTCCGATTTGGCGTTCAAAGGCAACCTGGTGTACCAGGGAAACTTTGCCGGCTTCTCCATCTGGGATGTCAGCAACAAAAGCAATCCGGAAATGTTGTCGGTCGTGCCGTGCATTACATCGCAGGGTGACCCGTCCATTTACGGCAACCTGTTGTTTGTCAGCGCCGAAGGCGGCGGTAATCGCAACGATTGCGCCAAAGGCGGCGTGGACAATCCGGCCGAGCACATGGCCGGTGTACGCATTTACGACGTGAGCAATCCGCGCATGCCGCGATTGGTCAAGAATGTGCAAACGTGCAAAGGCTCGCACACCCACACACTCGTGCCCAGCCCCACCGACAAAGGGGTGTTGTACATCTACGTGTCGGGCAGCCAGGGTGCGCGTCCGGACACTGAGCTGGCCGGCTGCAAAAACGGCGCTGACCCAGCGGATGCAACCAACTCACTCTTCCGCCTTGATGTCATCAAAGTCACGCTCGCTCGGCCGCAGGACGCCGAAGTCGTAACCGGTGCACGCATTTTCACCGGCCTCGGTCCCGCACCAGCACGTGGCGGACGTGCACGTGCCGCGCGTCCGACGGACGGCGCCGCCGAAGGGGAAGCACGCGTGGCCACTGGTCCTCGCAACTGTCATGACGTAACGGCGTATCCTGAAATGGGATTGCTCGCCGGTGCGTGCGGCAGCTACGGCATTCTGGTGGACATCTCCAAGCCGGAGAGCCCAGTGCGACTGGATGCAGTGGCCGATACCAACTTCTCGCTGTGGCACACCGCCGTCTTCAGCAACGACGGCAAGAAAGTGGTGTTCACCGACGAGTGGGGCGGCGGTACATCGCCCAACTGTCAGTCCATTCACCCGCTCGAAATGGGTGGCAACACCACGCTCGTCATCGGCGAAGACCGCAAGCTTACACAGCATGCATACTTCAAGCTGCCGTCGGCGCAGAGCCCGCAGGAAAACTGTGTATCGCATAACGGATCACTCGTTCCCGTTCCGGGCCGCGACATCATGGTGCAGGGTTGGTATCAGGGCGGCATTGATGTCATCGATTTCACCGATCCCGACAAGCCGTTCGAGATTGCGTTTTTTGATCGCGGCCCCATTGATGCACCGCCCGCTGGTGGTGCTAATGCACCGGTGAGTCGCGCACGCGGAACGATTGGTGGATCGTGGGGCGCCTATTGGCACAACGGCTATGTGTATTCGTCGGAGATGGCACGCGGACTCGACATTCTCGAGTTGCAGCCAAGCAAGCATCTGTCGGCCAATGAACTGGCGGCGGCGAAGTTGGTGATGCTGGATGAGTTCAATCCGCAGAGTCAGCCTCGCATTACGTGGCCTGCAGCGTTCCCGGTTGTACGCTCGTATCTCGATCAGCTGGTGCGTGGCAACGGACTGTCGGCGGCGCGCACAACCGCCATCTCGCAGGCACTCACTGCGGCGGAACGCGCCAATGGTGCCGCACGCAAGTCGGCGCTTACCACGTTGGCGTCGCAGGTGGATGCAGACGCGCGAGGTGCTGCGGACGCGGCTCGCGTGCGTGCGATGGCTGTCGCGATTCGTGATCTGGCCAACGCCACGAACTGATCAGTTCGCCTCTGGCGGTGCGCTCCTGCGTACCCTTGAGTCGTTTGCATTCAAGCTGTAACTTTGTAGAAGACTGACGCGCTCGGCCCTGAAATCGGGTCGGGCGCTCGTTTTCTATTTGCCTGCCTTTACCTCAGCGCAGGCTGCACCCCGCGATGCCCGTTCTTGGCGTCGTGGGGTCTCGTGTCTCTTTCCGGTGTCGTGTTATGCTCGAGGAACTCAAGGCCAAGCTTCGGGGCGAAGTTGAAAAGCTCACCCACGAACTGCACATCGTACTGCCGGCGGAAATCCGTCGCGCCGTAGAGATGGGTGACCTCAAGGAAAACTCCGAGTACAAGGCGGCCCTCGAACGTCAGCAGTTTGTGCAAGCTCGACTGGGGCAGCTCAACATGCGACTGAGCAAACTCGGCAGTATCGAAATGGATCAGATCCCAGCCGATCGCGTGGGACTCGGCTCAAAGGTTGTGGTGGAAGATGAAGCCACCAGCGATCGTGAGTCGTACAGTCTCGTGTTTGGTGATGCGTCGGAGTTTGAAGAAGGACAGGTGACGATGGGTTCGCCAATCGGGCTGGCGCTGTCGGGCAAAGCGATTGGCGAGACCGCCATTCTTCGTTTGCCCACCATGGTGCGCAAGCTCAAGGTGGTGGAGTTACTTACGATTCACGATGATGTGAACGCGGCGTAGCGATACGCCGTGACAGCCGGCGAAGGTGCCTGTCAGGGCGCCTTGTACGGCTCGTCAATGGCAAACAAACGCGTGGCCTGGGCTCTGTAGCGATCGAGTTCCACGGCCACGCGTTCTTCGTTCCACTGCAGCAGTGCCGCCATGAGTGGCGCAATGCGTTCGGCGGCCGCCACGCCATGGTCACGCGTTTCAAAGGCCACATGTGTGCGCCGCACCAGGACGTCGGTAAACGTGCAGGCGGCTTCGCGCTCTACGGCGTGCGCCACTTCAGCCACCAGATAGGGCAGCTGATCGGACAAGCGCGTGCGCAGCGCCAAATCACGCTGGGCGTAGCTCCACACATTGCGCCAACGGCTTCCATACGCGCGCGCCAGCCGCTCACCCACAGCAGCGTCACCACACGTGGTGGTGGCATCGTGCTGGGTTTGCTCCAGCGACACCATGTCGCCGCCTGGCAGCGGCTCACCTTCACTGCGGGCTTCGGCGCTGTCGGTGGCTTTGCTGTTCGTGGCACGGTCGAGAATATCGACGGCCATGGCGCGATACGTGGTGAGCTTGCCACCGGTTACGCTCACCAAGCCGTTGTCTGCACGTACGATCGCGTGTTCACGCGACGCGCTGCCCGTGTCGCGCGAGTCGCCCGTGGCCGACGCCGCGAGTGGACGAATACCCGCCCAGGCCGCGATGACATCGTCGTTGGTGAGATTCGCGTGTGGAAAGCGCGCGTTGACGGAGCGCAGCAAATACGAGACTTCCTGTCTGTTGGCGCGCACGTCATCGGGTCCGCTCTGCGCGGGGCGCTCGGTTGTACCAATGATCGTGTGCACACCGGCCGGCAGTACAAACATCACACGACCGTCTACGGGTGACGTGATGGTAATCGCATCACGATTGCCCAGGCGCTGTCGCGATACAGAGACGTGTGCGCCCACAGCACCGTGCACGGCGTGCGTGGCGGGAACGCCAGTGAGCGCGGCTGTTGCGTCACTCCATGGACCGGTGCAGTTGATGACCAGCGGTGCGTGCACGGGAAAGCTCACGTCGGTGAGCGCATCCCGTACCATGATCCCAGCCAGCATTTGGCCGCTGTGCACACCATCAATGACGTCCACATGATTCGCCACTACCGCACCTGCCTCGCGCGCAGCGATTACCGTAGCCAGCGTCAATCGGGTGTCGTCTGTGGCCGCATCCCAGTAGCGCGCGCCGCCCACCATGTCGTAGCGATCGAGCGATGGTTCGGCGTCCAGCACACCGTCTACATCGAGACCGATGTGTGATTCGTTCTTCCACAACGACAGTGCATCGTACAGGGCCAATCCTGCACGCAGCTTCCAGCGCGGTACCCGGGCGTCACGATACACCGGCCACGTGAACGCCAGGGGCCGCACGAGATGCGGTGCGAGTTCAAGCAACAGGCGACGTTCGCGACTGGACTCAAACACCAGGCCAATGTGTCCGTGCTCCAGATAGCGCACGCCGCCGTGCACCAGACGCGACGAGCGACTTGAGGTACCGGCGGCAAAATCGTCGCGTTCCACAAGTGCCACGCGCAGGCCGCGCAACGCAGCTTCGCGCGCGGCACCGGCACCAGTGATGCCGCCCCCGACCACGATCACATCGAACTTTTGATTGGCCAGCGCCGTGATCGT
>JBBSPO010000321.1:0-4385 GCA_038258695.1 Gemmatimonadales bacterium | reverse complement strand
CGAGTGAGCTGTTGCGGGCCACAAGTGTCCGGATAACGTGGGCCGCCATATCGTCGGCGCGCACGGCACTCAGTGCACCACCAATGTTTCCGATGGGCGTGCGGATGCCGTCAATCAGGTATGCGTCTGACGCATTCATTTACCTTGATCCTTATTCATGTGAGCTTAGAAGTTGAGCAGACTGTCACCCGTTCTCGCCGCCCGTCGCAGCCGCACACTCGGACGATACCGGTCTTCACCGTAGTCGGCGTGCAATCGTTCGAGCGTCTGCAACACATGCGACGCTCCCAGATGATCGCCCCACGAGAGCAATCCTCGCGGATAGTTCACGCCTTTTGTCATCGCCAGGTCAATATCCGCCGGTGTAGCCACGCGCAGATGAACCGCGTCTACCGCCTCATTCACCAACATGGCCAGTACGCGATTGAGAATCTGTTCGCCGAGCGCGGTGTCTTTTGTTGCGGTAGGCATCTGGGCGCCGTCACGGTAGTCGTAGTATCCACGTCCACTTTTGCGACCCAGCCAACCAGCCTCCACCAGCCGTCGCTGCTGCAGCGCCGGCTTGTAGCGCGGATCGTATGACATGGCTTCAAACACCGAACACGTCACGGCATAGTTTACGTCGTTGCCAATAAAGTCCATGAGCTCAAACGGACCCATGCGAAAGCCGCCCAGCTCGCGCATGACCCAGTCAATCGTGGCGCAGTCGGCAATGCCTTCTTCATGAATGCGCAGCGACTCGCCGTAAAACGGGCGCGCCACACGATTCACAATGAATCCCGGCGTGTCAGACGCGCGCACCGTGGTTTTGCCCCAGCTGTCAACGAGCGATTGCACACGCGGGGTGAGCGCTGCATCGGTGGTAAGTGCGGGGACAATCTCTACCAGTGGCATTACCGGCGCCGGATTGAAAAAATGCACGCCAAGCACGCGTTCACTCTGCTCACACGCACCAGCCAACGCCGCGATGCTCAGCGACGAGGTGTTGGACGCCAACACAGCCTCAGCCGCGATGACGTCTTCAAGCAGCTTGAACAGCGAGCGCTTGGCCGAGAGGTCTTCGATGATGGCTTCGATCACCAGTCCGCATTCGGCGAAGGCTGCCAGATGCGATGCGTCTGCCCCTTCCACGTACGTAATGCGGGAAAGCACGGCGTCCGCGTCGGAACGATTGCGTCGTCCTTTTTCGACGTCGCGCGCCAGCGCTTTGTCATGACCGGCGCGGGCGCGAGCGATGGACGGCGGATGCGCGTCGGCCAGCAACACGCGATGACCAGCCGCTGCGGCCACCTGTGCAATGCCGGCGCCCATGGCACCAGCGCCAACCACGCCAATCACTGTCGCCTTTGAAAAGCCTTCGCTGCTCATCGCACAACCTCCGCAGCCACGCCATCGCTGTGAATCAGACGCGCGCTGCTGTTCATCTGAGGCGCGCTCATGAACCGGTGTACACAGGCTTGCGCTTTTCCAGAAACGAGCGCACCCCCTCGGCGTAGTCGTTGGTGCGGCCGGCTTGCTGCATGCAGTCGGCCTCAACCTCGAGCTGTTCATTGAGCGAGTTGGCAAACGACGCATTCAGCGCGCGCTTGGTGAGGCCAAAGCCGCGTGTAGCCTGCTGCGCCAGCGATCGGGCCAGCGCCTGCGACCGCTCGGCCAGCTCGGCTTTGGGCACCACGTCCCAGATCAGCCCCCACTCCTTGGCCTGCGACGCCGGAATCTTGTCGCCCAGAAAGAACATGCCGGTGGCGCGCTGCATGCCAACCAATCGCGGAACGAAAAAAGTGCCACTGGTATCGGGGATCAGGCCGATTTTTGCAAAGCTCTCCACAAACACCGCATCGTCGGCGGCCAGCGTGATATCGCAGGCGAAGGCCAGATTCGCGCCCGCGCCCGCGGCCACCCCGTTCACCGCACAGATCACCGGCTTTTCGAGCGTTCGAATGGCGCTGATAATCGGATTGTACGACTCGCGTACAATGTCGCTGATATCGGGCATCGGGCCATCGCCCTCTGGCAGCACCTCGGAGAGGTCCTGGCCGGCGCTGAAGCCTCGGCCGGCGCCGGTGAGCAGCACCGCCCTGACGTCCGGGCTCGACTGGGCGGTTTGCAGGGCGTCCTGCACCTCGCGCGCCATGGCGCGGGTGAAGCTATTGAGTACGTCGGGGCGGTTGAGCGTGATGGACAGGACGCCGTCCTCCACTGCCGCGATAATGAACTGGTAGGTCATTCTTGCAAGATACGAGACACCACAGCTCCACGCCTCCTTCACCTGTCGCGTGAGCGGATCTGCGCGCGCGCGGTGATTTGCATATTCTTGTGGTATGGCCAAAACTCTTCGCCCGCGTCGCTCCCCTCGCCCTCAGGCGTCCGATTCACGCATGCCGCACCCCGACCTTGATTGGCGTCGGATTGCGCGTCACGTGCTGGCCTCGCGCCAGCTCGACGACATTGAAGAGGGCACCACACGCGACCGGGCCCGCATCCCCAAAGACCATGTGGTGATGTACCAGTTTTCGGCGCGTGGTCACGATGTCGCGCAGATCATTCTGGGCGAGCTGGTGCAGGGCAAGCGCGACGCGGCGGGCGCCTACTACCGGTCGCGTCCCTTCCTGCTCTCCCTGGGATTGCCGCTGGACGACGCCTTTGGCAGCCCGCTGGGCCGAGCCGGTGGATTCAGCGACGGACGTGACATTGGCGTGGTGTGCAACCTGCCCAACCGTGACGGGCCGGTGGTGCTGCCCATGTCGGGCGATGTGGGCTCGCAGTACACGCCGGCGATTGGCTGGGCGCAGAGCACGCTGTATCACCGCGACGTGCTTGGCGATGCTTCGTGGGATGGAGCGATTGCGGTGGCGCTGGGAGGTGACGCATCGGTAGCTACGAGCGGATTCTGGAGTGCGCTCACAATCGCTACCACGCTCAAGCTGCCGATGCTGTTTTACATCGAAGACAACAATCTTGGTATTTCGGTGTCGGGTGACATGCAAACGCCTGGCGCGAACATCGCGAACAACCTGGCGTCCTTTGGCAATCTGTTGGTGCGCGATGGAAACGGGAGTGACCCGCATGAATCGGCGGCGTTGCTGAGCGAGGGTGTAGCACATGTGCGCGCGGGCAATGGTCCGGCGCTGGTGCGTTTGACGGTGCCGCGCTTGTCGAGTCACTCAGGTCCGGACAACCAGAAGGGATATCGTTCCGCTGAAGACATCGCGGCTGACGACGCGCGTGATCCACTGCCGAAGCTGCGCGAGTATCTCGTACCGGCCATGATGTCAGACGATGAATGGGCCGAGCTTGAAGCCGAGGTCACGCGTGATGTGCAGGTTGCGCTGGAATCGGCGCGTGCGCGTGCGATTCCTGATGCGTCGCGGATATCGCAGTATGTGTACGCGGACGACAGTGCTGACTCACCCGAAGCGATGGGCGGTTTGACTCGCGCTGAACGGGAGGCGCTTGGTGGCACTGATCAACCAGCGTCAGACGGCGAACTGCTGCGATTTGCCGAAGCAGTGCGACGCACGTTGCGTCATGAGCTTGAGGTGAATCCCAAGCTGCTGGTGTTCGGTGAAGATGTTGGTCGCAAAGGCGGCGTGCATCTGGTCACCGAAGGGCTGCAAAAGAAGTTCGGCTCCGAGCGTGTGTTCGATACCAGCTTGTCTGAAGAAGGGATTATTGGTCGCGCGTCGGGGATGGCGATTTCGGGGCTCATGCCGGTGGCCGAGATTCAGTTTCGTAAGTATGCCGACCCGGCGACGGAACAGCTCAACAACACCGGCACCATGCGTTGGCGTACGGCCAATCGCTTTGCCGCGCCCATGGTGGTGCGCATGCCGGGTGGATTTGGTAAAGATGTTGGCGACCCGTGGCATAGTCTGAGCGACGAGGTGCGATTTGCGCATGCGTACGGCTGGCAGGTGGTGATGCCATCCAACGCGGCTGACGCGGTTGGGTTGTTGCGTGCGGCCATGCGCAGTCCAAATCCCACGATCTACTTTGAGCACCGTTCGTTGCTTATGACGGGTGACGGCAGTGCGCGATATCCGGGCGATGATTATGTGTTGCCGCTGGGGCGCGCGCGCGTGGTGCGTGAGGGCACGGATCTCACGCTGGTCACCTGGGGTGCGATGGTGCATCGCTGCGCTGCGGCGTGCGAAGAGTTTGGCGATGCGGTGGAGCTGATTGACTTGCGCACGATTGCGCCGTGGGATCGTGCGGCGGTTTTGGAGAGTGTGAAGAAAACGGGACGGTGCATGATTGTGCACGAGGACAATCTCACGGCCGGTTTTGGAGCGGAGATTGCGGCGGTGGTGGCGCAAGAGGGGTTCTGGTTTCTTGATGCGCCGGTGCAGCGGCTGGCGCCGAAGGATATTCCGATGCCGTACCAT
>JBBSPO010000320.1:0-4413 GCA_038258695.1 Gemmatimonadales bacterium | reverse complement strand
TGGAGTGGCAGCGGGAAATGGAACATGCCGCGCCAGAGGCTGCGGGTGTGATTTTCCGGAACTGTCGCGATCATTTCGGACTCGCCAGCGAGCGCAATCGCTGAACCGAAACCGCCCACTGTTACTGCGCCGTGCCGGACGAGTCCCATTTGCCCAAGTGCAAGATCGATCGGCGCCATCTCGAGTCCGCGCCGCGAGATCAATACATGAGCGCCTGCGGCGTAGCGCTCTGGAGTGATTGTTCCCTGGACCAGAGGATGACCCTCGCGAACGACCCCGACGAAGCGATCGCGAAAAAGGCCATGCGTGCGGATTTCGGATCCCATTGCTTTGCTGGTGACCCCGGTCTCCAGGTCCACCAAGCCCTCGCGCAGGGGCGTGCTGTCCTTGTCGAACTTCGGCACGAACCACAGCCGCACGTTCGGCGCTTCCTGGGCAATGCGGGCCAGCAAGTCGGGACCGAATGTTTCGACAAAACCTTCGGTGCTGCGGATCGTGAACGTGCGTGCGAGGGAAGCAAGGTCGAGTTTCATGGCAGGCCGTAACACCGCTTCGGCGCCATCAACCACTTACCTCACACGGTCGCGGAGTTCGAGAGCGCGAGGCGTCGGCACGAGACCCCGACCTGCGCGTACCAGTAAAGGGTCCCCGGTCGCTTCACGCAACCTGGCGAGCGCTCGGCTCATGGCAGACGGGCTGAGTTGAAGGCGCCGGGCCGCGCCCACGACGCTGCCCTCGGTCAGCAAAACGTCGAGCGTCACCAGAAGGTTGAGGTCGGGCATCGACATAGCCAACAAGTAGCACGGATCCGCCAGATATGGCGTTTGGTGCACGAATACTTTGCGATTCGTGCGCCTTCCGCCGCCTCTGCTGTGCTCTTAGGCTCCCGTCGTCCCCGCTGTGCGCACCGCGCCAGCCACTTGGAGAGCTGCGATGTCCCGTCCTGCCCCGCCAGCCCACTTAGAAGGTGCGACGCCCACGGCTGTCTCTGGTGTGTTGGCCTGCCTGGCGCTGACGATGCGTCTTTCCTCACTCGGCACCAGCATCGCCAACGTTGCACTTCCGCCGTTGGTGGATGCGTTCCACAGCTCATTCAGCGCAGTGCAGTGGGTCGTACTCGCTTACCTGGTCGCGGTGACCACGCTTGTCGTCAGCGTCGGCCGGCTCGGAGACGTCGTCGGTCGCCGACGTCTCATGCTCGCGGGTATCTCATTGTTCACTCTCGCCTCGATCGTGTGTGGCGCGTCGACCGAGCTGTGGATGTTGGTGGCGTCGCGCGCCGGTCAGGGAATGGGCGCCGCCATAATGATGGCGCTCTCAATGGCCCTCGTGGGCGATTCCGTCCCGCAGCACCGGGCAGGACGCGCGATGGGTTTCCTCGGAACAACGTCGGCGGTCGGAACGGCTCTCGGCCCGTCACTGGGTGGCTTACTCATCGCCGGCTTTGGCTGGCATTCCATATTCTTCTTGAACGTTCCGCTCGGACTCTTGGCGCTCGCGCTGGCTTACCAATTTCTCCCTCTGGATCCACCCCGCAGGAGTCGGCCGACCTTCGACGTTTTCGGTTCAGTGCTTCTCGCGCTGGCTCTGGCGGCGTATGCCCTCTCGATGACATTGGGGCGCGGCTCGTTCGGCGCGGTCGAAATCCTCCTGTTGATTGTTGCCGCAATCGTTTCAGGCCTCTTCGCGTTGGTGGAATCAAGGATCCAGTCTCCTCTGGTGCGCCTCGCCCTCTTCAAGAATCGATGCGTCAGTGCGGGGTTCGCCATGAGTGGGCTGGTCAGTACGGTCGCCATGACCACGTTGGTGGTCGGTCCGTTCTATCTCACACGAGCGCTCAGCCTGAGCCCCGCTGTAGTCGGGCTCGTTATGACTGCAGGTCCTTTGGTCGCTGCGCTCGCAGGCATGCCAGCCGGACTCGCTGTCGACCGCTACGGAGCGCGTCCTACGACGATTGCGGGCTTGGGTTCAATGGCGACCGGCTGCCTCGCGCTCGCAGTGCTACCGATTTCGCAGGGCATCGCCGGCTACCTGTTCCCACTCGTATGCACCACTGCAGGCTTCGCTGTTTTCCAGGCAGCAAACAACACGGCCGTTGTCACCGGCACCCACGCCGCCGAGCGCGGCGTGATTTCCGGCCTGCTGAATTTGTCGCGCAATTTGGGGCTGATCACGGGCGCGTCGGCGATGGGAGCGGTCTTTGCCTTCGGAACGAGTTCACCCGATGTAGCAACCGCGTCCGCGTCCGCCATCGCATCCGGTACGCATGCGGCGTTTGCTGTTGCCGCTCTGCTCGTAGGCACCGCGCTCCTGCTCGCCGTCGGGTTTAACCGGCCCGCTGCCGACCTCACTTCTTCCCCGTGATTACGATCGAGGCAGTGAACGCACGGCGCCATCACTCGGCATTTTCGGAGGCGGAGATCAAAATACAGAGTGAGTCCGCACGGCTACTCACCCGGCAGACGCTGACGCTGCCCCGGTCCGGGCGCTGCATGCGGGTGACCTTGGACTTGCGTACGGTAGGGGGCCAGTACCGCAGTGAGGGCGCACACTACCCGCCCGTTCGGGCACTCAAACTTGCATACACGCCATGAAAGCGACGGCGCAACAGCGTCCCAAGGCATCCAGCTTTTTCTGGCGGTTCGTGCGCTACCCACTCATACGCGCCTTGCTGGGCATTTTTCTGGTGGCGCTGGCCGGTGGCCTGACGCTCACGCACTTGGAGAAGCTCGCGGGCCGGATGCACCACGTGATGGGATCCGGCTTTTTCGCAGCGGCCGTTGTGCTGCTCACCTACATCCTCTACGTCCGCGTTATCGAACGTCGGTGGGCGACAGAGGTCTCCTTCCGGGGTGCTCTGCTCGAGCTCTTGATCGGACTTTTGACCGGAGTGGTGCTCGTCGGGTGCGTCGCCGCCCTGATAGCCGCAGTGGGCGCATATCGAATCACCGGAATGAACCCGTGGAGCATCGCGATCATCGAGCCTCTCGTCATGATGACGTTCGTGGGTGTTCTTGAGGAAGTCATCAGCCGAGCCCTGATCTTCCGCATTACGGAAGAATCTTTCGGCAGCTGGACAGCGCTCGGCATCTCGTCGGCGGTGTTTGGCCTTGCGCATTTGCCCGGTGAAAGCACCAGCGCACTTGCGATCATCAATACGGTCGTCGCAGGCGTGATGTTTGCGGCCGCCTACATGGTCACGCGCCGGATCTGGCTGGCGGTCGGGATCCACGTCGCCTGGAACTACACGCTGGGATCCATATTCTCCGTCGCCGTGTCCGGACGCGATGCGGAAGGCCTGCTGGTTGGGACGACATACGGGTCAGACCTTTTGTCCGGTGGGGTCTACGGTTTTGAGGCGTCCGTGGTCACCCTGGGGATCATTGGAACGCTGGCTCTTGCGCTGCTGCGCATCGCGTTTGTGCGGGGACACTTTGCACCACAGCGGCGCCTCTCCGCTCCCGGCACCCAGTCAGACGCACGGCCTGCCGTATAGCCGCCCCGCTGGATCCAACGCGGCGTGCCTGGGCAGTCACGAGTACGACAAGCCAGTTCCAGCGGATCGGCCCGACGTCGCACGATCTGCTCAAACGCTCCTGGCAGCAGTCGCGACGCAAGGTCCACCGGCAGCAACCGCGGACTCGTGTCGACATGCTGGTAGCGCGCCATCGAAAACCCTCTTGTCCGCTCACCACCGTGGGCGCAAGATCAAGGCACGTTTTCTTACAGCTTCGTTGGGTAGTACAGAAGGATTGAGGATGGACGTAGCGACTACAACAATCGCTGAGGCGCAGCGGGACATGCGTGTCGCCTATTACGGCGGTGCCCTGGGCATGCTTTCGTCGGCGCTGGTGTGGTTCGTCGCTGCGGTTGTCGCATCGCGAATGTCGGCCTCGGCGGCCGTCATCGCGCTTCTGGTTGGCGGCGTGCTCATTCATCCCATCTCGGTTGTCTTGTGCAAGGCGTTCGGGCGTTCCGCGGCGCACTCGAAGGGCAACCCCTTTGGAGGCTTGGCAATGGCCTCCACGGGCTGGCTCATATTGTCGCTGCCGTTGGCATATGTGGTTTCGCTCTACCGCATCGAGTGGTTCTTTCCGGTGATGCTGTTTGTGATTGGCGGTCGCTACCTCACCTTTTCAACTATGTTCGGTTCGCGCGTCTACCTGGTTTGTGGCCTCGCTCTCGCCGCAGGCGGATACGTGCTGGCAAAGTTTGGCGCGACTGCCGCCGCTGGTGCGTTCACGGGTGCCGCAATCGAAACCGTGTTCGGCCTTGTCATTCTCAGGGCGTCGCGTTTGCAGGGCGCAACCTGACGGTGCTTAAGCCGACTGCCGGACAGCAGTTCGCAAACAGTTCCGAAAAGTCTTGAACACGTCTGCGAAACACTGGGTGGTTCGCCAAGGCCGTATAGAC
>JBBSPO010000319.1:0-4436 GCA_038258695.1 Gemmatimonadales bacterium | reverse complement strand
TGCGCGTGTTCCAGTGACTCAGCGCTCGACGATTTGTACGGCAGGCGCACCGCGATCACATTTTCTGCACCAAACGCGCGTTTTGCCAGGTAGGTAGTGACGGCCGAATCAATACCGCCTGACAATCCGACAACAACCTTGGAATAGCCACGACGCGCCAACTCCTCACGCAGGAAACCCACCAACCACTGCTCGGTCATGGCGGGATCGATGTCGAGCGGTGGAGGTCCACCGTGCTCGCGCAGTGTCACACGCGTTACCGCGACCGTGTCCACTGCGCCGGCGCCCTTGTCAGCACGTGCCGCCGCGCCCTGCAGCGAGACAGGATTCACGTTCGCCGTTTGCGGCGTTGGCTCCAACGGCACCGCAAACTCACCTGTGGCAAACGCGCCTGCCTCGAGCACCAGATCGGCGGCGGCCGGTTCCGCGCCGTCGTACTGCAACACCAGCGGTTCTTTGCTGCGCACAACACGCAGCTGTTCCAGCACGTGTGGCAGCGCCACACGCAAGTCGGCCAGCAGCGGTGAATCGCTGCGCGCACGTACCAGATCATCGAGGTCGAGAGTGGCAATGAGCAGATGCTCTTCCCACTCGGGTGCGCGGGCGCGCACGTCGCCGGCCGGACCCACGATCATGGAGTTGCCAAAAAAACGCTTGCCGCCTTCGGTACCAACAAGATTCGCGTAGCTGGTAAACACACCGTGTTCGTCGGCGATGTCGCGCATCAGTCGGTCCCAACGCGCCGCACTGGCCGGACCTGCGACGCCATCTTCGCGCGGATACGGTCCGCGCGCTGGCGCGGCACTCACCACAAACACCACCTGCGCATCATCCAGTGCGGCAATCGTGCCGGACAACGAATGCCACGCGTCTTCGCAGATCAGCATAGCCGCACGCCCCCACGCCGTTTCAAATGCGCGCAAACTTGTGCCGCGCTCAACAAAGCGCTCCTCGTCAAACAGACCGTAAGTGGGCAGGTAATTTTTGCGGTGCACATGACGCACCACGGGCGGCCCGTCGGCCAGGCCAATCGTGATATAGGCCACGCTGTTGTATAGCGTATCACGCCAGCGTTCGTAAAAGCCCACGATCACGTCTACCGTCACCGGCAGCCGTCGCTGTTCAGCGCAGGCCAGCAAATACGCTTCGTCGAGATCGTTGGCAAGCGCGCCCGCGGTCACGGCCAGCTCCCGTACGCCGCCCTCCACGAAGTAGCCCGAGAGCGCCGTTTCCGGAAACTGCACCACCTGCGGACAAGGTTCGGCGCGTGTCGCCTGCGCGCACAGACGGCCCAAGCGGGCCATATTGGCACCAAGGTCCCGCTTGCGCGGGGCGAACTGGCAGACCGCGAGGGTCACTGGACGAATTGATTCAGCAGACATACACCAAGCTGTCCTGACCCGCGTCGCCGATCAACTCGTGACGGGTGGGGTATTTTGCATTATGCGCCCTCAGACGTTCGTAAAACGCACTCATATGGCCTTCGGTGCCGTCACCCCGCTTCTCTCGGCGTGCGCGCTGGCGGGGCTGCTCAGTGCGGGGTCGCTGAGCGCCCAGACAGCCGATCCGTCCCGCATCATTGGCCCGCCGCAGGCTTCGATCGTGCTCGCGCGCAACGGGGCATTGCTGGGCGAGTTCGGGGCAGCAAAGCGGTTCTCCGTCCCGCTTTCCACCTTGCCGCGATACGTGGGGCAGGCATTCGTGGCCGTTGAAGACAAACGCTTCTATCAACATGACGGCGTCGATCTGGTCGGTGTGGCTGCGGCCATCAAAGACGCTGCCACCAGTGGCGACCTGCGAGGCGCCAGCACGATTACGCAGTTGCTCGTTGGCAACATGCACCCGGACATCATCGACCGGCGCGACCGGTCGTTCACACGCAAGCTGCGCGAACAGCAGGCGGCGCGTGAAATGGAGAAGCGCTACTCCAAGGAGCAAATCCTTGAGGCGTGTCTGAATCAGATCCCGTTCGGACGCGGTTATCTGGGCGTTGAGATGGCCGCGCGCCATTATTTCGGCAAGCCCGCCGCGGAGCTCTCCATTGCCGAAGCGGCGTCGCTCGCTGCCATGCCCAAGAGTCCGGTCCAGTACGACCCGGTACGTAACCCGGCGCGCAACCGCGAGCGGCGGAATCTCGTACTCTCGCTCATGCGGGAGCAGGGCTACATCACGCCCGCACAGGCCACCGCCGCACAGCGAGAACCACTGCGCGTGGCCACCAACCTCGGTGTGGTGCACGCGCCGTGGGTGGTGGATGTCGTGCGAGTGCAAGCGGAACGGGCTGGTGTGCGGGTGCAGAATGGCGGGTTTGTGGTACACACCACGCTCGATCCAATCGCGCAGCAAGCGGCGGTCGCGGCGCTGGCCGGTACGCTGGCCGACGTGGAGTCACGCCCCGGCTGGAAGCACGGGCGCTGCGTGGCCGCCACGGCCATCAGCAACTGCTTGCAAGGGGCCGTCGTGGCGCTCGACGCCAACACAGGTGACGTGCGTGCGCTGGTGGGCGGGCGCGACTACTCGGCGTCTACCTTCAATCGAGCTGTTGACGGTAACCGGCAGCCCGGCAGCAGTTTCAAGCCATTTGTGTACGCCGCCGCGGTCGCACAGGGCATTACGGCTAACGCACTGGTAGGTGACACCGCGCTCAATCTGCTGCTGCCAGAAGGTCGCTACTACACGCCGTCCAACGCCGACGGCGCCTTTCTTGGTGAGATGACCATGCGTGAAGCGCTTGCCCGGTCACGCAATCCGGTGGCCGTGGACCTGGGCCAGCGCGTGACGCTGGACAGTGTGGCCCTGATCGCTGAACGGGCTGGTCTGCGCACACCAATTTCGCGATTCCCCTCAAGCGCGCTGGGTGCAAGCGTTGTGCAACCGCTCGATTTCGTCGCAGCCTACGCCATGTTCGCCAACGGCGGCATGGGCGTGGAGCCACGATTTATCACACGCATTGAAGACGTGAGCGGAACCGTGGTTCATGAGACACGCCCGTCCACCCCACGCCCTGCCGTTGACCCTCGCGTGGCCTTTGTGGTGCGCGACATGATGCGGGATGCGGTTGAGCGTGGTACGGGAACAGCGGCGCGTCGTCTGGTGCCGTCGTCCGTGCCGCTGGCCGGTAAAACCGGCACCAGCAATGACAACACCGATGTGTGGTTTGTGGGCATGACGCCATCACTCGTGGCCGGCGCGTGGCTGGGCTTTGATACCCCGCGCACGATCACGCCCGGAGCCGCGGGTGGCTCGCTGGCCGCCCCCATTGTCGGCCAGCTGCTCTCCGCCGTCCCGGTGACACGCGGTGCCGATACATGGGACCCGCCGCAGGGATTGGTGGCCGTGTCTCTTGACCGACTCACCGGCCGCGACGCCGATGCACTCACCCCACCCGATCGTCGCTACACCGAATGGTTTCTCGATGGCACCGAACCTGGCGCCGCTCGCGGCTGGCCCTGGTCGTTGTTCAGGCTGGGGCCGATCGGGCACTGAAGCGGCGCTGGTTCGGAGTAGCTTCGACCTGAGTGCTACCTGCGTTCCCCGTGCGTTCGCCGCTGGTCTGATTAGAGATTGATCGGACGGCGCGGACGAAACTCGCCATCAGTCAGTTCGACCTTCAGGATGTCGACCAGGGGAATCGTGCGGAACTCGTTCCGGAAGAGCGAGAACACCACCACTTCGCCGTTCTCAATCGAATACGGCTCGTAGCTGCGTTCATACTCGGTCTCTCCGCTTTCGGCGGAGTACCGGATTCGGGCCCGCACCTTCCGGTGCTGCCGTCCCGCCTCTCGCAGTGTCGATTCCACGGGCATCATGGGAATAGACGGATCAATCATGGTTCCTCCGGCGAAAAGTGGGCGGTTGTCAACTTCTTTATAGTGGTAGTGCAGACGGCGGCGAGGCAAGGCGCAGCAGGAATGTGACGAGGGGTGGTCGGCAGTCGCCGTTCCCCTTACACCCCAACCATCTCCGGCTCCTCTACCGGCGCCGGCGCCCCACCACCCACCAGCGCAATCTTCAGCACTTCCTTGAGCGTTTCCACCGGATGAAACGTCAGCGCATCCTGCACTTCCTGCGGTACATCCTCAAGGTCATCAAAGTTGGCCTTCGGCAAAATGATCGTCGTCACGCCGGCGCGGTGCGCACCAAGCACTTTTTCCTTGAGCCCACCAATCGGCAGCACACGACCACGCAACGTGATCTCACCCGTCATCGCCACATCACGCCGCACTTTGCGGTTTGACATCTCCGAGACAAGCGCCGTTGCAATCGCGATGCCCGCACTCGGCCCGTCCTTCGGGATCGCTCCCGCCGGAACGTGAATGTGCGCCTCGCTTGCACTCTGCAATCGGTCGGCGGGAATACCCAGCGCGTCGGCATTATTGGTCGCGTACGTGAGCGCCGCACGCGCACTCTCCTTCATCACATCACCTAGCTGGCCG
>JBBSPO010000318.1:0-4437 GCA_038258695.1 Gemmatimonadales bacterium | reverse complement strand
GGTGCCCGAGTATACGGCGCGATCGCCGGGTATGCGAGTGCTGGCGGGCTGGGCGTGGGAATCGGCCTGTGTTGCCCGCGGTGTCCTTATGTGATGACTTTGTGGTCACCGGAGGCGCTATGAAAGCACGGCTTGTCCGTATCGGCAACTCTCGCGGTATTCGGCTCCCCAAACCGCTCATTGAGCAAGCCGGCCTGGTCGATGAGGTCGAGCTCCGTATGCAGCGGGCGTATGATCACCATACGCGCGGCGACGAGGGCGCGCGAAGGCTGGGCAGAAGCCGCTCAGCTGATGCGTTCTCGCAATGATGATCGCTTGCTGGATCCGCCTGTGGCCACCCGGTTTGATGAGGACGAGTGGGAGTGGTGACGCCGGACAAGGTGAAGCGCGGCGACATATTCCTCGTTCAACTCGAGCCCACGCGTGGCGGTGAGATTCGGAAAGCGCGGCCGTGCGTGGTCGTGTCGCCGGATGACTTGAACGCGCATGTTCGGACGGTGATTGTCGCGCCACTGACAACGGGTGGCCACGCCTATCCATTCCGCGTCCCCTGCAGGTTTGTTGGCAAGGACGGTTTCATTGTGGTGGATCGAGTCTGTGCGGTCGATGTCGAACGATTTTCCAAACGGCTCGGTCGTTTGACCTCGACTGCGCTTGCCCGCTCACTCGAGGTTCTTCAGGGGATGTTTGCTGCGTAAACGACCGCAGCAGCGCAAACGCCACACCAGTCGGTCAACACTGGCACTGACTCGCGCCACGACGCAGACTGAGCAGGCACAACTCACGGTCGCGTCGCGCCGCCGTGCTTACTGAACGTTTCCTGTCGGGAGTGTTGGCATGCTGCAGTCACGTGTTCTGAGTCGCGCCTTGGCCTGTGTGCTGGTGCTTGGGCTGTCCGCTGCGTGCGGCGATGGTGGATCGCCCGGCGATCCCATGCCGATCCCCGGAACGCTCGCGCTCGCCATCTCACCGGCCAGTGGTTCGGTGCAGGCGGGGGCGACCGGTTCGGCGACGGTCTCCGTCACGCGGGGTGGCAGCTTCAGTGGCGCCGTTGCCCTGGCCGTCGAGGGGACTCCGGCCGGCGTCAGCGCGACGTTGGGCAGCGCCTCGCTCCCCACGGGAACAACCAGCACGGCCTTGTCCATCGCCGTGGACAGCAGCACGTCGCCAGGTACGTATCCGCTCACCGTGCGTGGCACCGGTTCGGGGGTGAGCGCCACCTCCACGTACACGTTGACCGTCACCGCGCTGCCCACGCTCGATCCGGACTTCGGCGTTGAACTCGCCACCACGACGTTCACCATTCAGGAGGGAGACTCCGCCACCGCCGCGGTGCGCGTGCGTCGACTTGGCGGATTCGCCGGGAGCGTTGGTCTCTTCGTGAGCGGCGCGCCCGACAACGTGCAGGCCCGCGTCACGCCCAACAGCACCACCGATACCACGGCGTCACTTGGCATCGCCGTTTCGGTGGGCGTGCCCGCTGGCACCTACCCGCTGGTGCTCACCGCCAGTGAGTCGGGTCCGCGCACGCGCACAGTGAACATCACGCTCATCGTCACCGCCAAGCCATCGGCCGGTACGCTCACGCTCTCGCAGTCGAGCATCCAGGTGGTGCAGACGCAGCCGAGTACGCCCATTGTGGTGCGATTGGCGCGGGCCCCTGGCGTGACTGGGCCCATTGAGCTGGACTTTCAGTCGTTCAGCAACGGGATGACGGGCACGTTCACTCCCAACCCCGCCTCGGGCGACAGCGCCACGCTGGTGATCAACACCACCTTGCTCAGTGGCGTCGGAACGGTCGCCGCCATCATCCGCGCAACCGTGGGCGGTACGACGACCACGGTGCCGCTGCTTGTCACCACGACCCCGTTCGCTCCGCCCAACTTCGGCCTCACCGTGACGCCAAACGTGGCCGCGGTCACGGCGGGCAACGCGACAGCTCCGCTGGCCGTGGCCATCTCGCGCACCAATCTGACAGAACCGGTGGCGCTCACCGTGACTGGCATGCCGCTCGGTATGACCGCAACCGTCACGCCATCGGCGGCCACAGGCAATAGTGCGACGCTCAACATCACCACCGCGCCCACCGTCGCGCCTGGTGTGTATCCGCTCACCATTCAAGGCACAGCGGTGGGTGTGAATGGCTCCCGCACCACGACCCTTTCGCTCACCGTGAACGCCCCTATGGGTGGCGGCAACGTGCAGTGGCAGTTCTGCCTGCCGTCCCGCTACCCCCTCTGGTTTGGCGTGCGGAGCGGCACCGACGGTGCGTGGACGCAAATCACCGCCACGAATAGCGCGGCCGGCGTGCGTTATACGTTTCCGTTTGATCAGACGGGACAGATCGCGTATGTGCAGAGCGCGGCCGATGGTTTCAACACCGTGGTCTTCAACGCCACCCCGCAAGAAATCCTGACGCTCGCGGCCGCCGAGTGTGAAGCCAATCGCCCGGGCAAAACGCTGAATGGGCGGTTCATCAACGGCATCAACGGCTTGCGAGGCGCGAATATCGTCGCGGGCGGCGCGAGCACCATGGTGCCGGCCGCCGGCAGCACCTTCACGCTCACGGGCGTAAAAACGGGACTGACCGACATCATCGTCTATCTGGGTGTGCCGCAGACGACGGAGGGACTCTTCCCCGACCGTGTGATCATGCGCCGCGACATTGACCCCATCGATGGCGCGACGCTCGACGACTTTGATTTTGATTTCGTCGGATCGACGGAGTGGCTACCCGCCGTGGGCGCCAACCATTTCTTTCGCAACTTCGGTGGTGAGACCTTCGCGGTCACCCGGTCATACATCACCGGCAACGGCAATCTCGGGACCATCGACTTCGATCCTCCACGGACCGACAGCATTCGCAGCACGATCGGCATACCGCAGGGGCTGCAGCGTCCCGGAGATTTGCATCAGACGGTCGCGACCACCGTCAATGCCAGCGCGCCGCGCATCGTCACGAGCTACAGCGAGAGCTTCAGCAGCTCGCCGTCGGTGTTTGGCCCACTCCTGGCCACGCCCACGGTGGTCGTGCCGTCCACCCGGCAGGTGCAGGTACTCGGTACATGGATGACCGAATACGGCAGCGCTGTGTCCGCCGCATTCGTACAGGCCGCGGGCGCCCCGAACGCGCGCACTGTGGTGGTCAGCGGCTCGCGTGCTGCACTCGGCGCTGGCGCCAGCTACACCGTGCTCACACCCGACTTTGCGGGCGCGCCGGGGTTTGACACCAACTGGTTGCTGCGGGCGGGTGTGCTCACCACGTGGACCACCACGGCAACGGGCGTCGGTGCCGGCGCCTCGCTGACGCCGGCTGATGGCACCCAAATCATTTCCGGCTCACGGATCGGGACGGTCACGCCGTAGTGCGTGCGGCGTGACCGTCGAGTGGGGCGACTACTGCTTCGGCAACGTCGCCCGGTACGCGTTGATCGCGTTGAGCGTCGTGTTCACACGCAGCTCGGCGACCTTGCGACCAATGTCCTGCAACCACTCGAGCGACTCGAACTTGATGCCGTTGATCTCCGCCTCGCCGGACTTTACGCGCTGTTCGTAGCGAATGGACTGTGGATCGACCAGCGACATGGTGGCGTCAATGCTGAGCTCTTCGTGCAGCCCGCTGGTGCCCGTGCTCGCTCCGATCTTGATGCCCTCGGGGATCTTGAGCTCGTTCTGGATGTACGGCTGCACCGTGCTCACGTGGTTGTAGTACTCGGGAATGTGCTTGAAGTAGACCTTATCCTCAGTGCTGGCGTAGACCTTGGTGAGCGAGTCGGCCGCCGCCTGCATGCCGCGCAGATTCCCGCCGCTGTCTCCCAGGTAGTAGATCTGCGTGAAGCCCATGCTGCGCAGATAGTTGCCCATGTCGTAGAGCAGTGCCACGAAGGTGGCCTGCGAGATCATCGGGCCCGCGCGGCCAGGCTGGATGTTGGTGCCCGCGTTGCCAGGCTCGAGCGTGACGAGCGGCGCCACCAGCGTCTTGCCCATTTTTCGGGCGATCAGCTCGCCGTGCAGCTTGTTGTTGATGTTGTGCTTGTTCATCTGCAGGTTGGCGCTGTTGTTCTCCACCCCGCCCGTCATGATCAAGACGGTGGTGTAGCCGTCTTTGAGCATGTCTCGGAACTCCGGCTGCGTCAGTTCCTCGAGCCACACCGTGTTGATGCCTTCAATCGTGCGCGGCTTGTCCGCCGCTGGCCGTTGGGCCGAGGCGGTGGCTGCGAGCAGCGGAATGGTGAGCAGGCCGATCAACAGCTTTTTCATCACATCTCCTGGGAGGGGCCAGATCGTTCTCGGATCGTTCCGGGGAACTTGGCCGGCGTGGGTGGGGGAGCCGTTTGCGTGGAGCAAGGCGGGGCACGATCGTACTGCCATGGAGTCTACGCGGTGGAGCGGGCGCTAGGCGAGGGGGCGTCGGTTTGCTCCATCAACGGGACGGCG
>JBBSPO010000317.1:0-4441 GCA_038258695.1 Gemmatimonadales bacterium | reverse complement strand
GGGACGAGCGGGAAAACTCGCGGGCACCGTACAGGACATCACGGAGCGGGTGAAGGCTCGCGAACAGCTCGTGCAGCACGAAGCGCAATACCGCCTGCTCTTCGATGCACACCCGGAGCCCATGTGGGTGTACGACGAAGCCACGCTCAGGTTTCTGGCGGTGAATGCATCAGCCATCAAGCGATATGGCTGGACGCTCGACGAGTTCCTCTCCATGACCATCGCCGATATTCGGGCAGCCGAGGATGTGGTGAATCTTCACGCCCAGATTGCCGATGAAACGCCGGGGCCGCGCAAGAGTGGCTATTGGCGTCACGTGACCAAAGGCGGCGACGAGCTGTGGGTGGAGATCTCGTCCAACCAGCTGCTGTTTGAATCCACACCAGCGCGCATGGTGGTGGCGTACGACGTTACCGCGCAACGACACGCCGAGCTTGAAGTGCGACGATCGGACACGCTCCGCCGCGTGGCTGCACAAACGGCACGACTGGGTGGCTGGATGCTCGATTTACCGGAACGCACGCTCTGGCTGAGCGACGATGCGCGCAAACTGCTTGAGTTCTCACCAGACACTACCGTGACGCTGGGTGGCTATCTGGACCTGGTTGTGCCCGAATCCAGAGCTGATGTCGCGCGCGTGATTGAGCGCTGCGCACACACGGGAGAACCGTTTGACCTCGAGGTCGAGCTTGTCACGGAGCTGGGCAGCCGGTGCTGGACGCGAATGATCGGCGAAGCAGAACGGGGTGCCAATGGTCAAATCTCCCGAGTGGGTGGCGGCGTGCAGGACATCGGCGAGCGTCGCAAACTCGAGCAGCAGTTCCTTCGCGCCCAGCGAATGGAGAGCATTGGCACACTGGCTGGTGGTATTGCGCACGATCTCAACAATGTGCTCACACCCATTCTCATGTCCATTGAGCTGCTGCGCGAACCACTCAGCGCGCAGGAGCGCGACGACACACTCAACACGCTCGAAACAAGTGCGCGCCGCGGTGCGGAGATGGTTGGTCAGGTGTTGTCGTTCGCACGCGGCGTGGAAGGAAGGCGTTTGCAGGTGCCGGCCGACCGACTGCTCGCCGACGTGACAAAACTTGCCGGTGAAACATTCCCGCGCAGCATCACCATAAGCGCTATCGTGGAGCCGGACCTGCCGCCGATCGCGGGGGACCTGACGCAGCTGCACCAGGTGCTGTTGAATCTGGCAGTCAATGCGCGGGATGCGATGCCCAACGGCGGCAGTCTGCGTTTGCACGCAGAGCGTATGGCAGTGGACAAACTGGCCGTTGCCGTGGCGCAGGAACTTGAAGAAGGCGAATACGTGCTGCTGACAGTTGAGGACTCGGGCGTCGGCATTCCGGCCGATCATATTGAGCGCATCTTTGATCCGTTTTTTACAACCAAGGATGTCGGCAAGGGCACAGGCCTCGGGCTTTCTACCTCGTTGGCCATTGTCAAGAGTCACGGAGGCGCCCTGCGCGTGTACAGCGAGCCGGGCAAAGGCACCACCTTCCGTTTGTACCTGCCCGCCGCCAGCAACGAGCACTTGACCGAGCAGGAGTCCAAAGCGTCCCAGTTGCCGCGAGGCGACGGGCAACTGGTGCTGGTAGTTGACGACGAAGCATCGGTACGGGAAATCACCAGACAAACGCTCGAGGCGTTTGGCTATCGCGTGCTCGTGGCATCGGATGGCGCGGAGGCGGTGGCCATTTACGCCACGCGCCCCGACGATGTTGCCCTGGTACTCACCGACATGATGATGCCCGTGATGGACGGTGTCACCATGATCCACGTGCTACGCCGCATGAATCCACAGCTGCGGGTCATTGCGGCCAGCGGACTGACCGCCAACGGCAGCGTCGCACGCGCCGCCGGTGCCGGCGTGCAACACTTCCTGCCCAAACCATATACCGCCCAAACGCTGCTGACGCTCATTCATCGCGTACTGACCGAAACTGACGCCACCCGGTGAAGCAACCCCAATGACCCTGTGCGCATGAGTACACCACCCACACCCAGGGTCACACGCGTTGCCGTGGTCCAGGACGCACCGATCGCCTTTGATGTTGTCGCCACCATTGAACGTGTGCGCACGCTCGCCGAACAGGCCGCCGACGCCGGAGCGCAGTTGGTACTGTTCCCCGAAGCGTTTGTGAGTGCGTATCCGCGCGGCCTGACGTTTGGCACCGTGATCGGAAGCCGCTCACCCGAAGGGCGCGAATGGTTTCGCCGCTATGCGGCGTCGAGCATTCACATTCCCGGCCAGCACTGCAACGCGCTCGGCGACATCGCCCGTGCACACAACAGCTATCTGGTGGTTGGAGTGATCGAGCATGACGGCGGCACGTTGTACTGCACGGTGCTTTACTTTGCGCCCGATGGCCAGTTGCTGGGCAAACATCGCAAGCTCATGCCCACCGCCGCCGAACGACTCGTCTGGGGACAGGGAGACGGCAGCACACTTAGCGCGCACCACACACCGCTGGGAATTATCGGGGCCGGCGTCTGCTGGGAGAACTACATGCCCATGTTTCGCATGAGTCTGTATGCGCAGGGTGTAGAACTCTATCTCGCGCCCACCGCCGACAGTCGCGAATCGTGGATTGCGAGCATGCGGCACATCGCCATGGAAGGCCGGTGTTTTGTGCTGTCGGCCAATCAGTTCGCGCGACGATCTGACTACCCGGCCGACTATCCGCTGGAGCCAGAGGTGGCCGCTGACAGTATCCTCACGCGCGGTGGCAGCTGCATTGTGCATCCGCTGGGCGATGTGATTGCCGGGCCCGTGTATGATCAGACAGCGCTGCTGGTCGCCGATATCGACCTCGAGGACATTACACGTGCCCGATTCGATTTTGACGTGACAGGGCACTACGCCAGACCGGATGTTTTTGCGCTGCAGATTGATACGCGCGCCCGTCCGCCCGTTGTGTTTGATGTGCCAATCGACTCCGGCTCAGCATCCAGCGACCCGTAGCCCTTCTCTGGCCCTCATCTCAAATGCGGGCCACCGGACCCGGTCGCTTTTATTCCCCAAAACGTGGAGTTCCCATGGCGTGGTACGTACTGGTTCTGGCCGGCTTCTTTGAAGTCGGATGGGCTGTTGGCCTCAAGTACACCGAAGGATTTACGCGCGTGTGGCCCACGGTTGGCACAGCGGTTGCGCTGATTGCCAGTATGGCGCTGCTCGGCCTGGCGCTTCGCGATCTTCCCCTCGGCACCGCCTACGCCGTCTGGACTGGTATCGGCACCATTGGTACAGCGCTACTCGGCATGGTGCTGTTTCGTGAACCGGCAACGGTCCTGCGTCTGTTGTGCGTGTTGTTGATCGTGATTGGTATTGTTGGCCTCAAGGTGGTCACTCCGGACACGCCGAGCTGAAGGAAGCTCCGCGTGCCCTTCGCGCAGGCCAATCGTCATTGCAGGTCAGCATTCATGCCCGGCTGCTGCATTCTGAGGCGCTATGCATTTTGATCGTGTGCGGCATTCACGATTGTATTGCGATCAGCATGCACCGTACCAGACGTCCGGGCTCGTGCATCACCTGATCTGCAACGTCTCATGCGCGCCACGGAGCCGATTCTCGCCATAGTTGTGATCGCGTTGGCTGCGTTTGTGGCCACGCAGTCTACTGTGTACAGCGGCAACGTTGAACGCACGCAGTCAGGGATCATCGCAACGACTGTGGTGCCCGATACCGATTCAGGCATCGCGGCGGCGCCATCCCCGGTCAATGCGGGCAGAGCGCGCGGGCGCATCGCTCCGCGCACGGAGTATGTGCTGGATATTCCGCGAGACGCCGCGTTGCCGGCCGCCGACATGCGCCGACGTATTGCCGCAGGCGCATCCGGCACCTACATGAATCAGCTGCTGCTCGCCCGCGATTCCGTGCTCACCCGCTGGCCCAACCGGCTGCTCACGCCGCTGCGCGTATGGGTTGGCGACGGCGGCGTGCATGAAGGATGGGATACGCTCTTCCCTACCCTTGTACGCGATGCGTTTGAGGAGTGGAGTCAGAGCGACGTACCAATCCGCTTCACCTACGTGCGCGACTCGGCCAGCGCCGACGTACGTGTACGCTTTGTGCCCAGCTTCAGCGAAGGCATCAGTGGTCGGACTATCTGGAGTCGGGACAGCACGTGGTGGCTGGTTGGCGCCAACATTGAGCTGGCGCTTACGCACTCCGGCGGCCAGCCTATGAACCGTGACCAGATGAGCGCCATCGCGCTACACGAAGTGGGGCATCTGCTGGGACTCGATCACGTAGACGATGCGTCGCACATTATGGCACCACGCGTGCGCGTTCGAACGCTCAGTGACGCCGATCGCGCAACGGTACGGTTGCTGTACTCCGTGCCTGCCGGCTCACTGCGCTAGCGATCACCAGGACATTACAACTGTTCGGTCGGCTTCATTTTTGCGAGCCACACGCAACGCCAGCGAT
>JBBSPO010000316.1:0-4451 GCA_038258695.1 Gemmatimonadales bacterium | reverse complement strand
TTTCGAAGCCCGGTGGTGGCACCAAAATCGGCATGAAGGTGGTGGATGAGCGCGTCACGCTGCTCTCCGATCCTCGTGATCCCGATGCATTGGGTAGCGTGTTTGGAGCCGATGGTTTGCCATCGCGACCGCTTACATGGATTGAAAACGGTGTAGTGAAAAACCTCGCGTACGATCGCTTCTGGGCGCAGCAAAAAGGCGTGGAAGCGTCCGCGTTTCCCGGCTCGCTGCGCATGATGGGCGGAGATTCGAGTGTTGAAGAAATGATCGCGTCAACTGAGCGCGGATTGCTGGTCACTCGCTTGTGGTACATCCGTCCCGTTGATCCGCGCACCATTCTGTACACGGGGCTTACGCGCGACGGAACGTTTCTCATTGAGAATGGCAAAGTGACACGCGCGGTCAAGAACCTGCGCTGGAATGAGTCACCGATTTTTATGCTCAACAACGTTGAAGCGATGGGTGCACCGGTGCGTGTCAGCGCCAGTGAAAGCGGCGGGCCTGGTACGGCCGTTGTTGTCCCACCGTTAAAGGTTCGTGATTTCACGTTCACCAGTTTAAGCGACGCCGTCTGATTTAAGTGACGTCATGAGTTGTCATGACGTCCATCCGACAAGCGTTCGCAAGCTGTGCATGCGAATCGTTCGCGATACGCATGTTCAGCGTATCACCCGCCGGGAGTTCGCTCCGAGTACGGATGGTGATACGTCGCTCGAGTCACCACCGGGGTTGACTCGGCACACCACCCTCCTCGTGAGGAGTTATTCAGATGTCACCAGCCAAGAAGGGCGCGCGCAAGAAGACGGCCAAGAAGGCCACGCGCAAGACGGCCAAGAAGGCCACTCGCAAGACCGCCAAGAAGGCCACCCGCAAGGTAGCCAAGAAGGCCACTCGCAAGACGGCGAAGAAAGCCACTCGCAAGACAGCGAAGAAGGCCACTCGCAAGACGGCGAAGAAGGCTACTCGCAAGGTAGCCAAGAAGGGCGCACGCAAGGCCGCCAAGAAGGGCGCGCGTAAAGCTGCCAAGAAAGGCGTCCGCAAGACCGCCAAGAAGGGCGTACGCAAAGCCGCCAAGAAAGGCGCTCGCAAGACCGCTAAAAAGGCGACGCGTAAAGTAGCCAAGAAGGCGACGCGTAAAGTAGCCAAGAAGGGCGCTCGCAAGACCGCCAAGAAGGCTACGCGCAAGACGGCGGCAAAGAAGACCACCCGCCGGAAGACGACGCGGAAAACCACGCGAAGCAGCGCGGCGGTTGAAGCTCCTTCCGCACCACCAGCGGAGTAAGCCTCACACCCCGTCGCGGATCCTCACAGATCCGTTGAACGCAAAGACGCCGGCATGTCTGCCGGCGTCTTTCGCGTTTCCGTAAGTTGTCCGTTGACTGTGAACGATTGGTCCGTTGACTGTGAACGCGCGGTTGGAACCGCCCACGGTTAACCGTTCACCGTCACCGTAGACGCAGTCAAACGCGCCGTTTTCGGTTCACGCATTCGCCGCCACCATCTCCATCGCCCGCGGCACGTGTACGTCGTCCTCTTCCGGCACCGGCCCCCAGACAAACGCCGAGAACCGCGTTGCTGTCTCGGGCTGCCCGCCATCTGCGATCACGATTCCCATCGGCTCACGATCCACCGACGGCCCATTCTTACGATTCAGTCGCATGACAAACCCCTCCCACCGCATTCTGGTCGTGGGCGCGCCATCGTAGCACGCCGCTTCACCCAACTACAGTGCATGAGCCGTGCCTGAATACGCGTGCGTGCCAAAGTGTTGCATTGCAAGCGTTTAGCTATATGTCTGAAGAACCCAGTCAGGCTGTCGTGTCAACTCGACACGCAAAACTTGCACACGGCGTGTCGTAAAGACACGCGACACTCACAAGTTCCCTAAGTTGCTGGAGCGCCCAGGAGCCGTCAGGCCACCGCTTCTTTGCGGGCCAGGAACGTGCGGCTACCGTTGTCGCGCGTGCGCTCAAGTGAGACCTGCCAGCCACGGTAGCGCGTCTCCAGCTCCTCAATGGGAAAGACCACCGCACCGTTCACCGATGGACCGGCGATATCCTGAGTGCCGGCGTCTGTGGCGGTCTCGACCAGATGCACACCGCCCGCAGCCGTCGCGCTCTGCAGTGCGCTGATCACGCGGTCGCGATCAATGGGTGAGAGACTCGCCAGTGCCGCCGCGCTGCACACCACCGCGTGCAACTCAACATCCGGACTCCAGCCGGCCAGATCCTGACAGTAGCCGCGAACGCGATCAATCAGCCCCGCCTGTTCGGCCGCCACCATGATGCGATGCATGGCATCGGCTGCCGGATCGACGGCGGTAACCGCGCATCCGTTGGCGGCCAGATACAGCGCCTGACCCTCACGCGCCGCACCCGCGACGAGCACATGACGATCGGGAGAATGCTGCAGTTCGCGCACCAGCACCGCGTTGGGATCGAGGCCCCAGTGCTCAGGGCTGCGATACCGCTCCAGATCCTTGATGCGACGTCGGCGCCACGTGGAATAACTCGGCAACCTCAGGCGACGCGAAATGATTCTATCTACTTCTTGCCAGATCAGAATCTCGGTGAGCGCCACCTGGGCCTGTTCGGCAAGCGCAGCTACCGCTTCATCCCCAATTTTGAGAATGGCGTGTCGAGGAATCGAGTCCTTGTAGTCCTCGATCTCGCGTTCTACGTAGAGCTCGTACTCGTGCTTGAGCGACCGCGGATTCTGGAAGGGCATTCCTCGATGTGGATGAGTGTGGATAAATAGTAGGCGCCAATCAAAAATGCGCAATAGCAATCAATCGATTGCACGCATGTTGATCCTAAAATCCGGTGATTGATTTTGCCTGAGCTACCAGAAGTCGAGCGTGCCACGCGTTTGTTGCGCAACGCCATTGAAGGACAATACATCGCGCACGTTCGCACGCTGCATCCGTCCGCTGCACGTGCGCTGCCGGCCGATGTGGCGGAGTCACTCGCCGGACGTCGCGTCGAACGCGTGGAACGACGCGCCAAGTATCAGCTCCTGCATCTTGATGATGGTCGCACCATTGAGGTGCACTTCAAAATGACCGGTGACTGGGCGGTTGCACCGGTGACTCTGCCGCCGCCGCAGCTGGAACGCGTACGCATTGAAACGGTGCATGGTACGCGCATTTCGCTGGTGGATGGTCGGGCCTTTGCCGTGGTACGGGTGCACCAGGCCGGCGCCAGCTTTTTGCCAGCGCTGGGCCTTGAACCGCTCGACACCAACTTCACGGGTGAGGTTTTGCGAGCGGCGCTGGCCAACAAACGCGGTCCTATAAAACCCGCCCTGCTCGATCAACGGGTTGTTGCCGGACTCGGCAATATCTATGCAGCCGAAGCGTTGTGGGAGGCGTGCATTCACCCGCTGGCACGGGCCAATCGGCTATCGCTCACGCGCACCTCACGACTGGCTGAGGCCGCTCGACTGGTGCTGGAGCGCGCACCGGCCGCGCGCTATTACGGACGCCGAGCCACAGACGACGGCCACGCGTACGCCATTGGTGACGGTGGTGATGAAAGCTGGAATGTGTACGACCGCGAAGCACAGCCATGTGTGCGATGTGGTACGCCAGTGCGGCGCATCCCGCAGGCGGGGCGCAGTACGTACTACTGCGGCCGCTGTCAGCGTGTCTGACAACGCGCCGTAGCCGCTTTCAGCGTGAGTGATGGGTGGAGAGCGGGAGCCGCTGACGAACCGTGGTGCAGAGGCAGCCAGCGCGTCCCGCTACCCAACATCCTCCAGCAGCACACCCTTGAGATAGCCTGTCTCCGGAATCGTGATGATTTCCGGATGATCAACGCCCTGACCTGTGATCGCACGGATGGCAAAGCGCTTACCGCTATCAGCTGCCGCCGTTTGCAGCATCTGCAAAAACGCCGCGCGGTCAACGTGGTGTGAACAGCTGGCGCTGAACAGCACGCCGCCCGGTGCCAGCAATCGCATGGCCTGCATGTTCACATCGTGATAACCACGCATGGCCGCACCCACACTGGCGCGTGACTTGGCAAACGCGGGTGGGTCAACCACAATGGTGTCAAAGCGACGACCTGAGCGGTACCATTCGCGCATGGTCTCAAAGGCGTCGCCAACGTGTGTGGAAATGTTGGTGTAGCTATTGAGCGCCGCGTTCTCCATGGCGCGCTCCAGTGCGGGAGCGGATATATCGAGCGCGGTCACGTGCTCCGCGGTGTGTGCGAGGTGCAGCGCAAACGAGCCGTGGTACGCAAAGCAGTCGAGTGCCTGTCCGCGAGCGTGCGTTCCCACCAGCACGCGATTGTCGCGCTGATCGAGAAATGCACCGGTCTTTTGTCCATCCCACGGTGCGGCCAGAAATCGCACCCCCTGCTCGTGCACTTCAATGGTGCGGGGCACGTCGCCGTACAGCAGGGTGGTTTCCCGCGTCAGCCCTTCGCGCGTGCGAACGGCCGGATCGT
>JBBSPO010000315.1:0-4477 GCA_038258695.1 Gemmatimonadales bacterium | reverse complement strand
CGATTGTTGCTCACCGCCGGTACTGCCGTGGCGTTGGTGATTTTTCTGGCCGGTGCAGGGCTGACCCTGCTCGACGCCGGTGAGCCGCTGTGGCTGCTGCGTGACGGCACGCTGCTCGCACTGATGGTGCTGATCCTGGGCCAGCTGTTGCCCCGGGCCATCGCGCGCCGCTGGGCGCCAAAGCTCGTACCGGTGTTTGTGCCGGTGCTGCGCGGTGTTGCACTGGCACTCACGCCAATGCGACTTGTTGCCAAGCGCATCGCGCGCCTGATTGCACGACGTTTCGCGCCACACTCGGCGGCGCGCCGAGATGCCCGCGATGCGTCTCCCGAAGGACTCGAAGAACTGTTGCAGGACGGTACGCTGGAGGGTCTCGATGCCTCCGAAGAAATCGCGATCATCTCGGGTGTCGTGCAGCTGAGCGCCAAGTCGGCCGGTGATGTGATGACACCGCGCAGGGATCTGTTTGCGCTCGATGAATCGCTGCCGCATGATGAGATGTCGCGCCGCATCGCCGAGAGCGGGTTCAGCCGCGTGCCCGTGTACCGCGGTTCCGTCGATCATCCCGTGGGCATGCTGCACGCGTTCGATGTGTTCGTCGTGGCCGGTCAGGGACGACCAACACTTCGACCCATTTCCGAAACAACCACCGACAAACCAGCCGGTGATCTGCTGTACGAAATGTTGAGAGCACGTCGTCAGATGGCGATTATTCGTGATGGACTTGGCATCGTGGCGGGACTGATCACGCTTGAAGACTTGCTGGAGGAGTTGGTGGGAGAAATCAGGGACGAACACGACGAGCCGGCCGCGCGCAGCGGTGACGCCCGCGGTGGTGACGCACACGGCGGCGACACACGCAGCGGTGTCGCCCAATGAGCAGCGCGACCTACAACACGGGCCACGCCGCTATCGATCGTGTGCTGGTCGATTTTGATGCCCGCAAACCCGCCGCGTTGGCGCGTGCGGTGTCCATCATGGAAAATCACCGCGCCGGTTTTGAGAAACTGGCCAGTACGCTGCACCCGCGGCTCGGTCACGCACGGCGCATTGGCATTACCGGTCCGCCAGGCGCCGGCAAAAGCACCATCACAACACAGCTGGTGCGAAGCTGGCGCGAATCCGGTCTCACGGTTGGCGTGATTGCCGTCGACCCCACCTCGCCCTTTACGGGCGGCGCGCTGCTTGGTGACCGCATTCGCATGGAGGAAGTCGCGCTCGACCCCGGCGTCTTCATTCGCTCAATGGCCACCCGAGGCTCACTCGGCGGACTGGCCAGCGCCACGCGCGACGTCTGCGATGTGCTCGATGCCTTTGGTATGGACGTGATTCTCATTGAGACCGTGGGCGTGGGGCAGAGTGAGCTCGATGTGGCGCGCACCGCTGACACCACGCTGGTGGTGCTGGTTCCGGAATCCGGCGATTCCATTCAGACGCTCAAGGCGGGCGTCATGGAAATCGCGGACATTTTTACCGTCAACAAGGCCGACCGGCCCGGCGCCGACCGACTGCGCAACGATCTGGAGCTCATGCTCGGGCTGCGGCCCGGTGCCATGGCCGGCCACGAAGCGGCGGGGCACCACGGTGTGGATTTGCGCTCCATGGCATCCAGCGAAAAGGACGCCCTGCGCGACGCCATGAACCCGGCCCGGGCGGCCCGGAAAGCGGGCGCCAGCGAAATGCCCGATGCCTGGACCCCACCCGTATTGCGCACCATCGCGGCCCAAAAAGAAGGCATCGGCGACCTGATCGATGCCATCGCGCGTCACCATGGCTATCTTGACAGGAGTGGCGAGCTGCGGGAAAGGCGCCTGGAGCGCATGCGCGAGCGGGTGCGTGAGGCGGTGGAACTCAAGGTGCGCCAGCGTCTGTGGAAAGACGCATCGACGGTGCAGTGGTTGGAAGATCAATTGCCCGAGCTTGAGGCGGGCACCCTGGCGCCATTTTACGCCGCCGACGCGCTGCTTGCGCGCAGTGGACCGTTGCTCACTGGGACCAACACGGACGCACATTCATGACCAGCACACAGCAGAGCACACAAGACGACGCGCAGCAGATCGAAGACGTTGTGCGGCAGCAGCAGGAAGAGCTGGCGCAGCTGCGCGAAGAAGTGGCGTCGTGGCGAGCCCGCTACGAGGCCTCGCGCACTCGCGATGTGTCGTATACCAACTCGGCCAACGAAGTCGCGCCGCTCTATACAGCGCTTGACCTCGAAAACTCGGCCGGCACCGCATTCGAAACACCCGGCACCTGGCCGTTCACACGAGGCATTCACGCCACCGGCTATCGCGGCAAGCTGTGGACCATGCGGCAGTTTGCCGGCTTTGGTACCGCGCGCGAAACCAATAAGCGGTTCAAGTATCTGTTGGCGCAGGGCCAAACCGGATTGTCCGTCGCCTTCGACTTTCCCACGCTCATGGGCTACGACGCCGATCATGTGCGCTCCGAGGGAGAAGTCGGCAAATGCGGCGTGTCAATTTCGTCGCTGGCCGATATGGAAACACTGTTCGAGGGCATTCCGCTCGATCAGGTGACCACGTCCATGACCATCAATGGGCCGGCCATCATTCTGTTCTGCTTTTACGTGGCTGCTGCCGAAAAGCAGGGTGTACCGCTGGAGAAAGTTGCCGGCACCGTGCAGAACGACATTCTCAAGGAATACATGGCGCAGCACGCGTGGTGTTTTCCCATTGAGCCGGCGCTGCGTCTCATCATTGACATGTTTGAATGGTGTTCCACCAACACCCCGTCGTGGAATACCATCTCCATTTCCGGTTATCACATTCGTGAAGCTGGATCAACCGCGGCGCAGGAACTCGCGTTTACGCTGGCCGACGGCTTTACCTACGTGGAGCGCGGCATTGAACGCGGACTCGATGTAGACGACTTCGCGCCGCGCCTGTCGTTCTTCTGGGATATTCACAACGACTTCTTCGAAGAAATCGCCAAGCTGCGCGCGGCCCGTCGCATCTGGGCGCGCCATATGCGTGAACGCTACGGCGCAAAAAATCCGCGCTCGTGGATCATGCGTTTCCATTCGCAAACAGCCGGCGTCACACTCACCGCGCAGCAGCCCATGAACAACGTGGTGCGCGTGGCCTATCAGGGTTTGGCCGCTGTACTTGGTGGCACGCAATCGTTGCACACCAACAGCATGGACGAAACGCTGTCGCTGCCAACCGAAGAAGCGGTGCAAGTAGCGCTGCGTACGCAGCAGGTGCTGGCCTACGAAACTGGTGTGCCCAACGTGGCCGATCCGCTCGGCGGCTCGTACTACGTCGAAGCACTCACCGACAAACTCGAAGCCGAAGCCGAAGCACTGTTTGAGCAGATCGACGAGCAGGGCGGTGTGGTGCGCGGCCTCGAAGATGGCTGGTTCCAGAAGCGCATTGCCGAAGCCGCCGCGCGTCAGCAGTGGGAAATCGAGCAGCGACGCAAGCTGGTGGTTGGTGTGAACGAGTTTGTGACCGACGAACCGGAGCTCACGATTCCGTTGCTCAAAGTTGGCGCCGAAGCCGAAGCGGAGCAGCGCGAGCTCATGGCCAAGCTGCGCACCACGCGCGATCAGGACGAAGTCACAAGACGACTGGACGCATTGCGGGAAGCCGCGCGCGGCAGCGAAAACCTGGTGCCGTTTATTCTTGACTGCGCACGGACCTATTGCACGCTGTACGAAATCCGCGCGGCGCTTGAAGATGTGTTCGGTGCGTACCGGGAACCGGTGTTCTTCTGAGTCCGGCCAGAAAATCCGCGGCGAAAACGACCACGGCCACTCGCAAAAAAACGCGCGTGGTTGCGACGACGGCACCGGCCGAGAACGCCCGCGCCCCATGGTGGACCACGCACTTCGACGCGCAGTACCTGCACGAATACGAGCCGCTGTTCACCGCCACACGCGACCGGCAGGAAGTCGCGCGCCTGATCGATGTACTCGGCGAGTTACCCGCCGGCGCACGCGTGCTCGATTGCCCTTGTGGTCAGGGCCGTCACGCGCATTTGCTGGCTGAAAACGGCTTCAACGTGGATGGCCTCGATTACTCTGCCGATCTGCTCAAGGTGGCGAAGGCGCGCGGCACGGGTCCGCTGCTGCGCTACACGCGCGGCGACATGCGCAAGCTCCCCGCTAAATGGACAGGACGCTTCGATGCGGTCGTCAACCTCTTCACATCGTTCGGGTTTTTTGACACCCCGGCCGACGACCGGCGCGTACTGGCCGAGTTCGCGCGTATGCTCAAGCCTGGTGGATTGTTGGTCTGGCATGGTGGCAGCCGCGACGGCGTGATGGCCAGGTTTCTGTCGCGCGACGGGTGGACCACGGCCGACGGCACGCTGTTTGGCCAGGAGCGGCGTTTCGACCCGCTCAGCGGCTTTCTGCACGTGCACGCCAGCTGGAGCGGGCCCGGCGGTGCCGGGGAACGCGAGCACAAGATTCGGCTGTATTCGGCCTCGCACCTCACGGAGCGCATGGCCGAGGTGG
>JBBSPO010000314.1:0-4517 GCA_038258695.1 Gemmatimonadales bacterium | reverse complement strand
GGCGGATCGCTCGAGCGCGCCACCGTGCTGTCGCTCGGCATCATGCCGTACATCTCGGCCAGCATCTTCATGCAGATCGCGGGCGCTGTTGTGCCCACGATCGACAAGATGAACAAGGATGAAGAGGGCCGGAAAAAGGTTACGCAGTGGACGCGCTATCTCACGGTAGTGCTGGCCGCGGTGCAGGCGTATGGCTTCGCGCTCTTCGTAGCGTCGTTGCCCAACGCGGTCTCGCGTCCCGGTGCGTGGTTCACGATCCAGATGATGCTCTTCCTCACCACAGGCGCGCTGTTCGTGATGTGGTTGGGTGAGCAGATCACCGAGCGTGGCATTGGTAACGGTGCCTCGCTGCTGATTTTCTTCTCGATCGTACAGGGCTTCTGGCCCGCCATCTTCAATACGTTCAGCCTGTTCAGCACGGGCGCCATTTCCATCTTCAAGCTGCTCATTCTCACCGTGATGATGGTGGCGATTGTGGCTTCGGTGGTGGCAGTGACGGTTGCGGCCAGGCGCATTGTGATTCAAATACCGCAGCGCACCATGGGTCGGGGACGCCAGCGTGAGGCGAGCCGGAACTTCATTCCGCTTCGCATTACCACGGCCGGCGTCATGCCCATCATCTTTGCGCAGTCAGTCATGATTGTGCCGGGCGCTTTTGGTACGTTCAGCAGCAATCCGCGCATGCAGGAAATCGCCGAAATGTTCAACCCGATGGGTGCGAACCCGTGGTTGTACTATATCGTTTCGGCCATTCTCATCATTCTGTTCACGTACTTCTACACGTCCATCATCTTCAATCCGGTGGACATCGCCGAGAACCTGAAGAAGCAGGGCGGTTTTGTGCCGGGTGTGAAGCCGGGCGCCAAGACGGCGGAGTATATCGAGCAGGTGATTGAGCGCATCACGATGCCGGGCGCCGTGTTCCTGGCGGTGATTGCGTTGCTGCCCATGCTGATTGCGAACTTCATGAACATCCCGTTCCTCTTTGGCGGAACGTCATTGCTGATTGTGGTTGGTGTTGCATTGGATACGATGTCGCAAATGCAGCAGCACCTGTTGCTGCGCAAGTACGACGGGTTCATGAAGAAGGGGCGCGTACGTTTCCGTGGCCGTCAGGCCTCGGGGATCTAAGTGCTCATCGTACTTCTCGGACCGCCGGGCGCAGGAAAGGGAACGCAGGGTGAGCGGTTAGCCGCTCGCCTTGGTGTTCCAAAAATCGCCACTGGTGATGTGTTGCGGGCCGCGGTTCGCGACGGTACGCCGTTGGGTCTGGCTGCCAAGGCGGCCATGGATCGCGGTGATCTGGTGCCGGATGACGTGATACAGGGCATCATGAAAGAAGCGCTCACCGGTCCGGCAGCGGCCAACGGTGCAGTTCTCGACGGCGTAGTACGCACCATCCCGCAGGCTGAGGGCTTGCGAGATATGCTGGCGTCAGTTGATCGGGAGCTCGACGCTGTGCTGCTGTTCGACGTGGAAACGGAAGAGCTGGTACGTCGCCTTTCTGGTCGCACGACCTGCAGCGAATGTCAGCGTCCGTTTTTGGGGCGCGAGCCTGGCGAACCGTGCGAGTGCCCGGATGGAAAGAAGGGTGTGCTCGTTCGTCGCGCCGACGACGAGCCCGAAGCGGTACGCACGCGACTCGGTGTGTACGCTGCCCAGACACAGCCGGTGATTGAGTGGTACCGCCGTCATGGCGCACGCGTCATCGCGATCAACGCGGTGGGATCGCTGGACGAGGTTGAAGCGCGCGCCATCGCCGGCCTCGGACCCGCACGCTAGCATGAGCATTGGTTCACTGACGCAGGGGCTGCAGCTCAAATCGCCGCGCGAGATCGATACGATGGCGCGCGGCGGTGCGATTTTGTCGGCCACGCATGCGTTTGTGAAAAAGCATGTGAAGCCGGGCGTATCTACCGGTGAACTTGATCGGTTGGCGGAACAGTTTATCCGTGACCATGCGGGCGCGGAACCGGCGTTCAAAGGCCTTTACGGTTTTCCCGGCGCCGTGTGCATTTCTGTGAACGAAGAGATCGTGCATGGCATCCCGAACAACAAGCGGGTGTTGGCCGAAGGCGATATCGTCTCAGTGGACATTGGTGTGAAGTACGAAGGCATGTTCACCGATGCCGCGATTACGCACGCCGTAGGACCGATTGACGAAGTCACACAGCGCCTGCTCGACGTCACGGAACGTTCACTTGCGGCCGGCATTGCCGCAGCCACGGTGGACAATCACGTTGGCGACATTGGAGCGGCAATCCAGGCGGTGGTAGAAACCGCTGGGTTTGCGATTGTGCGTGAGCTCGTGGGGCACGGTGTCGGCTTTGCGCCGCACGAAGAGATTCAGATCCCCAACTACGGCAAGCCCAAGCGCGGCAAGAAGCTGGTGGCGGGTCTTACCATTGCGATTGAACCAATGGTGAACGTGGGCAGCGCGAAGACACGCACGCTCGGCGACAAGTGGACGGTTGTCACCGCAGACGGCAAGCGTTCGGCGCACTTTGAGCACACGATTGCGGTGACTGACGCGGGACCGCGGATTCTTACCGGGCCGTCGGTTTAGTCTCTCCGGGAACGGCAGCGGCTTTACCGCGGAGCGGCAGAGGGAAACAGCAACAGCTTTTACCGCGGAGTCACAGAGGCGCGGGAGGATTGCGCTCGGCGGCGGACTGTTGTTGCCGGTCCCTATGGTTTCAGGGTTGAACTGCAACGGAACACCCACAAAAATCTGTTGCGGTTCCTCCGTGCCTTTGCGACTCTGTGGTAAACGCAGTTCACCGGAGCGCCCGCACTCGTTGTTCGAGCAACAGCGACTGCCAGTCCTCGACGCGCAGTTCCACGTGTGCCGCGATCTCTGCGGTGAGGCACCGGGTAGGGACCAGCCCTACAATCTCGCTCCACGAAGGCTCCACGCCGCGGGCTGAACTCGCGGCGCGCACCGCATCGTACGCGTGCACTACTGAGGTGCGGTCAATCGCCACCAGGTTCATGGATACCTGCGCCTGTCCGTCCACCTCGAGCGCGAGCGCCTTGATGCCTTCTACGCCGCCATTCGAGGCGCGTATAGCCGCTGCGACCTCGCGAGCGACGCGCATCAGACTCACGTCACCGAGATAGACGTTGTAGGCTACGAGAAACGGTCGCGCTCCGATGACGATGGCTCCGGCCGTGGGGTGCACAACTGCGCGACCGTAGTCGGGAGTGCGTGCAGGATCGGTGGCGATGGTGTCGCGAATCAACTCAAACCCACCGCGGCGGATTGCGGCCAGATTCACACGTTCTGGACGGGTGGCTGCCCGCTCGTACAGATACACCGGGATAGATAGCTCGCGCGCCACCCGCTCACCCAGATCGTGCGCGAGTGCGATGCAGTCGTGCATCGTTGTGCCGTCGAGCGGTACGAACGGTAGCACGTCGGTGGCACCCAGGCGTGGATGCACACCTTGGTGCTCCGAGATGTCTATTCGCGCGGTTGCTTCACGCACGCCTGCGAAAGCAGCGTCTGCCGCCGAGTCAAGCGGCGCGACAAATGTGATGACTGAGCGGTTGTGCCACGCATCGCTGGAGACGTCGAGTACGTGGGCGCCCGGAACAGCTGCAATAGCGTCTCTGATCGCATCGATTACCGCCGAGTCCCGTCCTTCGGAGAAGTTGGGGACGCACTCTACCAGCGGTGCATGGTGTGGTGGCCTGTGTTCAGAGTTTGCGGTGCTGGTCATCAACGGAAGCTATGTGCTGCATCGTGGCGGCGTCTACGGCTAGATTGAGCGCGTGCGTCGCAGGCGCCGTCGCCGTATCTGCTTGTGTTTGAGTGTCATGGGTAGCGATAGGGCTACCAGCACCTGCACCATTCACCGCCCAGGGACATGCCGCAGGACACAGTGGTGTACATCGTCAATCTCATCATCGGCGCGATCGTGGCGGGTCTGATGAGTCAGCATTGGCGACATGATGCTGAAGGAGTGCCGCTGCGCTTCTGGATCGTTGCGGCGTGGACGCTCACCGGCGCGGATCTGCTGTTTGTGATCCGGCCCGCGTTTTCGTCGGGGCTGGTGCGGATGCTGCCAACGCTCATGGTCACTGTGGGGCATGTGGTGTTGCTGCTGGCTGCCAGACGCACCGCCGGCCAGTCGGTGAAATGGCCGCTGCCGACGCTGTTGGTGCTGGTGCAT
Organism: Gemmatimonadales bacterium; assembly: GCA_038258695.1. Taxonomy (GTDB): domain Bacteria; phylum Gemmatimonadota; class Gemmatimonadetes; order Gemmatimonadales; family Gemmatimonadaceae; genus JAABRT01. Next base: position 342 of record JBBSPO010000314.1, on the reverse strand, counting down.
GCGCTGCTGCTGCTGGGGCTTCTGGCGGTGCCCGAGGTTAGTGGTTGGCGCGCTGTGAGCAACAGCCTCTTGTGGGCCGGTTTGTCGCTTATGGCGGCCGGCACCCTGTGGCGCGGGCCGGTGGACGTACGACGTTTCATGATGCTCCCTGCGCTGGTACTTGCCGCACAGGGAGTGTTTCACGTGGTGCGTACGGCAATGGCCACGCGCGCCGTGGTGCAACCAGGCACGGGCCTTGGCGTTCTGGTGCAGCTGCTCGGCGATCTCGAGGTCAGCCTGTTCATGGTGGCCCTGTTTGTCAGCGTGCTCGTATCGTTCCTGCGACAGTCCAATGAGCAGCTG
>JBBSPO010000313.1:0-4547 GCA_038258695.1 Gemmatimonadales bacterium | reverse complement strand
GCACTGTTTGGACGCCTTGATCGTGGCGGCACGTTTATCGAAGATCGCTGGGAGCGCCCAGGCGGTGGTGGCGGTGTCAGCCGCGTCCTCATTGAAGGCACCACCTTTGAGAAAGCGGGCATTAACCGCTCCGTGGTCATGGGCGAGTTGCCCGAGCTGGCGGCACGTCGGCTGGGTGGACGTGGAGCGGCGCAGGGAAGCACTGATTTTTTTGTAACCGGCGTCAGTCTGGTCGCGCATCCGCGCAGCCCGATGATTCCCACCGTGCATCTGAACGTGCGCTACTTCGAACTGATGGATCAGGACGGCAATATTACCGATGCCTGGTTCGGCGGCGGCACCGACCTGACGCCGTTCTATCCGTTCCGCGAAGATGTGGTGCATTTCCATCAGACGCTCAAGGACGCTTGCGACCGTCATCACGCGGGATTTTACGATCGCTACAAGGCGTGGTGTGACGAATACTTCGTGAACGTGCATCGTGAAAACGAAGCGCGTGGTGCGGGCGGCGTGTTCTTTGACCATGTCCGCCCCAACGACGAGCACGCGCTGGATGTGAATCAGCTGCAGGCGTTTGTTTCGGACATCGGTCGTGTGTTGCGTGACGCGTACGGACCGCTGGTTGAGCGTCGCCGGGATACGGCGTATGGCGAGCGCGAACGTGATTTCCAGCTCTGGCGTCGTGGCCGCTACGTGGAGTTCAACCTCGTGCATGATCGTGGCACGATGTTCGGACTGCAAACCAACGCGCGCATTGAAAGTGTGCTTATGAGTTTGCCACCGCTTGCGGGGTGGAAGTATGCACCGCGTTTTGAAGCCGGCACATTTGAGTCCGAGTTGTTGAGCATGTTGCGCCCGCAAGCGTGGGTCACAGACGACGGCGGACCCGCGTAGGATGAGCGCCACCGTCGATCGCCGAGGGGCACAGCCCCCGTACGAGATTGAACGCGGGGAACCGCGCTCGGTGGCGGTGATTGGCGCGGGAATCACGGGGCTGGTTGCGGCTTACGAACTCAAGCGACAGGGTGTAGCGGTTACGCTGTACGAAGCCACCGGTCAGGCTGGCGGATCGATCGGTACATCGCTGGCTGACGGGTTCCTGGCGGAACACGGCCCCAACTCGTTCGTCTCGTCTGCTGCGGTGGAAGCATTGATTGCCCAGCTCGGCCTGGACGACGACGTGGTGGAGGCCAACGCCAACGCCAACCGACGCTACGTCGTGCGCAACGGGAAGTTGGTGCCCTTCCCCATGACGCCGCTGGCGATGCTGAGCACATCGCTCTTGTCCAAGCGCGCCAAGCTCCGCGTCTTGTTTGAACCGTTGGTGCGCGGCGTGCGTGATGCAAAAGACGAGAGTGTAGCCTCGTTTGTGCGACGCCGCCTGGGCGCTGAGGTGCTGGACTATGCGGTGAATCCGTTTATCGCAGCCATCTTTGCGAGCGATCCAGAGCAGCTGTCCATGTTGCACGCGTTCCCGCGTATTTACGCGCTCGAAAAGCAGCACGGGTCGCTCTCGCGCGGTTTCATGAAATCGCGACGCGCGGCGATCGCCGCGCGTCGTGAGGCAAAAGCAGCCAAAGCTGCGGGCGAGCACGGCGCAGCAGACGGCGAGTCCGACAGTGAGGTCCTCAGCGCGGCGCCCGTCAGCGCACGTCTCATCTCGTTTCGTGATGGGCTGCAGACGCTCACCGATTCGCTCGCGCAGGCGCTGGCCAATACGCTCAAGCTGAATACGCCTGTGCAACTGTTGCACCGGGAGAAGCAGCGCTGGGTTGTAGAGACCGGGCACGATGGCGCGCAGCGCGCACGCGCGGTCAATGCGATCGTGCTCGCCGCACCTGCGCACGCGCTCACCGCCATGGAGTTGCCGGCAGAGATTCGCCAGCACGCACTGCCCATTGAACAGGTGGAGTACCCGCCGGTGTCGTGCCTGACGCTGGGCTTCCGGCGAAGCGACGTGGCGCATCCGCTCGATGGGTTTGGGGTGCTGGTGCCGGCGGTAGAGAAGCGCAATATCCTGGGTGCGCTCTTTTCGTCTACGTTGTTCCCCGATCGCGCGCCTGACGATCACGTCACGATTACCGTGTTTGTGGGCGGCGGCCGTCAGCCGGCCAACGCGCGCGCGCATACCGACGAACTGGTGAAGCTGGTGCGCACGGATTTACGTGACCTGCTGGGTGTGCGCGGTGATCCGGTGTTTGCCAAACATGTGTACTGGCCACGCGGTATACCGCAGTACTCGGTGGGCTACGACAAGGTCAAGAACGCCGCCGACGCCACCGAAGCAGCCAACCCCGGGCTGTACCTCACCGGGAACTATCGTCATGGTGTGAGTGTGGGCGACTGCATTGCCAGCGGCCAGCAGGTAGCGGAAAAGGTCGCGGCTTTTCTGGCGCACAGCAGCTGATGTCAGCAGTGGATGTGCTGTGCATCGCAGCCCACCGGGACGATGCGGAACTCACTTGCGGCGGCACGCTCATTAAGGCGGTGGACGACGGTTATCGTGTTGGTGTGCTCGATCTCACAGCCGGTGAGATGGGCACGCGTGGTTCAGCACATTTGCGCGCTCAGGAAGCCGAAAGCGCTGCGCAGGTGATGGGGCTGCACGCGCGGGAGAATCTGGCACTGCCCGATGCGGGCATTGAAAACTCGCGTGAGACGCGAGAGCTGTTGGTGGCCATGATTCGTCGATTGCAGCCGCGCATTGTCATTTCGCCCGCGTCGCGTAGCCGTCACCCCGACCACCGACTCGCGTCTGAGCTCACACGTGACGCCTGTTTTCTCTCGGGTGTTGCACGCTACGTGCCTGACGTGCCCAAACACCGTCCGCTCAAGCTGCTGCAGGTGCTCACCTACCGCGAAGACCCGGTCAAGCCGACGTTTGTGGTGGACATCAGTGAACAGTTTGAGCGCAAACTGGCGGCTATTCGCTGCTATGCGTCGCAGTTTGACGGACTCACGCAAGCGGGTGAGGTATTTCCCAATGGCGAGTCGCTGTACGACATCGTCACGCATCAAGCTGCACACTACGGATCGCTGATCCGCTCACGGTATGGCGAACCGTTTTTTACCGATGAAACCATGCGCGTCACTGATGTCATGTCACTCGATGTATCGTCGTTCTAATGTCTGGTGATCAGGGGGACACCCGTCATGGCTGATTCGTCTGAGACTATCGATTACGGCTCCTATCTCGATTTGGACAAACTGCTGTCGCTGCAACATCCGCAGTCGCAGCCTGAGCATCCCGATGAGCTGCTGTTCATTATCGTGCATCAGGCCAGCGAGCTGTGGTTCAAGGTGTTGCTACACGAACTGCACGGGTTGATATCGCGACTCAAGCAGTTTGATGCCGTGGGTTCCGCACTGTCCATACGGCGCGTGAATGCGCTCATGCAGATTGTGGCGTCGCAGCTTTCTGCGTTGGAGACACTGCCGCCGCAGCGCTTTGCCCAGTTCCGTGGCTACCTCGGTCGTTCCAGCGGCTCCCAGAGTGATCAGTTCCGGGCCATAGAGGCGCTGTCAGGGCTGCGTGATCCGCACTTCATGGCGGCCATTCAGGAGCACGGTGAGCCACCGGAGATCGTGCAACAAGCCCTGAAACAGCCAACCCTGCAGGATTTGTTTGACGGTCTTGTAGCGCACGAGGGCACGACGCTCGAGGCCCTCTATATGGGCCCTGCCCCCACAGCGCTTTTTATCATTGCCGAAGGACTGCTGGAGTACGAGCAAAACTTCTCACGATGGCGATTTTTGCACGTGCAGCTGGTGGAACGAATCATCGGACCGGGCACTGGTGGCACCGGCGGTACGTTAGGAGCAAAGTATCTCCAGCGTACCATCGCTCATCGGTTCTTTCCGAATCTTTGGGCTGTGCGCAGTCGCTTTTACGGCAGCTCAACATGAAAGATTTCCGGCACACGCTCAGCACCGCACCCAATCGGGACGTGAAATGAGCGAGGCGCTTCGCGACGCTGCGACGCGTGAGCAGCAACGGCTTGAGCTCGATTGGCGCAACGCAACAGCGCGTGATGAAGGGTGGTTCGATGCCACCGTGCCCTTTGGTGTTGGAACACTGCCGTGGCCCGGCGATACCGCCATGAGCTGTGGCTGGACATGGCGACAGGACCGCGGAGACAGCGTGAACGTGGCGTCGTTTACCGCCAGTCCTCATCTGGGCACGCACGCCGGTGCACCGCTGCACGTCACGCAGGGCGCGCGCTCGAGTGAATCGTTGCCGGTGTTGCCGTTTAATGGCCTGGTTCACATTGTCGACGTGCGCGACCTGCGCGGTGAGATCTCACTTGCCATGCTGCGCGAGCGGCTGAGCGTTACCGATCCGCTGCGTGTGTGGTTGCGGACGGGCGCCTGTGTCGCGGAAGGGCGGTTTCCCAAAGAGTGGTCATGGCTGAGTGCCGAGGCGACACTGGAGTTGGTAACGCGCGGGCTACGGTTGCTGGGTACGGATGCGCCGAGTGTTGATGCGAGGGAGGCGAAGCATCTCGGGACGCATCATGCGTGCTTTGAGAACGGCGCGTGGATTCTCG
>JBBSPO010000312.1:0-4558 GCA_038258695.1 Gemmatimonadales bacterium | reverse complement strand
GATCAGGCGACGCTGCATTTTCCGGTCAAGCTATATCAGCAGTTGGTCACGCTGAACTCGCAGGTGAGTCAGGGCACGCATCCGCCCACCAAGCAGCACGGCGAGATTTACACGGAGTTGTCAGCCAAGCTCGACGTGCAGCTTACACGACTGCAGGCGCTCGAGAATGTTGAGCTGCGTGCATTCAACGCGATGCTCGAGCGGTTTGGTGTTCCGGCGGTGTTTGTTGCGCCGCCGAAGCCGATTGGGTGAGGCATTTCGCGTCGCCAAACCCACTTTGTACCACTCTGCGTCGGTTTCTATTTCCGGCTGAACACCGCGCCGTGCGGCACCCCGTCAATGCGGAGCCCCGCGGTGTTCGAATCCTCGTCCCGAAACCGCTCATCCACTGCCAGTGCCCCAGTGGCAGCGTCAAACGCGAGCATGAGCACTCGGCGCTCGAGCGCGCCGTAACCGGTCACTACAACCCGTTTCGTGTTGGGCTCAATTGAAATCCAGTGAGGAACGTCGCCCGGACTCAGTGTGGCGCGTCCCACTTCACGCGGCGCGGCTGGATCGGAGATGTCGAGGCTTACGACCGCCGGGATCGATGGCACGGTGATCAGATAGTAGTTGCCAGACACAACCGGAATGGCACAGTACACATCCGGTCCGCGCGGGAATGTGGACACGAGTCGCCCTGACGGCGACTCTCCCTCCAGACCATCCAGCAGATACAGTCCACAGTTGAACGTCGACACCATCACGGTACGACCGTCGGCCAGCAGGCGCGGCTCAGCGGTGTAGTCGCCTTCGTCGCCAAGCGGACCTTGCGGCAGTGTGAATGTGTGCAGCAGTGTCATGTCTGAAAGCCGCCAGACTTGCACTGCGTTGGCCGTGAATGGATTGGTCTCATCCATATCTGTGGTCGTGCTGACAATGCGGTCGAGTGCGGGCACAGGCAGCGCGGAGTATGTGCGCAGGCCGCGCGGCACGCCCGGCCCAAACGATGAGCTGGAGCGCAGCACCTCGCCACGCGGAGTCATCTCCACCAGGCCACCGGGTGTCATGCCAACGGAGTCATGGCCCATCTGAAACGTGGCCAACACATTCCCCGACGGCAGCCGTTCGAAGGTGTGCGGATGCGAGTAGCCAGCCAGATCCTTGAACTGCGTGACAATGCGAGGCGCTGTGGCAGTGCTCACGTCAAACGCGAAGCTTTGTCCGGTGGCGAATCCATTCGCCAGCAGTATCCCGTCGGCCGCCAGTTCATGCTCCGTGTGGTGCGGAACGTTGCCACGGCCCGGTACCGGTAACGTGGTCACCAGGCGACCGTACCGATCACCGTCGGGCGTCACATCGAGCACGGCGAGATAGTCGGCTTGCGTGCTGTCGGCGCCGGCGGTCCAGAGATACAGATACTCACTATCGGCCGCGGATTCCTCCTTCGGTGACGGTGTGCAACTGGCAAGAGCGAACAGAGCCAGCACGGCAAATCGGGACATGGAAGTGACCGGGTTGATGGGCTTCGTGGGGAGCTTGCGCGGATTACCAACGAGGTCTTTCACAGAGCAAATCCAGAATGCCTTTGCGTACCAATGGCGAGTTGATTGTCCTAACAGGAGTGACCGCGTCGCGTCAGGTTCCGATGCGACGCAAGAATGTTTCAATCAACTCCGTCACTTGGCGCTGTCGCAATGCCCGCGCTTCGCGAAGCGTCGGCTCGTCACTCTCACCAAGTTCGAACTTTGCAACCGCCACAGGGCCGTCCTTACGGTACCCCTCCGTGTTTTCATCCGGTGCGAAGCGGTTGCGCAGGACTGCAAGACTCGCCCGAACAACTTCGCCGTGCTTGCCCGCCAACTCCCGTCGAAAGTCGGCGGCGACAGCATCCAAACCCTCGGCAGCGTACTCGATGCAGTAGACGAGGTCGTGCGCGTCCTTGCGCTCGAAGCGCTGGTCGAATGCAAATGATTTCAGGCAGGTGAAGCTGACCAGATTGGCGTGTCTCACTTCCTCTGTCACTACGCCGTTGTCACCCAGAAGCGCCGCTCGCACCGTCGTGACCCGATGAAGATCGAAGACGATGGAGGAGTGTGGGATGTTCAATGCCGAGATCGTCCCGTCGGTAGGCAGCGGCTGCACCCTGCCACCGGCGATATCGGGTGCATCGACCAGCAGCTCCAGAACCATCAGCGCATTGTGCTCTGTGCGGGCCTGCCATCGCCATGACAGCTTCTTGCCGGCGGTGTTCTCTGCGCGCTCAAAGCCAATCTTTCTGAGATTGTCCTCAAGACTGTGATACGCCTCGGTGTCGGTCAGCATTTGCAGGTCGATCACGATGTCGACGTCGAGGGTGCCCGCGTGCGCTGGGACTTCGGGTGGCCGAGCGGTGACGAGGAACCTGGGCGTCAGGCCGCCAACGAGACACACCGACTGTTTCCACGGACCCAAGCCGCGCAGCAGTGTAACCAGGATGCGTTCGCAATCGTGGGTGTGCTGTTCGCCATAACCGTCAAGCGTCGTGGGTTTCGACATCAGAAGCCGATCCGTGTTCTTCGCAGGTGTTCGGCCATTTCCCTGGATCGGCCTTCACCGCGCAGCAGGTCGAGGTAAACCTGCACCGGGCTCGCCAGCCAGATGCCGTCCACTCGCGCTCGAAAGAGCATCTCGCCGGGTGACATCGCTTCGATGATGGCAAGGTTGGCGCCCTCGCTGACCTCACGTGCGTCCAGATCACCAATCGCCTTGTCTGCGCTGGAGCCGACCAGCACCCTCGCGCGCACCTGAGAAATGTGGGACAGGTATGGGGCATAGCGCTGCGCCGCCGCTTCATGGCTGATCGCGTATTCGGCATCATGTGCGTCGAACGTTTGGCCGATTCGCGAGACCAGTTGCTCGGCGGGTGCGTCTGGGACGTAGTAGCGTCGAAAGCTTGGGGTACGGGTCGTCGCGAGTTGTTTCACCCACGCGTCCAGAAGCGCTGCGGGCTCGCGAAGATGGCGTTGCTTGTTCGGTCCTTGCCCGCGCACCGCGATCCAATCGAAGCGCTCAAGCTCCGCCAAGAGCTGAGAAGTCGTCGCTGGAGAGACGTTCGCCCGTAGCGCCAGTTCCTTCACACCGAACCAGTCGTCATGCTGCATCAGCATCGCGTGCAGTACTTGCGCACGTCGTCCGGAGAAGAGTGATCGGACAGATTTTGCGAGCGTCTTGGGCGGAGGTTTATCGATGTACACGTAGGCCCCTGGGGCCGGCAAATACATGCTGCCGCCGCTGTCGAAATACCCGATGTTTTCTTCTTTCAGCAGTTCTTTGGCCCCTACCGAAATCGATTCGGCGACGAGCAGCGAGAGCGGCCGTTTGCTTCGCCCGTGGGGCTGGTTGTGTCTTGCTTCCCGGATTCTCCAGATCACCTGGCGAACGTCTCGCGGATAGACGGCTTTCTTCGTCTCGATGCGGAGGGTGAGAGGCCTTCCCGCGATCTGCACCTCGATCTTCGCGTCGTAGTCATGATCGCCCGTCGATCCACGCTTGTTCTCGGCCTCGGGGGCTACCTGAACCATCGGTAGCAGTTCGAGCGCCTCAATGAATTGTCTGACGAGCTGTTGCTCTGTTACAGAGAAGGAAACCATTGGACTTTTTTGCCGCGCAGTGAATATTACGAATATATTTGATATTCGAGATTAACGCAATATTTACCGTACAGCAACTATCTTTCGATGAATGGCTGTGTTCAGGTGCGGGGTTTCGTCAGCGGAGATTCCCATGGCGCACGCGTATCTTCGCGATCACCTCCCGCCGATTCAACCTTGTGTCGCTCGCCTCCGAACGCTTGGCACCACCATCATCGCCACCGCCACCAGCAGTGCGCCAAGGCTAATGAGTTTCCCAGTCGCATACGCCGCCAACTCGAACCACACGCGAACCTCGCGCAGGTCAACACCAGCATTGTGTGATTGATGCGGCGCACCACGGCGGGCCGACCGTCCACTTCGGCGCGCCAATCGGCAAACCAGTTCTCCGGAATCAGCGGATGACCTGGGGCCGTCTCGGCGCCCGTCAGCGGGAATGACAGCAACGGTTCCGCAGGCTGACCCTTTGGTTTTGGGTCGCGGACAAAACGATATTGATCAATGCGTCGGTGATGCTCTGCGCGAAATCTGTCTTGTGTTCGACCGTGGCCACCGCGACTCCGTTCAGAAACAGCACCAGGTCAAAGTTGTTCATATTCGCGAGCGAGTAGTGCACCTGTCGCACCACGCGCATGCGGTTCTGCGCATAACGCGCGAGGATATCCGGATTGATTGCCAGCGCCGGCTTGAACTGCGCCATCAGGAGCGCTGATTTCAGGCCGAGCAGTTGCATACCATGTCGCAGCACATCGAGCGTGCCGCGCCGGTCAGTCTGGTCGCGCAGCCGGTTGAGCAGTGTTTCTTCCGCTGCGGTGCGGTGGTTTTTAGTGAGCGATTCCCAGGCTGTCGGTTGAGCGTCTTGCACCCACGCGACGACATCGGCGGGGAACAGCGCGCGTGCGGCATCGTAGTGCGCCGCGTCGCCCTCGGTGTAGAGCTAGCCATTG
>JBBSPO010000311.1:0-4577 GCA_038258695.1 Gemmatimonadales bacterium | reverse complement strand
TTGTCTGACGTGACTATCCGGGTGACGGGCGAGGGGGTACGCAAAATCACGGCGGCACCGGTGCAGGCCGGAGCCGCTGAAGGTGTGCAGCCTCCGCCCGATGTGGCGACCCCAGTTCCCGGCGACAGCGAGTTGTACAGCGTGCAGCTGTGGCTCATGGCCGTGGGTGCCTATAGCATCGAGGTCACCGTGGAAGGCGCGCAAGGAACCGGTACCGTCTCCGTTCCCGTGACGGCAGTTGCCACCCGGCGCCTGGAAATGCAGCGACCGCTGGGGCTGACGTTAATTGGCATCGGCGCGATTTTGATTGCGGGGCTGCTCACACTTGTGGGCGCCGCCGTCCGCGAGAGCGTGCTCCCACCCGGTGAGAGACCGGATCGCAGGCTCAGAAACCGCGCACGCGGCGCCATGGCGGGCACCGGCGTGCTGATGGCCGCGCTCCTGTTTGGTGGATGGACCTGGTGGCAAGCGGAAGACGCCAACTTCTCACGGTTCCTGAACTGGACGCTTGCCTCGAAGGCTTCGGTCGCGCGCGTTGGCGCAGACCGGGTGCTTACGCTTGCCATCACGGACTCGGCGTGGTTGATGAGAAACGACGCGCAATGGAATCGCCGCAATGCGCGGAACGGGTTGGCGCCGTTGATCCCTGATCATGGCAAGTTGATGCACATGTTCGTGGTGCGGGATGACAAACAGGCGTTCGCGCATCTGCATCCAGTACCCCAGGATTCTACGGCGTTCCTGGTGACCTTGCCGGCACTGCCGGAGGGCCGTTATCGCGTGTACGGTGACATCGTGCGCGAGAATGGCATGGCGCACACACTCGTGGCCGATGTCGAAATTCCGCCGTCCACCGAGGTGATGGGCAGCGAAGAGCGTATCGCCGCTGCACCCGATGTCGACGATGCCTGGTGGATTGCGGGCGAAACGGGAAAGCGGTTCGATCTGAGCACGATTCGGCTGGGTGACGGATCCACGATGACGTGGGAGCACGGCACCAATCCGCTTCATGCAGACGAAGAAGCAGACCTGCGCTTCTCGGTGCGCGCGCCTGATGGCAGTGATGCGCTACTTGAGCCGTACATGGGCATGATCAGTCACGCCATGATCGCCCGCTCGGACGATTCAGTATTTGTGCATCTGCATCCGACGGGCAGCATTTCGATGGGGACACAGAACGTGATCGCAACGTGGTCGCCGACCGACACGATCAGCGGAATGCGGGGCCAGCGCATCACGCAGAATGCCATGAGCGCGATGAACCACGATATGGGCGGCACACCGCAGAGTTCGGTGCGCTTCCCCTACGCCTTCCCGTCACCGGGCCAGTACCGCATCTGGGTGCAGGTGAAGCGCGCGGGAGCGGTGTTGACGGGTGCGTTTGATACCGATGTACAGCCATCCATGCCGCAAGCACCACGCTGATCAGATCTTCAGTGGCGCGTCTGCACGCCTCAGCCAGGGAAGTTGTCCATGAAGCCGACAATCGCACTTCCGCTGACACGTCTGCCATGCGCGGCGAACACACAACACCGAAGCCCTGTTGCCTTGGCAAGAGGGTGCGGCGTGCGCCGGCGCGCCATTGGTTTGCTCACAGTGCTCATGGCGTGCGCCACGACTCCAAAGTCCACGCCTCCGGTCTCCGATGCGGACTACAACGTGGCCATCAACATCGACTTCAGCAAGCTGACAGCACGTCGCGACTCATTTGTTGTCTTCGTGGGTGGAAGTCCGCTCGGCCACTCAATTTACACGCTCGAGCGGCGCGCCGACGGACTGACCTTCAACGAGAGGCTCAGCATTCTGGGCGGTCTGATAGTTCAGGCCAGCATCATGCAGACAGATACGGCGCTGTCTCCGCGAAAACTGAAGCAGTCGCTATCAACGCTGGACCAACGCATAGAGACCAGCATTGACTTCGCAGACGGTCGTGCGAAGGGTTCAGCTGGCTCGGTAACAGCAGCCGGTCCCACCAGTACACCGATCAACGCGGCGATCACTGACGGGATGCTTCTCTCTGCGGCGGTCCCAGCGGTGGTGCCGCTTCTCCGCTGGGCTGATGGTGTGACGTTTACCGTGAACATTTTCGCACATGGGCTCGGCGTCACGCAGCCGATCACGTTTGCGGTGGTGGGTAGTGCGTCAGTCACGGTGCCCGCCGGCACCTTCGATTGCTGGAAAGTTGAGCAAAAAGGTGGCGCGTTTTCGCAGATGTGGTACATCTCCAAAAACGGCTCACCCAAAGCAGTGAAGATCGCACGCATCGGGCAGGCTTTCGAGTTTCATCTCGCCAAATAGTCCCCGTCCACAACGCGTGATGGCGCACGAATAACGCCGCCGAACGACCCGGTGCCGATGTCCCCGAAAGTGTTGCTGCCCCAGCACCACGCCTGGCCCCCGGCGGTACGGGCACAGCTGTGATTGGAATATCCGTCCGCGAGTTGCACGAACGTGAGATTACCAGCTATAGCCGTCGGCGCCAGGCGTGTCGCAGACGTTCCGTCGCCCAGTTCTCCGCCCGCGTTTTGTCCCCAGCACAGCACCCTTCCGTTTGTGAGCAATCCGCAGCTGTGTTCTTCGAACCCCGCGACACTCGCAAACTCATGAGAGCCGGCAACGCGCACGGGCACGTTGCTATCCATCTCGGTGCCGTTGCCCAGTCGCCCAAGACCTCCCCGGCCCCAGCACCATGCCTCGCCATTCTGTTTCACGGCGCAGGCGTGATCTTCGCCGTTAGAGATACTTGTGAACGCGTGCCCTCCCACCACCTGGGTTGGTGCGGCAATGTTGGTCCCGCTGCTTCCAATGCCCAGCTGACCGAAACCATTATCACCCCAACACCACGCGGCGCCCTGCGACGTGAGCGCACAGGTGAAGTCTTCGCCCCCTGCAATATCCACGAAGTTATGATTTCCGCTCACCGGAGTGGGGACCAATCGAGGGATGAACGTTCCGTCGCCGAGCCCTCCGTCGGCATTTGCGCCCCAGCATTGGACCACCCCGTTGGCCGACAGACCACACGCATGGTGCTCACCCGTGGCCAGCTTGGTGAATACGCGCGCTCCGGCAACCGCGGTGGGAAGCCTGCGCTCCGTCGTGGTGCCGTCGCCAACCTGTCCAGTGAAGTTTTCACCCCAGCAGTACGCGGCGCCCGTTGCCGTAAGCGCGCAGGAGAAGGATTCACCTCCATACACGGCGGAAAAGACGTGCCCGCCGGACACCGGACGGGGCTGTGCGAAGACGAAGGGCGACGTGGCATTGATACCGAGCTGACCGCTCTCGTTGGCTCCCCAGCAGAACGCTGCCCCTGCGGTGCTCAATCCGCAGCTGTGATCGCGACCAACCGCCAACTGCTTGAACGCGAAATCTGTCTCCACCGTAATCTGCGCGGTTGCAGTCCGTCCTTCGCTGGTCGCCGTGATCGCTACGGGCCCACCGTTGGCAACGCCGGTGACTGTGCCGGTGGCACTCACGGTAGCCAACGCACTATTGCTCGACGACCACGTGATGACGCGGTTGGTGAGCACGTTCTGCATGGCGTCGCGCACGGTGGGTACGAGTGCTACGGATTCACCCACCGCCACGCTTGCCACCGTCGGCGAGAGGGAAATGCTGGCGACCGGCGGCGGCACCTCAAGCACCGCGAAACGGCCGAGTGACGTAGCCTGTCCGCTCACGGTGCTCGCGCCAACGTCCACCGTGCTACCAGCCACCGGCACCCAGGCGGTGCCACTGTAGCGGTGCAGCGCCAAGTCTGCTGCATTGGCGCCGTTGAGCGTGTTCGCGGCGTAGCTGATACGCACCGTCACGGGCTGTGCGAAGGTTGTGCCGTCCGGCCCGAACTCGTGCGCCGTACCGGTGAGCAGCCGTGCGTCTGCCGGCGGAGCCGCAAGTGGCTGCACCGTGATTGCCAGCGGGGCGGCAGCGGCGCCCGTGGGCACCGTGAGGGTCACCGCACCGGCGGTCACTGTGCCGCCAGCTGGTGTTACCCACCCGCCGGCTCTCACCGTGAGCGTTGCTGAATCAGACTTCGCCTCCGAGGACGCCGTGATTGTCGCCGTGCCCGGCGATACGGCCACCACGGCTCCGCTGGCCGATACGGTTGCCACTGTAGGCGCGCTCGATTGCCACGAGACCGTTCGGCCCGAGAGGGTGTTCTGTCGCGCGTCACGCAGCGTCGCCGAAAGCGCCAGCGGCTGGTTGGGCACGAGCATGGCCGAATCGCGCGACAGCTCAACTACCGCCACGGCGGCAGGCAGCACAACCAGCGGTACCTCTCCACTCACGGTGCCATTTGTCGCGCGCACGGTCGTGCTTCCCGCGGCCACGGCAGTTACCAGCCCGTTCGTGTTTACTGTCGCGACGGCGGTATTGGTAACGGTCCACTGAACCGTGCGGCCGGTGAGCACGGCTCCCTGTGCGTCCCGTGTTTGCGCCGAAAGTGTGAGTGTATCCCCCGCTTCCAGACTTGGCGTCGCTGGTGTCAGTGTCACGCTGGCCACCGGCACCGGCGTGACCGTGACACTCGCGGTTCCGCTGACGCCTTCAATGGTCGCGCGAATGCCAGCCGTGCCCGA
>JBBSPO010000310.1:0-4585 GCA_038258695.1 Gemmatimonadales bacterium | reverse complement strand
GGCCCAGCGCGGTGTCGCCGTCTGGTGCAGCATCGCAGTCGTAGCCAATCCGCTCCAACAGGCGTTTCATGAGGCGACGTATCGGCGCGTCGTCGTCCATCACCAGGATGCGTCCCGAACCATGCACAAGCGTGGGACTGGCCGCAGCCATCGGCGACGCATTTGATGCGGGCAGAAAAAACGTGAACACCGACCCGCGGCCCACCTCCGACGTAACTGTCAGTCGGCCGTAGTGTCGGTCGATAATGGAATACGAGGTGGAAAGGCCGAGTCCGCTGCCGGTAGACTTGGTCGTGTAAAACGGATCGAACACGCGCGGTAGATCATCGTTGTCAATGCCACCGCCCTGATCGGCCACCGACACCTGCACGTAGTGTCCTGGCGACAAATCCCATTGGTTGGTTTCAGGCAGCACAACGTTGCGCGCGCCGACGTGAATGGTGCCCCCATTTTTCATCGCCTGTACTGCATTGATAACGAGATTTTCGACCACCTGACTGATCTGATCAATATCGGCGTTGACGTTGCTGAGGTCATCATCAACTGCAAACTCGCACCGGGACGTTGATCCTCGGCTCACAAACATTGCCGACTCAACAATCACTTCTTTGACGGACGCGATTTTTCGAACCGGTGCGCCGCCTTTGGCAAAGGTGAGCAATTGAGATGTGAGCGACTTGGCGCGTATCGCGGCGTCCTCAACTTCGGAGAGCAGAGTCAGTCGGTCGGGTGCGGTTGGGTCACTTTCCTTGAGCAGTGACAGATTACCGATAATAGCCGCGAGCAGATTGTTGAAGTCGTGTGCAATACCTGCTGCCAATGTGCCCACGGATTTCAGCTTTTGTGTCTTGATCACCTGCTCTTCGAGTTGACGGCGTTCGGTGATATCGATGTGCGAACCAACCATGCGAACTGAATGGCCTTCGTCTTCGGTGACAACCGACGACTGCGCCAGAATCCAACGATACGAGCCGTCTTTGTGCCGCAAGCGAAAGCTCACCGAGTACGCCGAATCCGGATGCTCAAGCTTGCGTTTGATCTGCTTCAGGGTGGGTTCAAGATCCTCGGGATGCACACGACTTTCCCACTCGTTGTACGAGTTGGTGATCTCATGTGGCGCGTAGCCGATCTGCGCTTTCCACTCGTCCGAATAGCGCAGCGTATTGCTGGTGAGGTCCCAATCCCACAATCCCACTTTGGCCGCACTGGTGGCCTGCTTCAGACTCTTGAGCGCGTCGTGCAGCTCCTGCTCCTGAAGTCGCTGGCCGGTGACGTCAAAGCCAGTACTCACAAAGTACTCGCCCACCGGGAAGCTGATCATGTGCAAGACCTGCTTTGTAATCGGAAACGCCATCTCCCACTCATGCGGCACGCCGGTACTCATCACCTGATCGACAATCGGCATGAAGGTGCCGGTGGCATCTGCACCGGGGAAGATTTCTTCGGTGGTGAGACCCACGACCTCTTCAAGCGTCTTGCCCCACGATCTGAGTGCATTGGGATTGGCATCGACCAACTGCCATGTGCGCAGCGTGCCGTCGGCATCACGGAGAACACGCCACATGTGGACCTCAACGAGCGAATGCTCAAAGAGGCCGCGATAGAGCAGATCTTGCGGGGTTTGAATCACATTGGCAGTCACACTACCGTCCGCGGGTGCCGCAGGGTTTTAGCTGATCGGGCTCATGTAATAGCTCAAACTGTTGCCGTACGGGAAAGAATAGCGCGCCTACGCATGGGCCCGCCAGCAGGGCGCGTTTGCATGGAGTATCGGCAGCTGCGGGATTTTCTGTCAGCTCACTTTGCCGGGAAGTAGACCGTGAGCATGAGCACGCCGGTAAAGCCATCGGCCAGGTTCTCGCTGTCGGGCTTGGACGGGGTGGCCAGTACCATCACGGATGTGCCGCCGCTCATGGCAGCCATCAACCCCTTTCCCTCACCCCCGCTGGAAAAGTTGGCGGTGTGTGTTTCTTTTTCCTGCATCACGGCGCTCGTATCAAAGCCGGCCGCCAGATATTGCCGCACGAGCACGTTGCGCGCCGACTCGGCGTCGGTGTCGCGAATGCGCATGGAGACCTGCCGCATGGTTACCGTTTGATTGACGGCGGTGCTCATGTCGATAATCACCCCGTATGTGAAATCCGGCAGCACATTACCGGGCAGCGGCGTGTCGAGTGGCTTGAGGCGAATACCTGCGGCTTCACGTGTGGCGACATCAACGATGGCGCCGGCGATTCCCGGCGATTGGGCGCTACCTGGATCACTGCTGGTTGCGTTGGCCGGATCGCTGTTGGCCGACGTGTCGCCTGAGCAGCCGGTGAGTGTGGCACCGAGCAGCAGTGCGGAGAGAGAAAACGAGATTGACAGATGACGGCGCATGCGCGTGAGCACGGAGACCTCGGTGGTGTGGGGGCATGGGGCAGGATGGACACCCTACCGGGCGCAATCCGGGCCGTTTATCCGCCACCGAGTTGTACATCTACGCGTATACGTACACGTACCTGTACATCTGAACCGTGCGCGATCACGCTGTCGCTGCCTTTCACTGCACACAGGCATGGGTGCACTATTCCCCGGGGCGCTTTCTCTTCAGCATACGACCAGGGCAACGCATGCGACTTTCTTTCGGGCTGTGCCTTCTGGCGCTGGCAACGGTCCCTGTTGCGGCTCAGTCAGCGCAACCCGCGCAACCCGCGCAACCCGCGCAACCAGCGCAACCGGCGCTCAAGCTCGATGTTGATATCGCGGTTGGCACTACGAGCGGCGGAGGGGTGCGCAGTTTGTCGCAGTCGATTGCCTTCGGAACGGTTGCCGCCGTTCGATTGCGTCGGCAGCCGAACAGCCGACTGGTTGGTGGCGTTGATTTGCACTGGCATGTGCCCTTTGACCTTGGAACCAGCTGCATCCTGGTGCCCGGCTCAACCTCGTGCGTTCCGCCCTACCCGCAGTTCACGTCGGTGGCCGTACTGGTGGGCCGAGAGTTCGGGAATGCTCGGTCAGCTGGTGGCGTTTGATTGCTTGCGGGCCCAGCCGTGTTTCGCGTCAACGAAAAGGCGCCATTGTTTGGCCGACCGGGAAGACCCGAACCCACGCTTTATGGATTTCGTGGACGGGCCGATCTCAGCGTGTTGCAGTTTGGCCCGCTCGGACTCAGACTGTGGTTGCAGCTGTCCACTGCGCAGCCCTTTCAACGCGATCGCTACGTGATGTGGGCGTTTGGCACCGGGCTGCGGTTCCAATAGACGCGCTGCGGCTTGTATGTCCTTCGCCAGGCGAAGCTGCGCACCAGCGGGTGCGAGCCTGACGGCGGACATCGGCATTCCAGCTGCCGCCAGGCTTTCAGTCCGTGCGCAGCGTCCGCTCTACTTCGCCGGCTCCAGCACCTGCTGGATCTGCCAGCGCGCGTCCGCGAGATGCGCGCGCGTGATCACGTTGGACGCCTTGCTCTGTGCTGCCGCCAGCTGGCTGTCGAGCGTGCGCAGTTCGTAGCGCAGCATCGCCTTCACGTCGGTGCTCGGACGGGCACCGGCCGTGAAGGTCTGGCCCGTCTGTGCGCTGCTCGAGATGCGCGGTGTGGTTGACGGTGCCGCGTTAAGCTTGGCGGCAACGGCCTCCAGATAGATGCGCTGCAGGCCGCGACGATATGCGTCCACTGAAACCGAGCCGGCGCGCAGTTCACTCCAGATGCCGGTACGAATGTCGTTCAGATATTCGGCCAGCGAATAGCTGCTGGCGGCACCGTCCAGCGCTTCGTATTCCACCAGTCGCGCCATGCGCTCGTCGTTCATGAGCGTGACGAGGATACCGCGCTGCGCACTGTTGATGCGGGCAATCGCACCTTCGGGTTCGAGGCGACGCAAAATGGCCGACTCGAGCATCCATGTGGGTGTCTCAAAGAGATTGTCGTGAATGAACTGCACCGCACGCTTCTGATATGCTTTGGACACAGGTTCGAATCGGATACCGGGCTGCGAGCCGTACTTCTCCTGGCCGGTGGACGAACCCGGCACACTGGCCACATGACGCATCTCGGTGGTGAACTGGCTCAGAATGCGGCCGTATCCTTCCTGCGTCAGCGACACATCGTTGGTGGCACTCGTGGTGGCCGGCACGAGCATCGGTATCAGTCGCTTGAGGTTTTTGATACCTGCGGCCGTGCTCTTGACCGCGTCGGCGTCACCAACGGCTTCGCTGTACGCTGTGAACGGAATCGCACCAAAGTCGTCGGGTACGCCATAGCGCAGCCAGGGTGTGGCATCCTGTTCGCGTGCGATCACGTCGAGTGCGGCACGCTCATCGTCGGGTGTGCGCGCGCCCGGCAACGGCGCGTAGCCCCAGCGGATGGCGAACGGGTCGTACACACCCACGCTCGGGATAAGCTGTGCAAGCGGAATGCTGTCTTCCGGCTGCGCCACATAGGTGAAGCGCGCGTAGTCCATGATGGTTGGCGCGTGTCCCATCGTCGCCACCCACGTGCGCGAACGCACCGAGTCGGCGGGATACATGCCCGATGCTGCCTGATTGTGCGGCAATCCGAGTGTGTGTCCGATTTCGTGTGCCACCACAAACTGGATCAGTCGTCCCT
>JBBSPO010000309.1:0-4634 GCA_038258695.1 Gemmatimonadales bacterium | reverse complement strand
CCGACTCCACTTCAGTTGCCCGCGGCGCATGGTCCATGCGCGTCCTCACCGTCTTTTTGCTCACAGGCGTTCTGTCGGCCTGCGGCGGCGGTGACTCGGTCTCCGGGCCGCCTCCCAATCCGTCGGCGCTGCGCATCGAAAGCGGCGCATCGCAGGAAGGGGCAGCCGGTCAACCGCTGGTGACGCCTGTTGCCGTCACTATTCTCGACGAAAACGGGCGCGCTCTGCCCAATATCCGCGTCACGTTCAACGTCTCGCCGGGCGGCGGATCGGTGTTTCCCACGGCGGTGCAAACCAACAGCAACGGACGCGCCGAATCGCGCTGGACGCTTGGCACACAGGCTGGCACCGCCGTCGCTACCGCCAATGTGGCAGGAGTCGCACCCGCGACTTTCACCGCGACCATCCGCCCAGGGCCAGCCGCACAGGTGGTAGCATCACCCAATCAACTCTCACTGGGCGTCGGTGATACGCTGCGCCTGCAGGCATCGGCGCGCGACCAGTTTGGCAACACCGTACAGCAGCTGGCGCTCACCTGGCAGTCGCTCGATCCATCGGTCATTTCGTTCACCGGAAATCTCGTGACCGCCGTGTCCCAGGGCACCGGGCGCGCCGTGGTGACCACCGGTGGCCCCAGTGGCCCGCTCACCGACACGGTCAATCTCACGGTGGGTCCGGTCGGCTCATCGTTTTGTGGCACGCGAGACCTGGTCGTACCGGCTATTGGCGAGGTCGTGCTGCTCAACTCGGCCTCACGCGCCGCCGAACAGTGTGTTGGAGCCACCGTTGCGGGCGCGTCGTACGCATTGGTGCTCGTGAACACAGCCGCCAACTACGGCGCCACCAAAGGACTGGACGCACTGGCACTGGGCGTTGGGACACCTCCGCAGGCCAGCAGCGCGCTCAGCGCATTTGGCCTGGCCGCCACCGCGCCATTGGCGGCCGCAGTGAATGAGCGCTCACGCGATGGCGGTTTTGAAGAACGACTGCGGCTGCGCGAAAAGCGCGAACTGGCGCCGTTCGTGAACGCAGCGCGCGAGCGGTTTGCCGGTGGTGAGCGCGACAACACTTCGCGCTCCCGCGGCGTGCTGGCGGCGCAAATCCAGCCGCCGGTTGTAGGCTCCATCGTTACCCTCAATGCGCAGGCGCTGTCGGCGTGCAGCCAGCCGCGCCCGCGCGCGGGTCGCGTGGTGGCGGTGTCGGAACGGGCGGTGATTGTGGCCGACACCAGCAATCCAACCGGCGGTTACACCGACGCCGAATACGAAGCCATTGCCGCCACGTTTGATACGCTCACCTGGCCGTTGGCGACGACGTACTTCGGCGAACCAACCAACGTCAGTCAGTTCAACCGCATCACACTGTTTTATACCAGCGCTGTGAATCAACTCACACCGCCCAGCGCGGGCTTTGTGATTGGCGGATTCTTTTTTGCGCGCGACCTGTATCCCAAAACGGCGCGCAACAATCTGCCCGCCTGCGCCGACAGCAACGAGCGCGAAATGATGTATCTGCTCGTGGCCGATCCGTCAGGACAGATCAATGGCAACTCACGCAGCAAGGCAGACGTCACTCGTCTCAATCGCACCACCGTAGCGCATGAGCTGCAGCATCTCATCAACTCGGGGCGGCGTCTGCTGGTGACGCCGGGCGCTGACGTCAACGAAGAGACATGGCTCGACGAGGGGCTCGCGCACACGGCCGAAGAACTGTTGTACTTCCGCATTGGCGATTTTGGCTCGCGCGAGAATCTGGGACTGCAGCAGGTGGCACCCAACGCCACCGGTGCGCAGCTGTTCTCCAACTACGCAGCACAAAACTTCGCGCGCTGGGTGGGCTACCTGCGCGAACCCGAAACGCAGTCACCCTACGCGCCCAACGATTCGCTCGCTACGCGAGGCGCGGCATGGAATTTCCTGCGCTACGCAGCCGGTCGTCAGCCCACTGAGGCCGCCGAAGCGGCGTTTTACCGCAGTCTGGTTGACAGTCCGGAAAGCGGTCTCGCAAACCTGCGCGCTTCGATTCCCAACGGTGCGCTATCCGAATGGTTGCGCGACTGGGCCGTGGCCGTATTCGCCGACGATCTGGCGGCCAATCTGGATCCCATCTACACAGTGCCCGCGTGGAACTTCCGCTCCATTTTTCCGTCGCTCACATTCGGTGGACAGCCACTTGGTTCGTATCCGCTGGCCACGCGCACACTGCCTCCGTTTACCGAACGTCGCGTAACGCTGGCGGGCGGCGGCAGCGGCTATCTGCGCTTCTCGGTGCCGGCGGCGTCACGCGCGCTCATTTCAGTCACGCTCAACGGGCGGGCACCCGATAGCGATGTGCAGCTGGCGATTGTGCGGTATCGGTGATCAGTTCGCCGCGCGCAACGTAATCTGAAACAAGCGCGGCCACTTTTTTCCGGTCACGAAAATGCGGTCACCTTCGGCGTCGTACGCTATGCCGTTGAGTACATCTTCGTTGCCGGTGCGCTCGCTGTCCGGAAGCAAGCCTGCCAGGTCAATCCAACCCAACACGGTGCCGGTGATGGGATCAATGCGCATGATGCGATCGGTCATCCATTTATTGGCCCAGATCTCACCCTTCACCATCTCCAGTTCGTTTACCGCATTCACTGACGAGCCGTTTTCGTTAACCATCACTTCGCGCACCACCTTGAATGTTTCCGGATCAAGGAAGCGAAGCCGAGGTGTGCCATCACTCATGATCAGGTGCGTGCCGTCGGTGGTGAGGCCCCAACCTTCCTTTTCATACGTGAACTCGCCAAGCGGCGCAAAGGTGTTTTTGTCGTAAACAAATCCCTTGCCCGATTGCCACGTGAGCTGGTACAGCTTGTCGCCCAGAATCACGATACCTTCGCCAAAGTGCGGCGGCGGCAGATCGCGGCGCTGCTTCACTTCACCAGTCTGCACATCCACCCGGCGGATGTTTGACCTACCCACTTCACCGGTACTCTCAAACATCTCGCCCTCGTGCCACAGCAGCCCCTGTGTGAACGCGGCCGTGTCATGGGCAAATGATCGCACCACATCTACCCGGTACACCGGCGTGCGTCGGCCCACGGTAAGCGGCGAGTCGGCACGCACGCGATCATCAGCAGCCGGCGCATCGGTGCTGCAGGCCACGCACAACACCGCCAAGGCAGCGCTCGATAACACGCGACGTGTGTAGCGCGACGCGGCGTTGGGGGGTGTGCCGCGATCTGGCAAGTGATCCGGCGCGTGGTGTGGCAAGCGATGTGTCATGGGCGGGCAAGGGGACATGGCAACAACCTCTCAAACAAGTTCTTCAATCCGGCACCGCCGCACGCAACTCGGCAAACAGCGCCGCCAGCGCGCCACGTTGATAGTTGGCGTTGAGCCCCGACGGATTGGGCAGCACCCACACCTGCGTAGTACCGATTGAGTCCGTCTGCGGTCCCACCTGCGCCTTGGGGCTGCCGAATGCTGAACGATAGGCCCCCACCCCAAGCACGGCCAGCACTCGCGGTGCAAAATGATTCACCCGGGCGTGCAAAAGCTCGCCGCCCTCACGCAGCTCCTCCGCACCGAGCTCGGCGGCGGTGGCCGTGGTGCGCGCCACCACATTCGTGATGCCTAGCCCCAGCGGCAGCATCACCTGCTCGTCCCACGGACTGAACAGGTGCGGCGTGAAGCCCGCGTCGTGCAGCACCGGCCAGAAGCAATTGCCCGGTCGGCCAAAATGATGTCCAATGGCGGCCGTGTAGAGTCCCGGGTTGATCCCACAAAACAGCACCCGCAATCCGGGCGCGATCACATCGGGCACGGTGAGCGAGACAGCGGCGGCCAGGTCGGATTTGCCGGGCTTCCAGCCGCGGGGGCGGGCGGCGCTCGACCCTTGGGTCACTATATCGCGTTGGGCACGGCTGCTGCTTGCGCTGCGGATTCACCGTGCTGGCCATGCCGCAGCACCTCGTCGCGAATGGACGCCAGCAGCTGCAGCGCGTCCATGGGTGTGAGGCGATTGGGATCGAGCGCAGCAATGCGGGCCGCGATCTCCTGCATGACCGGATCCGGGCGCACCTCTACGCGCACCGTCTCACCAAAGAACCCCAGCTGTTCCTGCGGCGGGGCCGACTGTGCCGCGTGCGCGGTGGTTTGCGCGGGCGTTTGCGCGATAAGCGCCGATGCAATGCGTGCGTGAGCACTACGCGGCGCTCCACCCACAGCGTGCGTGTGCCCGGCGTGTGCATTTTCCAACCCATCACCTGTGAGGCGCGCCGCCAACTGCGCACCATCGCCCTCGAGCAGTGCCAGCACATCCTTTGCACGCGCAATCACCGGTGCCGGCAATCCGGCCAGCCGTCCCACTTCAATACCGTACGAGCGATCGGCACCGCCTGGAATCAGTCGATGCAGGAACAGTATCTGTTCACCAACCTCGCGCACAGCCACTGTAAAGTTGCACACCGCATCGAGCTCTTCGGCCAGCTGCGTGAGCTCATGATAGTGCGTGGCAAACACGGTCTTGCAGCCAATCGCGTTGTGCAAATGTTCACTCACGCTCCACGCAATCGATACACCATCGTACGTCGCCGTGCCTCGGCCAATCTCGTCCAGCAACACGAGTGACCGGCTGGTTGCGGTGTGCAAAATGGCGCTTGT
>JBBSPO010000308.1:0-4652 GCA_038258695.1 Gemmatimonadales bacterium | reverse complement strand
TGGGTTGCGGTGAGATCCACCACGGTGCTTTCTACTCCGACCTCGCAGCGGCCACCGTCAAGGATCATCCCGACGCGGTCGCCCAATCCGTCAGCCACATGCTGCGCCGTGGTTGGTGAAAGCTCGGTGAAGCGGTTGGCGCTGGGGGCGGCAATCGGCAGCTGGCTTTCGCGCAGCAGGGCCAACGCACCGTCATGTGCCGGAATGCGCAGCGCAATGGTGCTCGCGCCAGCGGTCACGATGTCCGGTACATGCGAAGCTTTGTTGAGCACGAGCGTGAGCGGACCGGGCCAGAAGGCATGGGCCAGCAGCGTGGCGCGCTCCGGCCAGTGGGCTACCAGTGACTGCGCGGCTGCTACGTCGGCCACATGCACAATGAGCGGATTCCACGCCGGCCGCGCTTTGGCTTCGTAAATGCGCGCGACTGCGGTTGCGTCAAGCGCGTGTGCGCCCAGGCCGTATACAGTCTCGGTCGGGATGGCAACGAGCTGGCCACCACGCAAGAGCGCTGCTGCCTGCGACAGCGTTTCCGGTGTGATGGCGACGATGGGAATCGGAGCTCGCGATCAGCGCGGAGGCGGGGGGAAGTCGTCGGTGGGGAACGAGTCGTCGCTTTCGATAAACGGAGCATCGAGAATATCGACAGCTCGAGGCGCATCAGACTCACGCACCGCCAACCGCACCGGGAACATGATGTGCATGGAGGGCAACATACCGCCGGCGTTGTCTCGCAGCACAACGGCGGGAATGTCGTACGCTTCAAGCACGCCGCGGGCGACGTGCGCTTCGGTTTCGCTCAAGTATTCGCGAATCACTGCCATGGCTTCGCCCATCAGTTCAAGTTACAGCGAAGGCGCGCGCGGCGTGAGGGCCAATCGGCCGGTTGACCACGGCGCGATAACAACTTTTGCATATTCCGGGATTTTATCGTGAGTTTATACTGTTCGCCGAGTGCGTCCGGCGCTTTCGGTGCGTTAGGCGCTGACATGTTGCGCGGCTGACGTGGCGGCATCCTTCGGTATTTTTGTGCTGGTGGAGCTTCCCGGCGAAGCGGGACGCATTGTGCGCGAGATCCAGGAAAAGTACGATCCCAAACTGGCCCGACTCACGCCTCCGCACGTGACGCTGGTGGGCTCATCTGGAGTAGGAGCAATCCCCAGCGATACACCCACGGCTGACGTAGAGCGCGCGCTGGCTCCCATCGCTGCCTCCATCCCACCCATGTCGCTGTCGTTTGGGGCGCCAATGCGATTCATGCAAACGGACATCATCTCGCTGCCACTCGACCCGCACGGACCACTGCGCACGCTGCACGAACGCATTGCCACCAGTGGACTGATGTTCAAGCCCGCGCGGTTTCTGTTCACACCGCATTGTACGCTCAACTTTTACCGCACCCTCACGCGCGAGTCGGAGCGAGAACTGCTGGCGCTGCGGGTGACGGCGCCGGTCGTGGTGGAGCGACTGCAAGTGTACCTCACGCGTGATCCACAACCGGCGCGCAAACTGCTTGAGCTGACGCTGAACGGCCTCAACGGCCCCAACGATCAAAACCCAGCGTAAGGCCGGCACGAACACCCCAGCTTGAACCTGTAGAACGACCGCCGATTGGGGAGACGCTTACGTCGTCAGAGGCACTGAAGCGCAAATCGGTCCAGCCAACTGTGGTATTGAGTTGCACATTGGGCGCGATCCACACGTACGTACCAACGCCACCGCCCAAACCAGTGCCGGTGCTCGTGCGGCCGGTGGTGTTCTGCATCGACCGTTCGAGGCGCGACACACGACCGTACACAAACGGTGTGAAGTTGCGTGCCGCCAGCGGCAGCGCGAGCCTGGGCTCAAAGAAGAAGCCTTGCACCACGGCGTCGTCCGACCCAAGCCGATGCTGCGAGCGCTGGTATCCACCGCCAAGTGAGAGCACGCTCACCCCAACCGATGCCATGACGTCAAACCCGCTGCCGTCGGTGGCTTGGCCGATGGGGTTGCCTCGGAGCGTGGCGAGAGAGCCCGACGCCTCAAGCGCGAACTGGGCGCGATCACGGCGGAACTGAGGGGGCCAGGCGCGCTCCTGCGCCGCGGCCACGGCGGGAAGCAACGTGCCAGCAAAAAGCGCGACAACCAGGGCACTGTTGATTAGACGATAGGCGGACGGGCGCATGAGCAGCTCGGGAAAGAGGACAGAGGGAGACTGTCACGTTCAAGAGCAAGCGTGGTGCCACGGGGACAAGCTGCGTCGCTCCCGGTAAACCCATTGCTGATAAAGGTTTACCGGTGACGACGCGGACGCGGCTCAATCAGCGTCCACTGGACAGGACGGTGGGTGTCCAGTTCGGTGGGCGTAGCGGCGAGGACTAGGCCGCTTCGGGCCGCGTCTTGAAGTACGCTGAGCAGGCGTGGCGCAGCGCGAGCACTGCAGACGCTTCGAGCTCGTACTCGAAATGCAAATCACCCAGCGCCTCGGCGTCGTGCTGCTTGATCAGACGCGACGCGTGGTCGGCAATGGAGTGCCGCCGCAAGTATTCGCGCGACGCGTGCCACAGGCTGCTGGCCTGTTTGCGCAGCGCCTCATCGGGAATGGCGTCGCTCTTGCACGCCGTTTCGTAACTCGCAACACCCTCTTCGAGGGCCAGATCGCAGGTCTCCACCATGGCGTGCACGGCGGTGAGTTCAGCTCGGCCCACATTGCGCGAGATGAGCTTGGACAAACGTTCGCGTTGTCTGGCGCACTCGTCGGCGGTGCGGGCCAAGGCATCGGCGCAGGCGGTGGGCTGCGCATTGAGGGCGAGATCTTCTTCGTCGTGCAGCATGCGCGACGAGCTGGATGAACGTGCGGTGCGAGTGCCTGTCATGATACGCGGGTATTGCGAACGTGAACCAGTGACGGACCAGACGGCGGTGCGATTTCAGACCACGTCGGGAAGGATAGACTCTGTGATCTACACAGTGACAGGGGGAAAACGGTAGTGGGACCAGTCGCCCGGTGCGTTGACGTTACCGTGCTGATGGCTGAAGTTGCTGCAGATCAGGGCGCGATCAGACGCAGATCACGGGCGAATCATCTCACCCGCTTGTGACAGATCGCCGCAGCCAAATGTCCTGACGGAACCCCTCTCAAGAGGCCAGCATGTCACACGCGCCTTCGTTTGCGCACCTGTTGCTCGAAACGTCTGAGCACGGCGTCTGCACGATCACACTCAACCGGCCCGATCGGTTGAATGCCGTGAATCCGGTGCTGGCGGATGAGTTCCCGCTGGCCGTCCGCCAAGCGGCGCGCGATGACGCCGTTCGCGCCGTGGTGGTGACCGGCGCCGGACGCGGCTTTTGCGCGGGGCTCGATCTCATGGAGCCTGTATCGCTCACCGACGGCCTGCGCGCCGACCGCATGGACCCGCTTTACTGGGTGGGCAAGTGGGTGCTGGCGCTGGCGGGGTGCGAGAAGCCGGTGATTGCGGCCATCAACGGTGCCGCGGCAGGTGCGGGATTCGGACTGGCACTGGCCTGTGATCTGCGGGTGGTCGCCGAGGGCGCGAAAATGACCGCTGGTTATGTGCGCCGAGGGTTGTCGCCCGACGCCGGTGTGTCGTGGTGGCTGCCGCGGCTGGTCGGGCACGGCCGCGCGGCGGAGATCCTGTTCAGTGGGCGCGATGTGTTGGCCGCTGAAGCGGAACGCATTGGCCTGGCCACGCGTGTGGTGCCTGACGGCGAGTGCGTGTTAGCGGCGCAGGCGTTGGCGGCACAGTTGGCGTCCGGTCCACCGATTGCACTGGCCCTCACCAAACGTCTGCTGCTCGAGAGTGCGTCGGCGACGCTTGAAGCGCATTTGCGCAGCGAACTCGCGCACATCAAAACCTGTTTCGCGAGCGGCGATGTGCGGGAGGCGATGGCGGCGTTTGGTGAGAAGCGTATGCCGGTGTTTCGGGGGGTGTAGTGATGTTGGGGCACCAGAGCAGCGGTCTCTTGCCGCTGCTCTGGGCGACTTCACGCCTGACCAGCCGCTCAGCTGATCGGCGGCGTCTTTCCCGGACGCACCCGCAAATGTGGCGGCAGCTGTGCGATGAGCGGACCCAACTCGGCTGCTCGTTCAAGCGTGGTGACGAACGTGAGTCCGTCAATGCTCACCACCAGCAATCCGCTCACACCATACACCACGATCTCACCGTTTTCGCTGTGCACAATATTGCCCGACGAATCGATGCAGTGCGCCGGCCCAATCACACCGTTGCCGGTGTCATCGAGTTCACGCACGCGACGCAGTGAGGCCCATGTACCAACGTCGTCCCATCCAAACGACGCTTGCAACACTACGACCCGGTCACTGCGCTCGAGCAGTCCACGATCGATGGAAATACTGCTGGTGATGTGCTCTTCAAACAGCGGCAACTCTCCGGCCGACAAATACGGCAGGCCGCTGGCAATTTCTGGCACGCGCGCAGACAGTTCATCGAGCACCGTCTGCGCTTGCCACACAAACACACCGGTGTTCCAAAGCGCACCGTCTGCAATCAGTGTGTCGGCCAGCGCATGCGACGGTTTCTCGACAAAATGCTCCACATGGCACGCGCCACCATCGGCGAGCGCGACATAAGAATCAAGCGGAAGACCGGGCTTGAGATAACCGAAATGCGGTTCGCAACGTGTTGGCTTGGCGC
>JBBSPO010000307.1:0-4786 GCA_038258695.1 Gemmatimonadales bacterium | reverse complement strand
CTGACCGTTCCGAAATCAAATCCCGGTACCGAAATACGCGGGATTTCCTGGCCGATTTCGCGCTCAATCGTGCGCACCATACCGATTTCATCAGGCGACATAAACGTATAAGCATCACCTGTCGCAGCAGCTCGGCCCGTTCGTCCAATGCGGTGCACGTAATCTTCCGGTGCCTGAGGCACGTCAAAGTTGATCACGTGCGAGATGCCATCGATGTCGAGCCCGCGCTGTGCAATGTCGGTGGCCACAAGCACACGAATGTTGCCGTTGCGAAAGTCTTCGAGTGCGCGAATGCGCTGCGGCTGCGACTTGTCCGCGTGCATGGCGGCGGTCGGAATATTCGCGCGCTGCAACTCACGCTCTACTTTGTCTGCCCCGTGCTTGGTACGGGTAAAGATGAGCACCGAGTCGTGATGCGAGGCCGTCAGCAGATTCACCAACAGTTCGGTTTTGCGTTCCTTCCGCACCGGATACACCGCGTGCGTGACCGTACTCGCAGCCTGCGATCGCCGTCCAACTTGCACCACCACCGGTCGGCGCAAATACTTGCGACCAAGCGCTTCTACTTCAGGCGGCATGGTGGCCGAAAAGAGCATGGTTTGACGGTATCGTGGAATCTGCTCCACGATTTTTTGAAGCTGCGGCGCAAAGCCCATGTCGAGCATGCGATCAGCCTCGTCGAGCACAAGAATCTCAAGGTACGAGAAGTCCACATTGCGACGATCGAGCTGATCGATCAGGCGGCCTGGGGTCGCCACGACAATGTCAACGCCCGAGCGCAACGCCTTTTCCTGCGGCTCGTAGCTCACCCCACCGAACACCGGAATCACATCGAGCGGCGCGTGTTTGGAGTATTTGCGTACGCTTTCCTCCACCTGCAGGCAGAGCTCGCGCGTGGGTGTGAGTACCAGCGCGCGGGTGCGCCTGGGGCCGCCCATCAATCGGTGCAGGATTGGCAGCGTAAAGCTGGCCGTCTTGCCTGTGCCCGTCTGCGCGAGCCCGATGAGGTCCCGTCCGGTCAGGGCGACGGGGATGGCGTCGGCCTGAATCGGGGTGGGAGGTTGATAGCCGGCGTCGCTGAGTGCGTCGAGCAGCTCCTTGGCCAGCCCGAGGGCGGCAAAGGTTGGTGTCTGAGTCGTGTGGTCTGGTTCCATGTGTATTGCGGAAAGCTAATCGCTTGCCAGTCTGTGCACGATGGTATCAGAGAATGTCAATGGGGCGACCGGCCAGTTTGGCGATTAATCCAAGGCGGAAAGTGACGTCCACCGAATAATCGTCAGGCTCACTGGCCGCCTCACTGTCCGCACTTCTTTCGTGCAGAGGCATGATGGGCCACACCCAGTCGGGCACCGTGGCTGGCATGGTCACCGAACGCGGCGGATGCCACACCCCGTACCTGTCTCTGTCATCGAGCAGCTTGTCGAGCAACTTGGACCAGCCCTCGTTCCGGCGCACAAAGCCCATACGCGCCATCAGCTCCAGCCACGCAAGGGCGGTGGGCATGTCGGCGTCCATGATGTAGCGCGTGGGCAGAATGTCACCCAACGCCAGATGGGTCTGTTCAATGAGATGGTTCTCACCAACCTGCTGCACAGGCGCCATGCGAGGGACCTGGAGCGAGAGCCAGGTAAAGAGGCGCTCCATGTGCTCGTGATGTTCGCTGCGGAAATGCGGCATATGTGCCAGCATGACCAACGCATGAAATGACGGCGGCGCCGCAGTGGCCGGCAGCACGTGCTGATTGCCCACACGAATGAACGGCTTGTCCGAGTCCGGCTGGCGCAAAAACTCGCCAATTTTGTCCAGAATACGTCTCGCGGCCCCACGCAAGCGAGGATCGGCCTCGTAGCCCGCCTGGGCCAGCGCGGCAGCAGCAGCCTCGCGCAGAATCTGGCGCCCTCTGGCGATCAGATCAGGGTCCGTCCCCGCCTCGTCGGCCAACTCATACAGAAAAGACGGATCGTTGTCCTCAGGCAGCAGCCGGAAGAGCGCCCGTCGCGCCGTGGCCAGCGGCGGGGAATCGGCGTCCCAACCAAGCTCGATCAGCCGGCGATAGCCGAGAATGGCCCCCAGGCCAACCGGTGAGCCCTGTCCCGGCGGCGGCACCGTGAGCATGCCGTTGCCCCACGAACCGTCGGGGTGCTGGTGAAAGAGCAGTTCCCAGCTCTGCTGCATGACATAAGGCAAGGCACCAGCGCGGGGTGCTGATGTCAGCGGAATTTCCGCGACATCTACCAGAGCCCGATACTGGATGGCTGGCGAGCCATGCTTGAGCAGCCACCCCAGCGCAAACGTGGCCGGCGGCTGCGGCACGTTGACGGGGCTGGGAGGCGCTGAAACCGGGAACGGAAAGGGAGGCGTAGTTTCTGGCAGGGTCACAGGCGGGAGCGAAGAATGGCTCGGCGTCGGAGCGGCCAAGTCTCGGTATCATACAGGTTTTGGCGGCATTCGCCAGTAGCTCCATTAACAATACTCACTTTACCACGTCTCATTCAGTGTTGCCGGTGGTGCCACGGTAAACCCGCGAGCGGGTCTGCTCGATCCTGTTACACAATCCTTCGAGGATTCACGTCCCATGATGTCTCTCAACAAGATGGTCGCAGTCGCCGCGTTAATGGTGGCAATCAGTGGTCAGGTCGAGGCGCAGGGTGGCGGCGGAGGCCGTGGCGGTGCCGGCGGCCGCGGCGGCGGCGCTGGCGCGGGGCAAGCGCAGCAGCGCGTCCGTGAGCTGATGTTCAAGGACATCACGCTTGACGAAGCGCAAACCAAAAAGATCGACTCCATTACCACAGCCACGGCGGCCAAGCGCCAGGAAATGATGCAGGCTGCGCGCGGTGGCGGCGGTGACATGTACACCATGCGGACACAGGCCGAGGCCATGCAGGCCGAGGAGCGCAAGGCGATGCGCGAAGTGCTCACACCCGACCAGCAGACGCAGTTTGACAAGAATATCGAGGCCATGCCGGCTGCCGGTGCACGTCAGGGTCAGCGTCCACCGCCAGTTCGCTAAAAGCTCAGCACGCAAGGGTCAGTAACGCGAACGGGGGCGATCATCATGATCGCCCCCGTTTTCGCGTCCCTTGTCCCAAGGCTCCCGCGAGCGAGAGATTGCATACCATCATGCTGATCTCCTCCCGCTACCCCGCCTGATGCGCGGCGAGTTTGTTGACCTCAACGACTCCCGGATGTACTGCTACGCTGCCGGTACCCGTGGAGCGGGTGAACCGGTGGTGCTGCTGCACGGCGCGTTTACGTCGTCGCACGTCTGGCGCGATCTGACCGCGCGGCTGCCCAAAGGGCACCGGATCCTCGTTATCGACCTGCTCGGCCACGGACGCTCCGATACGCCAGCGTCGGCCAGCTACACCCTCGACGCGCACGCCAATCGTGTTTTGGCGCTGCTTGACCGGTTGCGCGTGGAACCGGCATGCTTTGTCGGCCATGGCTTCGGCGCCGCGGTGGCCACGGCGATCGCGCTGCGCGCTCCCGATCGGGTCACGCGCTTGCAACTGTGCAATCCGTGCCATATGGCCGAGCACCACCAGTCGGCTTCTGCGCCACCCGCGTTGCGTCGCCTGGCGCGTGGCGAGAGGCTGTGGCGAATGTTGCCGCCCGACTGGCTCGCCTCGGCGCTGCACACGGCCTTGGCTCGCGGGTACACCAACAGGCTGCTCGCGGGTCACGTGCTGGATGTGTACCTCAAGCCGTTTCGGACCAGCGACGGACGCGAAGTCGCAACTCGACAGCTGCGTGTGGTTGCCGACCATGTCGATGCGATCAAGCTCGCCCCCAACTCTCTTCGCATGCCGGTTGGTCTCATGCTGGGGGCCGACGACCCGTTTCTGCCAGCAAACGGCGAGCGCATGCGCTCGGCGTTGAACGCGGCGGCCGTTGACGACGTGACCGTGCATAGGCTGGCTGGCATGTCGCACGCGATACCCGAAGAAGCACCCGACCGGCTGGCGATGGCGGTTTCTGAACTGCTGGTGCAGTAACGTCAGCTGTGCGACTGCGCTGCCCACCGCATCGTGAACGATGTGTGCGGCGATACAAACAACCTTTACACTGGATTTCTGATGACCAACACCCGCTTGGACACATTTCGCGCGATGATTGCACGCCAGCCGGACCACGCGATGGCCCGATTTGGTCTGGCCACAGAGCTCGCCAAAACCGGTGCCAACGCAGAAGCAGCCGATCACTTTGCGACGTATCTGGCGTCACACGACGATGAAGGCAACGGCTGGCTGCGCTACGCCGAATGTCTGCAGGCGCTTGAGCGGACAGAAGAAGCGCGCAACGCGATAGCGCGTGGAGTGGACGCCGCCACCCGATACAATCACGGCTCGCTGGTGGCCGACCTCGAAGGACTGCTCGACACGCTCGATTGACGGATCGCGGTATCCGAGCCGGCGTGGTGCTACAGCCGCCGCAGTTCGTCCGCGACATCAAGCGCGCGGCCAATGTCGGCGGAAATCGCGCGTGCTTCCTGTGTCGCTGACGTGACGTCACCAATGGCCGAACCGACGCCGAGCGCGCGTAGCTTGACCACGTCGAGACGCAACGAGCGAAGCGCCAACGACGCGCTTTCGAGCTGCCGGTGCAGCACATCCTGGCGTTGCACCAGCTCAGTGAGCGACGAATGTTGACGCCGTAGCAACGAAAGCCGACGATCGGCCTCGGCTGACCGATCCGTCTGGGATTCCAGCGCGGCGATACGTGTTTCGAGTGACGGCAGCGCGTGGCCTTCCACCGCACCGTCAAGGCGTGCCAGGTTGGTGACGAG
>JBBSPO010000306.1:0-4798 GCA_038258695.1 Gemmatimonadales bacterium | reverse complement strand
TTGTACCCACCCTCGCCAGCGTCAAGCGACTCTGACTGGTAGTTGATTGCAACACGAGCAGCCACGCGTGGGCTGTCAAAAGAAACAGAGAAGTTTCCGCTGTGCTTCGCCGTGCCGAGCAGCGGCAACGATTCAACGTCGCGACCTTCGATGTCCAGTCCTGAGACATTCGAGTCGTTGAAGGTGTAGTTGACGTACACACCGACGTAGCGCAGCAGACCCGGCAGGAAATCAAGCTGGCGCTGCACTGCTGTTTCTACACCCGTGAGCTGCGCCTCGGCGCCGTTGCGTGGCTGGCTGATCTGCGAGAAGAGCAAACCCGTCACTGGATCAATCGACTGGAACTGCGTGAAGTTGAAGATGAAGTCTGTAATGCGCTTGTGGAACACACCCACCGAAATGACACCCACATTTTCGAAGTACCGCTCGGCCATGAGATCAAAGTTCATGGAGCGCGTCGGCTCGAGATCCGGGTTGCCTGTCGCGAGTTCGTTGTCATCAAGACTGATTTCGCGATACGGCACCAGATCAAAATAGTTGGGACGAGCCAGGGTGTTGGTCCACGCTGCGCGGACAACAGTGTTGGGCGCTGCGTCCCAGCGCGCATTGATGCCGGGAAGAATGTCCGTGTACGTCTGACCGCCCACTGTAGCACGCACGGTCTCTTCGTCTACGTCGAACTCGAAACCGTTGTAATCAATGTTGGTATTTTCTACGCGTACGCCTGCAATGAGACTGACTGTTGGCCCAAAACGCTGCTCCAGCATGCCATAGGCAGCTGTGATGCGTTCTTCGGCAGTAAAGTTGCCAGCGGCGTATTCGTCAGGGCGGTCTTCCGTTTCAAACAAGCCGGAGTTACGGAAGTCCAGCCGACCGAGGAAATCGGGCGTTGTGAACGCTCCGTAGTTGTAGTTGCCAACAAGGTTATTACCCACCGAGAAGTCGTTGTTGGCGTTGGTGGTGAGATTGGCAAATGCGCTCGAGGTTACCGGTTCTGCGCGAAAGAAACTGTTGTCCCGCAGTTTCTCCTTGCCCCGGTACCGGCCGCCAAACTTCAGGCTCGAGGCGTTCTCGCCATCGCGAAGGGGCAACAGCAGATCAACGCGGGCGTTCCGGTCTTCATCCTTGGTGTAGGAGTCCTGAAACTCAATGCGTCGGAACGTAAATGCTGACGGCGCGATTGCTGACGCGTTTACCGGATTGAACTGTGGGTTCTGCTCGTCCCGGTAGTCGGGGGTGATCGCCACGTTGCGCGCTCTCCACTCGATGTACCGCTCGTCCGGGCGCGTCTCCGAGGCGCGCGCGAGGCTGCCTGACCAGGTCAGCGTGGCACGGCTCGCAATCAGGTGCTCGCCACTCAACATGTGGCTCTGTGTACGCTGATCTTCCAGACGGGTGAACTTGGGGCGTCCGTCGCCGCCACCTTTTGTCTGACGACGGATTTCCGTGGTCTGCACCCCTTGAGTGTTGGGGTCACCCAGCACGTAGCGGGCGCGGAATCGGTTTTCCCAGTCGTCACGGTGATTATACAGCGAGCGCAGCATGATGCTGTTGTTTTCGTCAAAGCGGTAATCGAGCCCCGCCGAAACAGAGCGCCGCGTCCGCTGTACATCGTAGCGCCGAAGGTCGAACTCGTTCATGAACGGAGTACCGTTGTCCGCGCGGTCCCAGGTGCCTTCTTTGTTGTCCGAACCAAACTGCTGGTCGTAATACGACGCACTGGCGATGATACCAAACTTGTTGTCAAAAAACCGATTACCCGCGACCAGGCCGCCCACCAGAACGGGCTTTTCACGAATGAAGTTGTAGCCGCTGCCTGTCGTCGCGGACACACGCAAGCCAGCCGGCGCCGCACGCGTCACCACGTTCACGGCGCCGCCAATGGCGTCAGCGTCCATGTCGGGCGTCAGCGTCTTATTCACCTCGATCGCCTGCACCATGTCGGCCGGAATCAGGTCAAGCTGCACTTCGCGAACTTCGGCTTCGGCCGATGGCACCCGCTCACCGTTCACCATCACGGAGTTGAAGCGTGGCTCGGTTCCACGGATGGAACCAAAGCGTGCTTCACCCTGGTCCAGGCCAATCGTGACGCCCGGGATGCGCTTGAGCGCGTCGCCGAGGTTGGCGTCAGGAAAGCGACCAATCTGGTCGGCGGCCACCACGTTGGTCACGTTGGCCGCATTCTTCTGCTGATTGAGCGCCGCAGCCTGCCCGGTACGCGTGGCCACAACCGCCACGGCGCCCAGCACGTTGTCCGTAGGCGTGATGCGAAACGTGACGGTGACCGTACCGCCATTGGTTACCGATACCGTCTCCGTGAGCGGCGCAAAGCCGATGTAGCGGGTCGTTACAACCTGCGATCCAGCGGGCACACTGGTCAGCACAAAGCGACCGGCACGGTCCGTGAATACTTCCCGGTTCAGTGCGGCAATGCGCACTGAGGCGCCGGTAACTGCGATGTTGGTCGCATCATCGATCACAATGCCGCTGACCACGCCCTGCGCCGCGGCGGTTGCGGGTGTGACGAAGGCAAGCAGCAGTCCAGTTGCCAGCGCAGAAAGAATGCGGAAAGACACAAGTCGCGTCATGAGAAGCGTGAGATGGTGGCAAAGTGGCAGACGCCCGACGTCGAGCGCTCGCAGCTAAGACGGTGAGAATCGTCACAGCGTGTAACTGGCTGGCTGGCTTCTTGTCACGGTCGTGTATCGGGCGGCGAAACAACGGCACGTTTGTGCGAAAAGGCGTCGCCCATTCAACCACCGTCTCATTAGAGGCCGTATCGGGCCGTGGTGCGAACCCGAAGCACGGATCATTCGTTACCGTACACAGGATGCGACAAACCCTCTGACTATTTCATAATGACTGAAACCACTCGCCCGCTGGCGCTCATTACGGGCGCCTCACGGGGTATCGGACGCGCCATCGCACTCGCACTCGCCCCCACGCACGACCTGGTCCTTACCGCGCGTGATGTGAACGCGCTGGGCGAAGTTGCGGTGGCCTGGACCGCACTCGATGCCAGCTGCCAGACGGTGCCGCTCAACCTGCGCGACCCGGACGCGATCAGCACAGCACTCGGCCACTTTGTGCCGGACGTGCTCATCAACAACGCAGGGCTGGCGGTGATGAAGCCGTTCCTTGAGCTCACCCCCGACGAATGGCATTCACAGGTAGACGTGAATATCAACGCGCTCTATCACGTCACGCGCGCGGTGCTGCCGGCCATGACCAAGCGCGGCAGTGGTCACGTGATCACCATCGGCTCATTGGCCGGTCGCAATACGTTTGTTGGCGGCAGCTGCTACTCAGGCACCAAGCACTTTGTGATGGGCTTCTCGGAGTCGCTCATGCTCGAGGTGCGCGATTTTGGCATCAAGGTATCGGTGGTGATGCCGGGCTCGGTGGATACAGATCTCTTCCCCGAGGGCACCGACCGCTCGTGGATGCTGGAACCGCGCGATGTCGCCGAGGTGGTGGCGCATATGATTGCGACACCGGCGCACGCGCTGCAGGGGCGGGTCGAGGTGCGTCCCCTGTCTCCCAAGCGTCCGCGCCAGTAACTTGAAAGAATGCACCAACAGAGCAATCGAACCCTGCAAGACGCCCGCACCACGCTGCCGCCAGCGGCGGTGATCACGGCGGCTACCACGTTCTTTGCCCGTCGGAACGCGATCTATACGGCCTTTCTCGAAAAGGAGGGGCCGGGATGGGCTACGTATCGCGGGCAGGGCGGTGAAGAAATCGCCGTTGGTGCGCAAGTGGCCCCTGATGGCTTTACGCGTGTGACCGGTTCGAGCTACATGTTTGACGCGCAGGTGGCGCGATTCCTGTCGCTGCTGCCACCGGCGCCGCCCGAAGTGCCGGTGCTGCCGCTGGCCGCGGGCGACGCTGAACCGGGTAGCGGCACATGAGCCACTCCGTGAGTCGGTCCGCCACCGATCGCTCGGCAGCGCTGGTGCCTGTGGCGCCCACCGCCATCTCCAGCGCCGCACCGTTTGTCACCTCGCTGCGCACCCGTGGCGACGCGTTCGACCTGAGCTCTGGTTCGGCCCAGACGTTTGTGATCCGGGGACAGGTGCACGAAGCGTGGGACGCGGTGCGACTGGTCGTGGCTCCGGAGACGAGTGTGCTCGCAGTCAAGCGCGCGTCGCTGCAGGCGTTGGTGGGTGAGGGTGCCGACGACGCGCTGTACATGGTCAAGGTGCACGGGCACGAAGTACACGATGAGTCGCTGCCGTTGAGCGAAGCCGGAGTACGTGCTGGTACCACCGTGTTTGTGCATTCGCGTCGTCGTCGTCCCATCCGCTGAACTCGGCGCCGAACACGTGACCGCATCGCCAGTGGAACTGGCCTCTGATGTTGTGCCAGTGGTCGCCGCCGTGCGTCGCGAGATTGCGCGACGTGTGGTGGGGCAGGACGATGTCGTTGAACAGATCCTGATTGCCATGGCGGCCGGCGGACACGCGCTGCTGGTGGGTGTTCCAGGGCTCGCGAAAACGCTCATGATCCGTACGTTGTCGGACTCCATGCAGCTGGGCTTCCGACGCATTCAGTTCACGCCGGATCTCGTGCCCAGCGACATCACGGGCACTGAACTGCTCGAAGAAGACGCGCACGGTCATCGCGCGTTCAGGTTTGTGAAAGGCCCCATCTTTGCAAACATTGTGCTGGCCGACGAAATCAATCGTGCGCCACCGCGCACGCAGGCCGCGCTGCTTGAAGCCATGCAGGAGCACAGTGTCACGGCCGCGGGTGAGACCATGCCGCTGCCCGAACCGTTCTTTGTGCTGGCCACACA
>JBBSPO010000305.1:0-4804 GCA_038258695.1 Gemmatimonadales bacterium | reverse complement strand
TCAACCGCACATCAGAACACCAGATTGGGACATCAACTTCCTGTTACCATGTGTTTACCTATGAATTCCGGCGCATCATGTGCCGCCTCTCAAGCGAGTGTGCTGTGAAAACGTCAAGAGCTACGTTAGCGTTGGTTTTGACAATGTCCGTGCTCAGCTCGGCTTGCTTTACACGCCCGGATTTTCTTATCCGGACCGACCCGGCTGTTGTGCCGCTGTTGAACGCCAGCCGAGAGCAGTTGGCCACGAGGGCGACCGAGTTGGAGCAGCAGATCGCTGCTGGCAGTCTCAAGGGCGGTGACTTGCGGGATGCCAACGGGGAGCTCGCGGCCCTGCGCTCTCGACTGGAGCGCGGCGACTTCAAAACCGGTGACCAGCTTATTGTGACAGTGTCACGGGAAGCGGTGCAGGTGGATACGGCCACTGTGCGTGACGACATGGCAATTTCACTGCGCGCCCTGCCCGACGCATCGGTGGCAGGGGTCTTGCGGAGTGAGTTACAGGAAAAGATGCAGGCGCATGTGGACAAGTATCTGGTAGACCATCAGGTACGCACAAACATCCTCACGCGAATACAGATGTTGGGTGGTGTGGGCAGGCCTGGATTCTATGGGATTTCGCCGGACAGACCGGTGACTGAACTCATCACACTGGCCGGCGGCCCAGCGCCGCTCGCCAAACTGGATGACGTTTCGGTGCGACGGGACGGACGGCTCATTGTAAAGGCGAGCACCTGGAGAGACGCGGTAAAGTCTGGCACGACGGTTGCTCAGTTAGGTCTCATCTCTGGTGACGTCGTTGAGGTTGAGGTCAGAAAAGAGCGTAACGTATTCCAGATTGTTCAGATCGTAGCATTCGCCAGTACCGGCATCTTCGCTCTTATCCGTTTGCTCGAATTCGTATATCAAGAACCTGAATGAGGAAGCAGTGCATGAACACCACAATGGACGCCACACCAGAGTTCAGCTCTATTCTTGGAGCGCCGCGCACCCCAGCGCGAGCGTTCCAGCCGGTGCGGGCGCCCGCGCGTGAGGCCGCTCTGCCAGCGTCCATTTCCACACCCGCACCAGCGCCCGATACCGACCACGAACCACAGTCGTCGCTGGAGCCCCGCCAGCGCTCCGAGCGCGCCTGCCGCGTCCTCAACGTGGCGGTGGCGTTTATCCTCACGCTGGTCACGCTCCCTGTTTCACTGCTCGCGGCACTGGCCATCAAGCTCAGCTCCCCCGGGCCGGTGTTCTACACGCAAACCCGCGTTGGCCTCGACCGGCGCTGGAACCGTACGCGCGCGCTGCACGAGCGCCGTCGGGAAGACCTGGGCGGTGAGCAGTTCACGATCTTCAAGTTCCGCTCCATGAAGGTAGACGCCGAGGTAGGCGGCCAGGCGGTGTGGGCCACACAGGACGATGACCGCGTCACGCGCGTAGGAAAAATCCTTCGCGCCACCCGCGTTGATGAGCTGCCGCAGCTGCTCAATGTCTTTCGCGGCGAAATGAACATTGTAGGCCCGCGCCCGGAACGTCCGAGCATCTTTGTTCGCCTGCGTGAAGAAATCGCGCTGTTGCCCGTGCGTCAGCGTGTAAAGCCCGGCATCACCGGATGGGCGCAAATCAATCGCAGCTACGACACCGACGTTGACGGCGTGCGCGAAAAGCTGCGTCTCGATCTTGAGTATCTGCGCTCGCAGTCCATTGCCACCGACCTGCGCATCATGGCGCGCACCGTGCCGGTGATGCTCTTTCGCATTGGTGGTTGGTAAACACCCGTCCACCTGACGCCAGCCACAACCGGCGCGGCGGTACATCAAGCGATCCTCTGTCGGGCAGCCCTGCTGCCACCGAACTGAGGATCGCTTTGGTTGTGGCACCCAGTCACATGGGCGGGCTGGAAACCGTGGTGGCCGAACTACTCTCGGCTGCACAACCGTCGGCGGTGGTGCTCACCTGCTATGCGCTGCTCGCCGAGTCGGAGCCGCTGCCCGCACCATTTGAGCTGCTGGTGGCGCAGGGCATTCACATTGTGCGCATACCCGCTCGGCACCGCGCCTATCGTGAACACTACAAGCTGTTGCGAAACGCGTTGCGCGAGGCAGCACCCCAGCTGATTCACAGCCACGGCTATCACGCCGATGTACTGTCGGCGCTGCTCGCACGTTCACTTGGCGTGCCGCACGTTTCTACGTTGCACGGATTTGTGGGCAGCACGCGCCGCGGGCGCTTGTATGAGCGGTTGCAGCTGGCCGCCCTCAGGCGCGCGGCCGCCGTGATTGCTGTGTCGGAAACCGTGGCTGTAAAAGCGCGCGCGCACAACGTGCAGGCCTCGCATGTGCACCTGATTCCCAACGCCGCGCCGGGTGGCCAGCCGCTCGGCCGCGAGGCGGCGCGTGATGTGCTGGGAATCGCATCGCTTGAAATCCAGGCTGCATTAAAACTTTCGCGCGCTGCGAGCGCGCCTGATCAGCCCACGCCCCTTGGC
Organism: Gemmatimonadales bacterium; assembly: GCA_038258695.1. Lineage (GTDB taxonomy): Bacteria > Gemmatimonadota > Gemmatimonadetes > Gemmatimonadales > Gemmatimonadaceae > JAABRT01. The sequence goes on along the minus strand of JBBSPO010000305.1, from coordinate 2,329 downwards.
GATGTACCGGTGATTGGCTGGATAGGCCGCCTGAGCGACGAAAAAAATCCACTTGGTTTTGTGTCGCTGGTTCAGGCGCTGCGCGACAGCGAGTTGCCGGTTGTTGGTGTGGTTGTTGGTGATGGTCCGCTCATGTCGCAGGTGCGTGCCGCGGGCCAGGAGTTGGTGAGTTCTGGCCACTTGCGCATTGCCGGATCAATGCCGGACGCAGGGCGGCTGGTACGCGCATTCAATGCACTGCTGCTGACGTCATCTACCGAAGGCACACCCATGGTGGCGCTCGAAGCCATGCGCGCGGGTGTCCCGGTGGTGAGCACCGCGGTGGGCGGGGTACCGGCTATGCTGGAGCCTGACTGTGGCGTATTGGTGCCGTATGGCAATGTTTTGGCCATGCAGCAGGCAGTAACTGCATTGCTGCAACAGCCCGCGCACGCCGCGCAGCTAGCCGAGCATGCGCAGGTGCGAGTGAAGGAGCGCTACTCGCAGGACGCGTGGTGGAGCGCGCACGTGGCGCTTTACAACAGTATTGCCAAACGCCAGCAGTAGCGTGAACTACCCCAGGGACAAGCAAGGCTACCACAGCGTCTCGGCGCCTCTGCGGTCCAGCTGTTGAGCCGCAACTACTGCGACGGCAGCGGTTCGCCCAGCACAAACTGATACAGTGTTTGATTGGCCGCAGTGCAGTTGTCAGGCTCACACAGGGTACTCACCGTAACCAGCTCGGCCGGTGGCGATTTGCTGCGTGCAAAGGCAATGAGTTCAAGCAGCTTGGCGCGCGTAGTTGAGTGCGTGACCGATCCCGCCACGCTGAACCAATGCCACACCAAACGCGCGCCCTCCGGTGTGCGCACAATGGTGGTGTTCATCATGCGGCCATCGGCGTTGAGTGGACCGATCGTTTGCTGCGACAGCCTGTGCTCTTGCGCGGCAATGATGTTCAGGCCGCTGATGAGTTCCTTGCCCTGTCCCTGATGCTCATAGATGAGGCGGTCTACACGTACGGTGTTGGTGCCAATGGAGTACTGCATGATCTGGTGCTGATCGGCACCTTTGTAGAGCGGACGCCACGGCGGCGGCAGTCTGACGGGGCGGCGGGTTGAGTCTGCTTCTGCAGTTGCTGTTGCAACGGAGTTGGTGTCACTCGTGTCGCCGATGTTCGCAGAGGTTGCCGTATCAAAAGCGGCAGCTGCCGCGGCAACCGAAGTTGCACTGTCGGTGCGGTTGGTCTGCGTTGTATCGCTGACAATCAGTCCGTCTGCGGTGCCCACGAGCACAGGTACGTTGTCGCCGCTGCGCTCAACCGCAATGCCTGGCACCGCAGCGGGCGCTGTGCCGCCGGTGCCTCGTCCACCGAGTGCGAAAAAGAGCACTGGGCCGATGACGGCGGCCATTGTGGGGAGGGCTACTGTTGCGGATGACAGTGTGCGAGGCGCGCGTGCTGTGCGCGATGCTGCTGGATTGCGCGGTGCACCTGTGGCGCGGGTTGCAGTTGATGCGTTTGATGCGATGTTGTCGCTTGTTGCACCAACAGACGCTGCATGATCACGATTTTCAATGTTTCGAGTGAGCGCAAAAAAGATTACCATTGCCACGGCAAAAATCAGCCAGCCGTAGAGCGCATGCTCACTAATGAGTGACGACTGCATGTTGGTGACATGGCCAATCACGATCAGTCCAAATACACGCAGCCAGTTGGACACCAGCGCCAAGGCCACTGCCACGCCCCTGGCCATAAAGCGATAACGCCACTGCGTGAGAAAGAGCAGCGCGTAAATCACGCTGATGAGCAGGCTCGTTTCAAAATAGTTGAGCCCTGCGCACCCTTGTGCCACCCAGAACACACCGGCGTTGATGGCAATGTTTTCGCCGCGGATGACGGCTTCAATGCCGGCCACGCTGAGCAGCAAACCGTTTACGAAAATGGTCATGCCTTGCAGCACGCTGGTGAGTACGCCCCACACCGGCACCGCCAGAAAAAACACCGCGGTTATAGGCAGCGCGGCCAGGGCAGGCCGTACGCCGCCCACCGCCAGCAGCCAGGACAGCAGCACCAGCGGCACCGACGCCTGATGCACCACCTGCACATTGAGCACAAACGCCACGAGCCAGAGCATCGACAGGCCGGCCACCACCAATGAGACCTCGGGCACGGCGGCTCTGAAGTCGAGCAGTTTATGGCGATCGCGCCAGAGCAGGTAGAGCGCAAAGCCTGCGGCCACAAATCCCTGCCCGCCACGAGTGAGCCAGGCGGGCGGGAAGCTGATCAAGGTGGGGGCGAAGGCAAGCACGACAGCCCCCAGCGCGACCAGCATTGGGAGCTGAGCGGGCG
>JBBSPO010000304.1:0-4814 GCA_038258695.1 Gemmatimonadales bacterium | reverse complement strand
TTCACGATTCACAGTGCGGTGCGGGTAGCAGCAATGTTGGATGCACTATTGAACGCGACATACCGCAAGCTATCGATTGGCGTGTTGCGCAGGTAGGTCAAGTCCGGCGGCTATATTTCACAGGGATGGTCGCGACGCAGCGCCTGCAGGCATTGCCAAGGGTATGCCCGCCCGCGGCGCGGTAACTTCTGACGGTCACGTGCATGAAATGGTCGCTCTCGGTGGGCCGCATCGCGGGTATTCGCGTGCAGATCCACCTGACATTTATCGCGCTGTTGGTGTGGATTGGTCTGTCCATCTGGTCAGCCCAGAAAAGTATTCCCGCCGTCGTAAGCGGGGTCGGTTTTCTGCTCGCGCTCTTCCTGTGCGTGTTGTTGCACGAGTTCGGCCATGCACTCATGGCGCGACGCTATGGCGTGCGCACGCGCGACATCACGTTGCTACCCATTGGAGGAGTCGCGCGACTGGAACGCATGCCCGAGAAACCGTCGCAGGAGCTGGCGGTCGCGCTGGCTGGACCCGCGGTGAATGTGGTGATCGTAATCCTGCTGGCAATCGTACTCACGGCAGTTGGTCAGCCGCTGGTTTTTAATGCGCTGATTTTTGATGACAGTGCCGCTGGTCCAGGGTGGCTGCAGCGTTTGATGGCGGTGAATGTTCTGCTCGTGGCATTCAACATGTTGCCGGCCTTCCCCATGGACGGTGGACGCGTGCTGCGCGCCTTGCTGGCAATGCGCATGACGTACGCGAGGGCCACCCGAAGCGCCGCCACGGTTGGCAAGCTGTTCGCCGTTGCCTTCGCAATTCTCGGCTTCTACTCCAATCCGTTTTTGATGCTGATTGCAGTCTTTGTCTGGCTCGGCGCTTCGCAGGAATCAGTCGCCGCCACGCTCAAAGGCACGCTTGACGGCATTCCGGTATCGGCGGCCATGATCACCGATTTTCGCACACTGGCGCCCGAAGACCCGTTGTCGCGCGCCGTTGAGCTGTTACTGGCCGGCAGTCAGCAGGATTTCCCGGTCATTGACGGCGCTCGCGTAGCCGGCGTGCTCACGCGGCAGTCGCTGCTTACGGCACTGGCCACGCAATCAGATGGCGCACGCGCCGGATACGGGAGCCAACAACGCGTGGTTGATGTCATGCAGCGTGACGTGTTGCTGGCCGACGCAAACGAAATGCTCGACGAAGCACTGCTTCGTATGCAGGGATCACCAGTCCGCACCATGCCGGTACTTTCCGTGGGCACCCTGGTGGGATTGCTCACCATGGAAAATGTGGGAGAGTTTGTGAGCATTCAGAACGCGTTGGCGCGGATACGTAAATGACACCAGCTACGTCAGCGCCGCTGATGTCGCGCACCGCCGCGGTGCACCCGGTCGTTCAGTCACTTTTTGTGCACCCGCTCAAAGGTGCGCGTCCAGTCGCTGTGCCTGTCATGCAGCTGGATGACTTGGGAGCCGTTGGTGATCGTCGCTGGATGCTGGTTGATCAGAGCAACGTGGTCATTACCCCGCGCGAAGTAGCGGGTCTGGCTCAGCTGGTGGCCACACTGCCGCTTCATGCAGACGGATCGGTCCGTGCTGATTCACCGCTTACGTTGACTGCCGCTGGCAGGCCGCTGCTGACTGTGCATCACGCTGCAGACGACGGCCCACATTTGACTGTGCAGTGCTGGGACGATGTGCTTGAGATGGCAGACGCGGGCGACGTGGCTGCGACATGGTGCTCTGCTACGCTCGGAGTAGCCTGTCGCCTCGTGCACATGTCGGCCCGTTCACACCGTGCGCTGGCCGCAAAGTATGCGGGCAACTTGCCGTATGCCGGTCGCGAAGTGTCAGTCACCGATGGCGCGCCACTGCTGCTGCTCGGCACCGCGAGTCTCGATGCGCTGAACGAACGACTGCGCGCAGACGGTCAGCCGCCGGTAGCCATGGACCGCTTCCGTGCAAATGTCATGTTGAGCACCACCCAAGCGCATGTTGAGGACAACTGGTCGCGGATCACGATTGGCAACGTATCAGTGAGTATCGGCTCACCCTGTCCGCGTTGCGTGGTTACCACGATCGATCCAGCGACACTCTCAAAGAGTGTTGAGCCGCTTCGCACGCTGGCAACCTATCGCCGCGCGTTGGATGGGAAAGTGATGTTTGGCATGAATGCAACACACTTGGCGCCAGGCCGCATTGCTGTGGGCGAGCGCGTTGCGGTGGAGGTTGCATCAGTCGCTACAATCACCGCGGCGGAACGCTGACGGCAGGCACGCCGCAAAACCGCGCGCCCACAGTCCACGTGGGGCGGCGCGAGCAGCGTTAACGCGGCTTCGCACGAGTGTAGCGAGCGCCGAGTTGGGCGCGATGATCAGGTCCGTGACCCAACCGTCTTCTGCCATCCAGACGTTGAGATTGGCGAATCTTGGCGTTTCGATCCAGGCCAGTGTGCGGCCGAAGGAGTCAAGAGAATCAACATCAAAGCGCAGACCGATTCTCCCACCGATTGGCAGTGCGTCCCTGAGGATGGCCGTGCTGGCCGGCCCCAGGCGCTGGGCGCTTTCTGGCGCGTCGACGTAGAGCAATCGGACTACTACGGCTGCGCTTGTTGCGTTTGTGGTGCAGGCAAACGTATCGCCATCGAAGATGCGTGTTACCACGCACGGATTCGCGTATGACGGCAAGGGCGCTGTGGCCGGTGGCGGAGGAGGCGGAGCTACGGGCGCTATCGCAGTTGCACCAGAACATGCGGAGAGCATCAGCCAAAACAGCCCGAATGTACTTCGCACAAAAAACCACTCCGCGCTTTGGCGGAGTGGTTTATTTGATTTCTTGTCAACTGTACTAACAACTGTGCTCTTGATCACCTTATGTGCCGACGGATCCCGTCTACGGGGTATTGGATGTTTCCATTCGCTTCTCAAAGGCGTCCAGCTCCTTCTCGGCCTCTTCCTTTGACTTACCGTATGACTGCTGCAGCTTGCCAACCAGCTGATCCCGCTTTCCTGCAATCACATCAAGATCATCATCAGTGAGCTTGCCCCACTGCTCACGAACTTTACCCTTCATTTCTTTCCAGTTGCCTTTCATGGTGGCTTCATTCATAACAACACTCCCTGTTTTGAGATGCACACACAGTGTTTCTCGTGTTATTACCTCATACACGGGAACATGCCAGAAGTTCATTTTCGATGCGCCGGTGCTACTGCACGTTCAATCATCCCGAGCATGGCGTCTACCACAATCGCGAGTAACGCAGCCGGAATGGCACCAGCCAGAACCAGTCTGTTGTCGGCCAGCCCCAGCCCTGTCACGATCGGTTCCCCAAGGCCACCAGCTCCGATAAATGCAGCGAGCGTCGCCGCCCCAACCGTGATCACGGCGGCCGTACGAACGCCGGCCAGCACAGCCGGTGTCGCCAAGGGCAGTTGTATCCACCACAGTCGCTGCCATTGCGTTGTGCCCAATGCTTTCGCCGCGAGCACCGCTTCGGGATCGGCGGCTGTTACCCCGCTGTACGTCGCGCGCACGATAGGTAGCAGTGCGTACACCCAGAGCGCCACGAGTGCCGGCACCACACCTATTCCAAATAGCGGGATCATGAAGGCCAGCAAGGCGATTGACGGAATCGTCTGCGCCACACCCAGCAGTTGCAGTACACCGGTCGCGACCCGTGGGACACGAGTCAGCAGCACACCCAGCGGCAGGGCCACCAACAGTGCGGCACTCAGCGACAGCATCACAAGCATCGTGTGCTCACCAGCCAGGCGCACTGTTTCGGCGCGACGATTCCAGAAGTAGCGTAGCAAGGTGATGTTGTTGTTGGCTGGAGCACTGTCAGCCACGTCGCCCTGTCCGTCTGCGGCACCAGCGACAAGCCCGAGTTGTACCAGTGCCGATCGCGCGACATCACTCACGCCGGCGCGGTCTACTTCTACGCGCTTGTTCCACGTGCGTACATCCGGCTCAACGATGAGTCCGCTCAGCTCGGACAGGGCCGCGATCACGTCGGGGCGTGACCGGGAAACGGTGGGCGAAACAAGCGCGGCCGCATCGTATGGCGGGAAAAATCGGCGATCGTCAACCAGTGTGACCAGATCGTACGCAGACAGGAATCCATCAGTTGAGTAGCCGTCGATGACATCCACGGCGCCCGTTGAGAGCGCCTGATATTTTACCGCGGGCGTGAGCGGCCGGACGTCTCGCAGCTGCAGGCCGTACACCTCGCGCAGTCCGGCAAACCCATCGCCGCGGCCTATGAAGTCAGATGTAAAGCCTGCCCGCAATCCCGAACCACGCACTGCCAGATCCGACAGCGTGCGCAGCTGCAAACTGTCGGCGGTCGCACGTCGCACCGCAATCGCGTATCCATTGGAAAAACCCAACGGCGGTAACCAGCGCACCCCATAGCGACGCGCGAACTGTTCCGACACGTAGCGAAATGCGAGGCGCGGATCTTCACGCATGATGTTGCTGACCGAGTCGCGCAGAATGGCGACCAACCCAGTACCGGTGTATTCCGGATACACATCAATCGCACTGGTGCGTAGCGCCGCAAAGGCAACCTCAGTGGAACCGAGTCCCGGGCGTCGATCAACCTGAAAATCACGCGCTTCGAGCAGCTGTGCAAACATCTCCGCCAGCAAGTACGACTCACCAAATGGTTTTGATGCGACAATCACGGGTGTTGAATCAATCGCGGCGATTGTCGTGGCGGGTTGGGGCACGCGCGTGTTTTGCGCTTGCACCACGGTTGACATCAATACAGCGAATATACACACCAGCAACTCGCCAACGCGGTGAATATTACGCACCGGCATGCAGTAC
>JBBSPO010000303.1:0-4815 GCA_038258695.1 Gemmatimonadales bacterium | reverse complement strand
TGGAGATGTCTTCACGATCGCCCAGGAACAGTGCCGAAGGATTGTCGACCGGCAGCAAACCACTGGCGGCCATGCGAAAGACACCGATTTCATCGACGCTGCCAAAGCGGTTTTTGGTCGCGCGCAGAATGCGATGGTCGAGTGACCCTTCGCCTTCAAAGTAGAGCACCGTATCCACGATGTGCTCCAGTGTTTTGGGGCCGGCAATGCCACCACCCTTGGTCACGTGTCCGATCACAAACACGGTGACACCGCGTTCCTTGGCAAAGCGCATCAGTCGTGCCGCGCATTCACGCACCTGTCCCACATTGCCGGGCGCACCTTCGAGCGTATCGGTGTGCACGGTTTGAATGGAATCGATCACCAACACTGCAAGAGCGCGCGGATCTGACTCATCGGGCGCCGCAGCTGTCGCGAGAATGGTTTCGAGCAGCGTCTCGGTTACAAGCGACACACCGCCGGCCTGTTCGCCCAATCGTTCGGCGCGCAGCTTCACCTGCAGCGGCGACTCTTCGCCCGACACGTACATCGTGCGTTGACCAGCCGCTTCGAGGCGCGCCGCAACCTGCAGCAACAGCGTGCTCTTTCCTATTCCCGGTTCACCACCCACAAGCACCATGGCACCCGGCACAATGCCGCCGCCGAGTACAAAGTCAAACTCGTCGAGACCGGTGCGCCACCGCATGGACTCGCTACCAGTGACCGCATCAAGTCGCACCGCGGTGGCTGCAGGATGCGATCGCGCCTGCTCCCGCGCCCGCTTGGTCACCGGTGCCGCCGCGACAGGTTCTTCGCTGAGCGTATTCCACGCACCGCACGAGTCGCAGCGCCCCGACCACTTGGCGTGATCGGCACCGCACTCCGTGCAACGATATACTGAGCGAACGCGTGCCATTACGGCCTAGTACGGCGGTTCATTGCCGCCCGTCACGAGACGCGGACCACTGCCGTAGCCGCCACCAGGTGGCGGACCAGATGACTCCTGACGTGCACTGTAGTTGTCAAAGCGCGTGTACTGCTTGTGGAAATAAAGTCGCGCACTGCCAATAGGACCATTACGCTGCTTGCCGATAATGATTTCGGCTTTACCCTCAAGACTCGGGTCTTTGAGGCGTCCTGTTTCGTCACGTTCAGCGTACACTTCCTGACGGAAGATGAACATGATGACATCGGCGTCCTGCTCAATCGCTCCCGATTCGCGCAAGTCGGAAAGCAGAGGGCGGCCTTTGTCGTCACCGGTACGCTGTTCCGGAGCACGCGAAAGCTGAGAGAGCGCAATAACAGGCACACCCAGCTCTTTGGCCAACGCCTTGAGTCCGCGCGAGATTTGTGAGACTTCCTGCTGGCGGTTTGCGGAGCCCGCCGGTCCGGACATGAGCTGCAAGTAGTCTACAATCACGAGGTCGAGATTGCTTTCGGCTTTAAGTCGCCGCGCCTTGGACCGCATTTCCATCATGCCCAAACCGGGCGTGTCGTCAATGTAAATCGGCGCGTGACTGAGTATGCCAGTGGCGGCCGCCAGACGAGGCATGGCCTCATCAAGCGCACGTCCGCCTGTGCGGAGCGCCTGCGCATCGATGAGTGCTTCGCTGGCCAGCAGTCGCTGCACCAATGACTCCTTACTCATTTCAAGCGAAAAGAACGCTACCGATTTTTTGCTCGTAATAGCCGCGTGTTGCGCGATGTTGAGCACGAACGCGGTTTTGCCCATGGACGGACGGGCCGCGACAATGATCAAGTCGGCCGGTTGAAAGCCCGACAACATATTGTCGAGCTCCACAAATCCAGACGGCACACCGGTGATGGCACTCTCACGCTGCGCCAGCGCCTCGAGCTTTTCCATGGCCGGCCACAGCAGTTCCTTGATGCGCGAGAATCCGGCCTTGTCGCGCGTCTGCCCGAGCGCAAAAATGCGCTGTTCGGCCAGGTCCAGCAGATCATGTGCGGGCTGGCGTCCTTCGAACGCTTCCTGCACAATCTCGGTAGACGTTTAAATGAGACGACGCAGCGTGGCTTTCTCACGCACTATGCGTGCGTGAAACTCCACGTTGGCAACGGTTGGCACCGCGTCCACCAAAAACGACAGGTACTCGCGTCCGCCGCTCTGCTCCAGTTCGCCGCGACGCTCCAGTTCATCGGCCAGCGTGAGTGTATCCACTACAGCGCCCCGCTCGGTGAGCGTCATCGCCGCACGAAACACGCGGCGATGGCCCTCTCGGTAGAACATGGAATCGTCAACATGTTCAGCCGCGCGCATGACCGCGTCGCTGTCGAGCAGCATGGCGCCGAGCACGGCACGTTCGGCGTCTTCCGACCACGGTGGACGTCGATCCTTGTACGGATCACGCGTCACCGCGGTGGACTGGGGAATGGAAACGGGGAATGTTGTCATTGTGGATGAGCGGCGCGTGATGCGTCGAGAATACGTTGCGCCAACTGCACGTCCTGCCACGTGGGACGTTTCCACGCTTCGTTGCGCAGGAGCGCCGCCGGATGATACGTCACAATAAGCGGCACGCCGGAATAGAGATGCACCTGCCCACGCAGCGCACCGAGTGACTGTTTGGTGTTGAGCAATGTCTGTGCAGCAAAGGTACCCAGCGCGAGGATCACGCGCGGCTTGAGCACGCCCAACTGCTGTTCAAGAAATGGACGGCAGGCGTGCACTTCGTCAGGCTGCGGGTTGCGATTGCCGGGTGGTCGGTGCTTGAGCACATTGCAAATGAACACGTCGTCGCGCGTAAGTGCGATGGCGCCGAGGATTTTGTTGAGCAGCTGTCCGGCGGGGCCCACAAACGGACGCCCCGATTCATCTTCGTTTTGTCCGGGCGCTTCACCTACGCATACAAAGTCAGCGTGCGGGTTGCCTTCGCCGGGCACAGGGTGTGTGGCCGTGCTGTGCAACGCGCATGCGGTGCACGCGGCGATCGCGTTTTCAATAGCGTTAAGCGCGGTGGCGGAATCGGTGGAGGCATCGTCATTGCCGTGATCTTTTGTGCTGGCATTCGCCAAGTCGCGGCCAGCGTTGTCTGCGCCGCCCACCCGAATGCCGGCCGGCAGCCCGAGCGCCGCCAGCCACGCCGGCAGCGAGTCGCCACCAGGCAGGCTGAGTTCAGGCGCAGGGTCGGCTGCGGAACCCGCGGTTGGTCCACCGACCGGCTTTCCCTCCGGTGACGCATCAGCGCGTTGCAGCGTTGCCCGCCAGTCCGCCGACCCCGGTGCGTTGGGATCGAAGCGTGGCGCAGGCGGCGCGGGCGGCACAACAGCCTCTGGCGCGTCCAACGACTCGCCAGCCGCCGATGGCGCAGCCGACGTCGGCTCCGACCTGCGCTCCGCTTTGGCCGAGTGGGCGTCGGAACTGTCTACCTGTGCACGCTGTGACGGCGCCGCAGACCCGCCTTCGGTAGACGACGTTTTCTGCCTGGCTTTGCCACTCGTCGCGCCTTTGGCCACACCAAGAATCGACAACACATCATCAACCGGCAGCTGGTCGAGCACCAGATCTGCTTCGCCGAGTTCGCGTCGCTGTTCGAGGTACAGCCGAAGTCGTTCCTTAGCGTCCAACGAGACGTGCCTCCGCGCGGTCGAGCAGAATGTCCGCGACATCACGCTTGGACATGAGCGCAAGATCTTCGATGCCGCCATCCCGGTCAATCAATGTGACGCGATTGGTCTCGACCGCAAATCCGGCGCCAGGTTCGGTCGCGTCGTTTACGACAATCATGTCCAGCCCTTTGTCTTCCAACTTGCGACGGCCTTCGTTCAACAGGTCATGCGTCTCAAGTGCAAAACCAATGACCACAGCGCCAGGCGCGCGTTCGGCACGCGTGCTCATGAGGATGTCATCCGTTGCGACCAATGCAAAGCTGTCCGGTCGATCACGCTTCTTGAGTTTGCGATCGGCCACATCGGCAAAGGAAAAATCAGCGGGTGCGGCGGCCATCACCAGCAGCTCTGCACTGGGTAGCGCTTCGCGCACGGCGCGGGCCATCTCTTGTGTGGTTTCAATGGGCACAACGTGCACACCCGTTGGCAACGGCACTTCCAGCGGTCCCGCGATGAGCGTTACATCGGCACCGCGTCGCCACGCTGCGGCCGCGATTTCCACGCCCATTCTTCCCGACGACCGATTGGACAAAAAGCGCACCGGGTCAATCGCCTCACGCGTTGGACCAGCGGTGACAACAACTTTTCGTCCACGCCATGCGTCGTCGTGGCGCGACAGCAACAGGCGAGCAACATGATCCACCAACGCTTCCGGCTGCGGCATGCGTCCCGGTCCACTGCCCTCTCCCACCGCCAATGGCCCCGTATCAGGATTGAGCACGTGCAGCCCGAGCTCCTGCGCCCGTTCGACATTGCGCAACACTGCTGGATTGGCCCACATGTGATCATTCATCGCGGGCACAAGCAACACCGGCGCGCTGGTAGCCAGCAAACAGGCGCTGAGCAGATCGTCGGCGTGGCCGTGTACCGCTCGCGCCAGAAAATCGGCGGTAGCCGGCGCGACAATCACAACGTCGGCGGCGCGCGCCAGTTTGATATGATCGAGCGCGTGTCCGGGAGCAATGAGCTCGGTGTGTACCGGACGGCCTGTCAGCGCCTCGAACGTGATGGCACCAATAAACTCCGTGGCGCTACGTGTGAGCACCACATCCACGAGCGCACCGGCTTGCGTGAGCAGCCGGGCAAGCCACGCAGATTTGTATGCGGCAATACCGCCGGTTACACCAAGCAGAATCCGCTGTTGATCGAAAGGACGCACGGAGGGACGGACCGGGGATGGGCGAAAGGACAGCGCGCCGCGTCCCGGTA
>JBBSPO010000302.1:0-4830 GCA_038258695.1 Gemmatimonadales bacterium | reverse complement strand
TGGCCCGCATCACGCGTGTGACGGTGCACCGCGCAATCACATGCCCCTCCTGCTGCAAGGCCTTCCACACCTTCTTCGCGCCGTACACGCGTCGATTCGTGTAGCTGGCATGAGCGGGCTACAATCAAACCGTTTGTTCTCATGCGACCCTCCCCGCTCAACGCATGAACCGTCGCGCGACGTCGCGCTCTTCATGCTCAAACGCCGGAGCGAAGCTCTCCATCTCGTCATCGGTAAATCCGAGTCTTTTTGCTTCATCGCGCCATCCGGTCACGGCACGCTCGACATCACCGACCACCTGCATCGCACGGGCCGTTGTCAGGCCGAAGTAGCGCGCGGTCTCCATGAGCGCGGTGAGCGACGCTACCGGCCCGGCTTCTTCGCTGATCCACGTCTTCAACTCGCGCGCGCGATCAGGGAACGGGTTGACATCGAAGGCCGGGGCGAGACGCCACAGTGCGCCATCAACATGCAGGAACCCATGGTTGTGAAGATGATCATCGACGTTCGTGATGAGGATCGAGAACGCAACGCGTCGCCATAGCTCTTCCAAATCAGCGGTCGCGTCGGCGCTGCGTTGTCGAATCACGTCGGCGATTTCCGTGTAGGCGTGCTCTGCATCGTCATCTTGCGGGAGACCCATGAGAGTTGCTGCCGATACGTAGAGCAGGCGTCGCTCCGTTGCGGTCGCAACATCCCATACGCGGTCAAAGCGACGGACCAGGGCCACAGGGATGCCATCACTGTAGATCAGTCGCGACTCGGCCACGCTGATTCCGGCCCGACGCGCAAGGTGCAGTGCGAGCACTTCGCCCTTGGTGTAGGGCCGCTCGTCAGCGACACTCGGGAACTTGCCGAGGCAGAGCCCCCAGACCTCGTCGCGCACGCTGCACTTGGGGCGCATGCCACCGAGCGACGTGGCCCGCCCGCGCAGATACTCGAGGTCGGCGAGCGTCTCCGACTGATGCTCAACAGCACGCGTGGCGCGCAATAGGTCAGGGAGTTCGAGCAAAGGCGGCGCCGTGCGCCGGCCGGGTTCGGTGGACCGCTGGCAGAGCCCGTTCTCATCGCGAAACCGGAGCGCCCCCACCCGGGCGTGATCGTCTACCGCAAGCAGGAAGTCCAGCGCCGTCGCCACCGGCGGGAGCGTGTCGCTAACCGCTTTCGCCGCCTGGCGTCGCTTGGCGTGATCGCGCAAAATGACGCGCCGCGCCCAGCCGTCCGGTTCCGTGTCGGCGATAGCGCCATGAAACCGCGAGCCGTTGGCGCCCTTGGAATGCGGCGGGAACTGCGGACCGGTGACGAGCGGTAGCGTCGGATCAATCTCGTAGCGTGCCGGGTCGGCAAGCCAGGAATCCGCATAGGTGAACGCGGCGTGCTCCCGCCTACCCTCTTGCGTGAAGCGCAGGTGCCCCACCAATTGGTCGCCCACCAGCACGTCGAGTTGCCGCTGGCCGGACGTGGGTGGGACGACCGTGATCGGCATGGCCTACTTGGGGCGGGGCGTACGCAGTGGACGCACGGTCTTGGGGAGGTCGGCCACGTCGAGCGCCGTGCCGGTGGCGTCGGCTTGCGGATTTGCGCTTTGCTCCAGGCTATCCCAGGCAAGGCCGAGCACGAAGAGCGCCATAAGGTAGGTAGCGACGGCCACGGTGGGATCGCCTTGCTCGACGCGTTGATAGGTCTGGCGGCCGACGCCCAGGCGCTCCGCCATCATCGCGGCCGTGAGCTTTCGTCGCCGACGCGCGATGTTGATGCCGCGACCGAGCTGGCGCAGGGATTGGCGCAGGCGAGCAGGAAGTACGTCGGTGGTTGGCATGTGGATGATGTATCATTCAGGTAAAGCGTTTCTGTACGATATATCATACTTTAACTTCGCGCAACATCGAGTGGCCGCAGTTTGGGGGAATACGCTGGCCCACTCCAACGCGACTGGGCGGTCGGGCGTGCAGCGACCCCAGGACCCTATGGACTCAACCGCCGCTGCACCCAACGTCCGCCGCTCTTGAGGTACGACACCCGATCGTGTAGTCGACTCTCGCGCCCCTGCCAGAACTCGATCTCGTCCGGCACCACACGGAAACCGCCCCAATGCTCAGGCGCGGGGACGTTGCCGTCAGCATAGCGCGCGGTGACGTCGGCCACTTGCTGTTCCAGCACATCGCGTGATGCAATGACCTGCGACTGATGCGACACCCACGCACCAATGCGCGAGCCGAGCGGCCGCGAGACGAAGTACTGCGTGGTTTCATCACGGGTAATGCGTTGCACGGCGCCGGTAATGCGAACCTGTCGCTCCAACTCTGGCCAGAAAAAGCAGAGCGCCGCGGCGGGATTGTCGGCCAACTCCTGTCCCTTGCGACTGCGATAGTCGGTAAAGAACACAAAGCCGCGCGCATCAACGCCCTTGAGCAGCACCATGCGCGCCGACGGATATGCGTCGGGGGTGCAAGTGGCCAGCGTCATGGCATTGGGTTCGTTGCAATCGGCGCTCTGTGCATCGGTAAACCACCGCTGAAACTGCACAATCGGATCGGCGTCTACTTCGTGTTCGCCGAGTGCGGCGAGACGGTAATCTTTTCGGAGGTCGGCTATGCTCATGCTGGATTGTACTCTGGTGGGGCAGGGATGTGTTCTGGAAGCGAAGACACAGAACGCCGCGTCAGTTTCTTGACTCATTAATATGAGTAATATAGACTCATGCTCATGACACAGCGCCTCCAGGTTCTGCTCGACGACTCCGAGTTCGACGATATCCGTCGCATCGCGCGTCGCCACCATATGACGGTGGCGGAGTGGGTGCGTCAGGCGCTGCGTACCGCGCGCCGGGACGAACCAGGCGACGAACCCCAGCGCAAACTGCTCGTGCTGCGCGAGACGGCTCGGCACGCGTACCCCACGGCAGACATTCACCAGATGCTCACGGAAATCGAAGGTGGTCGCTTCGCCGACGACGCCCTGTGATCTTCATCGACTCCAACGTCCCCATGTATCTCGTGGGGGCGCCGCACCCCAACCGTGAGGCCGCGCTGGCGGCGTTGGAGCAGATCATCAAACGTGGCGAACGCATGGTCACGAGTGCGGAAGTGCTGCAGGAGATTCTGCACCGCTACACGCGCATCCAGCGCCTCGATGCCATTCAGCCCGCGCTCGACGCACTGCTCGGCCTCGCCGATGAAGTCTTTCCGGTTGAGGCAGACGATGTGCACGGTGCGCACGCAGTACTGCGCAGCGCCCCGCACATCTCGGCGCGTGATGCGCTTCATGTAGCCGTGATGCAGCGGCGCGAGGTGCCGCGCATTTTGAGTTATGATCGCGGGTTTGATGTGATTCGGACGATTGAGCGAGTGTCTTAATCGCGGATCGTGGCGACCAGTAGACAGCGCGATCACACGCACTACCGTGTCTACTCCACCGCCTTCAACCGCACACGCGACAAGTGCAAACCTTTCGCGTCGCGATTGCTCAAAAACACCACGCCGCCCGGCCCAAAACCCACCAGCTGATAGCCGGTGGGCAGCTGAATGCGATCAATCATTTTGCCGTCGCGATTGATCACGTCGTAAATGAATCCGCCAGCCATGGGGCGCATGGGATTACCCCGCACCCACACGTTGCCATCGGCATCTGCTCGTGTGGCACCGTATGAAATAGGTGGCTTGTAATCGGGGATATCGGACGGGCGAACGAGCGTAGGCGCACGGTAAATAGGCGCTGGTGGTGTGTAGCCGCTGCCGTACATCTCTGCGAAGTACGACTGCGTGCATGCGGGAGCAGCGGGCGCACTACTACCACCCGCACCAGCTTCTGCTCGCGTGGGCGGACCACCAATCACCGAGATCGCACCACCCGGGCCCACTGACATCATGCCTGGTGTGACGGTTGGCGCAACGCCCGGTGGACAGGCCGGGATGTAGTTGGGCGGAAACGCTACACCCTTGGGCAGAATCCAATCGGCCGGCATGCCCGGCGGCACAACGTAGCCTTCGTGGATTTCAAACGTGGGTGGGTACGGCTTGTTGAGCACATTCGACCACGAAATCATTTGCGTTGCAAACTGATCTTTCGCGTTCTTGATTTGCACGACCTTGGCGGAATCCGCAAAACGCTCCTTGGCATCGTCGTCCATTCGCATCCACGGATACGGCAGCTTCTCACTGCTGGTCACGGTGCCGTTGGGCGCACGAAACTCCACGCGGTAATCGTTGCCACGCACAAAGGCGACGGAGCCATCGGCCATGACCGCAAACTCATCGAGCAACGGCAGCGGGTTGGGCACGGAGTTGATGCCATAATATCCCTCAGGCTCAAGGCGCACAGAGTATACCACCTTGGGCAGCCGCAGCACACCAAGCGTATCCACGGCGCGCGTGTCGAGATGTACACCCACTACAAACGCCGAGTCGGCGGGATTGGGAATCCACGGTACACCGGCCGGTGGACGCGGCATGGGTGCGGGTGTGGCCATGATGCGGTACACAAATCGCCCCTGACTGTCAAAGCCCATGGTATTCCACGCGGGTGACGTGCTGGCGAACGCACCTGAATGCTGCGCGTACGGAACAGCGCGTACCCGTGTAATACGACCGCGCTCATCGAGAATGAGCATGGCCAGTGTGGCCGGGTCAAAAAAGATGGAGCTGTCGGCAACGTACGGAATGAGCCTGCCGGGACGCGAACCGTACGCGTTCTCTACCTCAGCCAGCGAGTCGAGCACCACGGTGACCTGCGTGAGTGAGGTGTCGAACATCAGTAGCCGACGCCGCATCCCATCGTTCACCAACACACGTCCATCGGACAGGACGCGCACCTGCGAAATGATGCCCAGTG
>JBBSPO010000301.1:0-4848 GCA_038258695.1 Gemmatimonadales bacterium | reverse complement strand
CCACCAGTTGGATATAGCTTGGTGCCGGACTCCACTGCGCTTGCACCGGCACAACGCCCAGTCGCCGCAGGGCTTCGCTCAGCTGCGCTTGCCACTCTGGTGAACCCACGACACGATTCATGGGCGAAGTTGCAGCAACAACGGGTGGCACAGAGTCCACGCTCGACAACAGCGGCCATGGCAACGACGACGCACCGTGTCGCGTGTACATGTACGAGAGCGCGTTGCGCACCGGGGCGACCGCACTGTCGGTCATCGCAAGATCCGTTCGTACTACCAGCGAGTCGCCCACCAGCATACCAGCGTCGCGCAGTGCAATCTCCAGTCGATTGAGCTGACTCTCACGTGAGATCCGTGATATGCTCAGCGGCCCGGCGAACGTTGCCACAGCCACCAGCGCCAACGACAACGGCACAATCACGATGTGGCGCGAACGTGTGATGAGATAGTACAGCGCCACGCCCGCAAACCAGATCGACAATACAAACAGCGCCGCACGCGGCTCGGTCACGCCATACTGCTCGATGCGCTGCCAGAGCGCCGCCCACAGCATGCCGACGGCCGGCAACACCGCCAGAAAGTAGCCACGTGAAAACGAACGAATCCAGCGAAACGCCCCACTGTTTTCAGGATTCGTAAGTGGTTGCAACAGCAGCCAGCACAGCATGCCCACCACACTCACACACGACACCAGCCAGCCTATCCATCCGCTGGGCCACTCGCGCGTAATCAGTACCTTGGCCAGATAGGCCGTGAGGATGCACAGGTACACGGCAACAATCGGCACCAACAGGTACTGCACGAAATAGCGCAGTGGCGACGGGTAGTCCGTTTCGCTGTTCAGTTCCGTGAGCGACCGCGGTATGCCAGACGCAAAAAACCAGACACTGAACCCCAGCGTCACGATAATCCACAGCTGGAAATAGCGCTCCTCCTCCACCGGCAAACCAAACAACACGTTGAGCGCGCCCAATGCGAGCGCCAGCGCAGCGAACAGCACAGCGGCCCAAATGCCCGTGGTGATTGCACGCAGCAACAACGTTTTGTTGTACTGCCAGAAACCGCGATGTTCACCACTTCCCAGATACGGCAACACCGAAGCCGCGAGATGAAAAATCAATGCGAGCTGCGCGACCCGGAGCGCCTGTGCGTCTTCCGGGAGACTGGGAAAAAGCCACGCAAAGAACAGCAGGGGAATAATTCCAGCCGCCTGAATGAGCACGCGCTGGACCACGGGTGCACCAGCACCAGCACCAGCACCCGCACCCGCACCCGCACCCGCACGCGCACCGGCACCCGCACCAGCATCCGCGACACCGCCCGCAGCACCGCCGGCGCCGAGATCACCGCCGCGCTTGACCCACCGCTCGCCAAACAACGCCAGCGCAAAAAACAGCGGCACCCCAAGCAACGCGGCCACCAGCACGCGTTCAGGATGCCAGCCCACCGCAGGCTGGGAAACCAGCCACGCACCAAAACACGCCGCCACCCACCCTGACGCCACCATGAACGGAAACCGCACCACACCCCGCCACGCGGCATGCATCGCCGTTTGCAGCGCACCTGCTTTGCCTTCTACAGGCGCCGTATCCAGCGGGAGCGATGTCATGGGTTGTATCTCCGTTCGTTGATCAGGTTGCGGAGCGTTTGCGTCTGGCTTTTTTGGCAGCTTGTTTGGCCGCCCTCGCCTGTGCTTCGGCTTCGCGCTGCGCCAGTACTGCTTCACGTGCCGCAATCACGTGTTCACGGGCCGCCCATGCCTCGCGGTCACGCTGTTCCGCCGCACGCGAACGTTGCAGCGACTGATCATCGCGCCACGCGTCAATGCGTGCGTGGTCACCACTCATGAGCACATCGGGCACGGCGTGCCCTCGAAACTCCGCTGGCCGCGTGTAGCTGGGCGCGCTGATACCGCGACCGTAAAACGAGTCAGTGCGCGCACTCTCCAGATCACTCATGGCACCCGGCAGCAATCGTACCGTGGCATCAATGATCGCCAGCGCGGCCGGCTCGCCACCGCTGAGTACAAAATCACCCAGCGACAACTCTTCGGTGGCCAGATGCTGCGCCACACGCTCGTCAACGTCCTTGTAATGTCCGCACAACAGTGTGAGCTCACTGCCTTCGGCAAACCGCACCGCATCGGCGTGTGCAAAGCGTTTACCGCGTGCCGACATCAGCGCGATCGGTGCCTTGGCTCCAATGCTTTCCACCGCCTCAAAAAACGGACCCGGTTGCATGACCATGCCAGGCCCGCCGCCAAATGGAGCGTCGTCAACACTACGATGTTTGTCGTGCGTAAAGTCGCGCAGATCGATGTAGCGAAACTGCACGCCACCAGCGGCCACCGCGCGCGACGGAATGCTCAGGCCAAGCGGGCCTTCAAAGAATGCAGGGAATATCGTGACCACATTGATCGTAAGCACTGCATCTCCACTTGAGTTGGCTGACGACCTGTTCGCACTCGTTCGAACGCTTTCACAGCTGCAGGTGCAACTGCAATCACAAAAGCAATCGCAACGGCCGCTTGATGCGCATGGCTGCCCGTCAGTCCAGCAACCCCGGCAAGTCAATGAGCGTCACCTGGCGTGCCTCGATATCTGACTTCGCGATGAGTTCTTCCCGCCACGGTACCAGGCGTTTGCCGTTGGCAGTGTCCACTTCGATGAGCAAACCCTGCGGCGCCTCATACACATCACACACCGATCCCACCGTAGCGCCGTCATGCGACAACACGGTGAGGCCAACCAGCTCGTGCATGTACACCTGGTCTTCATCGGGAGGCGGCAGCGTGTCCTCATCGGCAAACACGGTGCGCGCCTTCATCGACTCGGCGACCGTACGATCGGTGAGCGCTTCAAGTGCGACAATCCAACCGGCGTTGGCTTCGCGCGCTTCGGTGATAAGTCGCGGCGCATCATCGATACGCGCACTGTCAGCCGATCCGATATAAACAACGCGGCCGGGCGCAAACACTGCACCCGGCACGTCGGACTTGGACTCAATGAGCAGGGCACCGCGCACACCATGTGCGCGACGGACCCGACCCACCAGCAGTTTCTTGTTCAGCCTTCGGCCTCGGCTTCCGCCGAATCACTCTTTTCGCTCAGCGGCACAGCGGCGGCGCCAAGCTTGGCCGCCAGACGCGCCTCATGACGCTGCTTGAGCACGCCCGCTTTGCGCAGCAATGAACGCACGGTGTCGGTGGGCTGTGCGCCCACGTTCAACCAGTAGTTCACTCGATCAAGCTTGAGGTTGATCGCGTTCTCCGCAATGCGCGGCTGGTACTGTCCAATGATTTCCACAAAACGACCGTCACGCGGCGCGCGCGAATCGGCCACGACAATGCGGTACATCGGGGTCCTTTTCCGTCCTTCACGACGGAGACGAATTTTTACGGCCATGGTACAAACCTCGATACGGAGTGTGAACTACAGTGCGATACCGAGCTCCTCGCAACATTGGCATTTCCAATGCGCACTCGGGTTGTGCTGCTCGTCGCGGATATCGCGACGCGTTCGGCTATCGCGGACCGAACATGCCTGGCATTTGCGGGAAACCCATCCGGCCCTGCTTTCCACCGCCGGCACCCCCGCCCATCTTTTTCATCATTTTTTGCATCTGCTTGAACTGGTCCATGAGGCGGTTCACCTCGGACACAGGTCTGCCCGAACCCTTTGAAATGCGCGCCCGACGCGAGCCATTGAGCAGCTCGGGCTTCTTGCGCTCCGCCTTGGTCATGGACAATACAATCGCCTCAACGTGCTTAAGACGCTTGGGATCCATCTTGGCATCCTTGAGCGCCTTGGTGTTCACACCGGGCACAAGCTTGAGCAGGTTTTCCATGGGGCCCATCTTCTGCATCTGGCGCATCGCCGAAAGGAAGTCTTCAAGATCCATCCCCTCCTTGCGCACCTTCTTCTCGAGCTTCTTCGCTTCAACGGCGTCAAACCCTTCCTGCGCTTTTTCCACGAGCGATACAATGTCGCCCATCTGCAGGATGCGTCCGGCCATGCGCTCCGGATGAAACTCTTCGAGCGCGTCTACCTTTTCGCCCACACCGATGTACTTGATGGGCTTCTTGGTCACGCCGTAAATCGAGAGCGCGGCGCCACCGCGGGCGTCGCCATCGAGCTTGGTCAGCGTGACACCGGTGATGTTGAGCGCTTCGTCAAAGCCCTGCGCAATTTTCACCGCTTCCTGACCCGTCATGCCGTCAACCACAAGCATGATTTCGTCGGGCTTGATGGCGGCTTTGAGACGCTTGAGCTCGTCCATAAGGTCGGCGTCAATCTGCAACCGGCCTGCCGTATCGACAATCACCACGCGATCGCGATTGCGCACACCCTGCTCAATGCCCGCCTTGGCAATCTTCACCACGTCCTGCGTGCTGCGATCAGAGTACACGGGCACATCGAGCTGCTTGCCCAGCGTCTCCAGCTGATCGATGGCGGCCGGACGGTATACGTCGCAGGCCACCATTCGCGTGCTCTTGTTGTCCAGCTTGAGCTTGCGTGCCAGCTTGGCGGCGGTGGTGGTTTTACCCGACCCCTGCAAACCCACCATCATGACAATCGTGGGCGGCACCGTGCTGACCTTGAGCCCTTCGCGCCGCTCGCCGAGCATGGCGGTGACCTCGTCGTGTACAATTTTGACGAGCTGCTGTTCCGGGCGGACCTGCTGCAGCTGCAAAACGCCGACAGCCTTCTTTTCGACGCGCTCGAGGAACTCTCGCGTGAGGGAAAAGTTGACGTCGGCTTCAAGCAGGACGCGCCGTACTTCGCGCAGCCCGTCCTTGATGTCGCTTTCGGTGAGGACGCCCTTGCCGCGCAGCTTGGCGAAGACGTT
>JBBSPO010000300.1:0-4863 GCA_038258695.1 Gemmatimonadales bacterium | reverse complement strand
TATACGGGCTACGCTGGTCAAAGCGTCAGCAGACGCATCGGTGGCAGCTGGTCGCAACGCCGAATACCGCGAGCTGGCCAACGAGGGACACACGCTGATGGTAGGGCGCGCGGTTCCACAGGCAATCACCTGGTTGTTTGAGCGCACCAAAGGGCGCTGAACTCAGTCGACGACGAGTCCATCAATTACATCGATAGTCCGGTCGCACCGATCCGCCAGTTCCTGATTGTGCGTGACAAACAGCACCGTGGTCCCAAACGAAACGCTGGCGTCCCGCAGCAACGCAAACACGACGTCAGCGCTTTTGCTGTCGAGGTTGCCAGTCGGCTCGTCGGCGAGCAGCAACGCTGGACGCATTGCCAGCGAGCGAGCCACAGCCACGCGCTGTTGCTGTCCGCCGGACAGCTGACCCACCAGTCGATCGCGCCACGGGGTGAGCCCTACATTGTCGAGCAACTCTGCGGCCCGCGATGTCATCTCATCGCTCGGGAATCCGGCGTCACCCATCATGGGCATCATCACGTTTTCGAGTGAGGTAAACGCCGTGAGTAAATGATGATGCTGAAAGACAAACCCGATCTTGCGTCCACGCACCCGTGTCAGTGCATTATCGTCGAGCGTAGCAGTGAGCAGTCCACCAATTGTGACGGTGCCGGACGTGGGCCGGTCGAGTAACCCAATGATATTGAGCAGGGTGCTCTTTCCCGACCCGGATGGTCCCATAACCGCGCAAAAGTCTCCACGCTGCAGATCCAGATCAATGCCATGCAGCACCTCCGTCTCATTTGGCAGCCCGACCGCGTACGATTTCCGCACGCCTCGCAGCTGCAGCACGGGGCCAGGCTGAGCGGTTGCAGGCTGTGCTTCACGCATTGATCGCCACGGCAGGATCCAACCGGGCTGCACGACGCGCCGGCGCAAGAGCTGCCACCAAACCCGTCAACGTGGCGAGTGTAACCGTCCAACCAAACAGTGAAGCGGAGAAGACGAGCGCGAACAGTGGTGTGCCGTCAGCAGCCAGCATACTGCGCTGCCAGACAATCAGTGCGAGCGAGCCGATTACGGAGCCAACCAGCGCGCCGCCAAGCCCAAGCAACCCTCCCTGCAGCAGGAACACGCGCATGACCTGACCACGGCTGATCCCCATGGCACGCAAAATTCCTATCTCCCGCGACTTCTGCACCACTGACACCACCAGCACACTGGCAATGCCAAACGCCACCGACAATCCGACAAAGAATCGGATTGAGTTGTTGGACATGCTTTGCGCACTCACGGCGCTGAAGAACTGTGCGTTCGAGCCGATCCAGCTATCAGCCTGCACATTGGCCGCACTGGCAATCTGGCGTGCGATCGTCTCGGCGGCGTACACATCGCGTACCGTGACATCTATCGTGGTCACGCCCCCCGGCAGCTCAAGCAACGATTGGGCAGTGCGCAGTGCCATAAAGGTGCTGCGAGCATTCGCGCCTTTGTTACCAAGATCAACAATGCCGGCGATTGTCAGTGTGGTGGTCACACCACCGGGCCCGGTGATGCGCAGCTTTTCGCCGGTGTCAACACCGAGGTCGCTCGCCAGTTCAGTGCCGATCACGATGTCTGTGCCCGCAATGCGCGCGGTACCGCGCACGATTTTTTCTGGCAATGCGACAATGCGATAATACAGATCAGGGTTCATGCCGGTGAGCAGTACCACTCGCGTTGCCTCACCACGCATGACAACCGCGGACCCGGTGACCGAGGGCGAGGCAACCACCACGTCGGGCATCGCGCCTACCTGTGAGACAATGCCCTGCCACTGGTCGATGCTGCGTAGCCGTTGCAGCGGCGGCTGGACGATGGCACCCTGGCGCACTCCGGGCACGCCTTCGCGCAGCAGCCTTGGCATTTCTCTGGCTTGCAAGAGCTGAATGTGTGCCTGTCCGGTGAGCGTACGGGCAATCATGTTTTCCTGCACGCCATCCATGAGCGCCGACATAAAGACGATCACGGCTACACCAATCGCCACGCCGCCAATAATGAAAGCGGTTTGTATCCAGCCTTCGCGCAGAAAACGGGTGGCAACGATCCACTCAAACGGCAGCCAGTGTCGGAGCGGCGGAGGTGCCGAGTCAACACGTAACTCTTGCTTCTCTGGGACTCGCGCCGTGTTCATGGCGCCTGAACTGGGCGCAACCGTGATTGGTTCGCAACACTCGATGCGGCCACAGGCACCACTTGATCACCGGCGTTCAGGCCAGACAGTACTTCACACAGTCCGTCGCTGCGAAGTCCCAGCGTGACGCTCTGACGTTGCGCACGGCGTCCGACCACTTTGAGTACCCAAGGTGATGCAGTGTCCAGGTCATGCACCGCGCTGGTGGGAACAAGGACAGCGTCTGTTTTGCGCGCGATCTCAATGTCCACCGACACCGTCATGTCCTGTTTCAGATACGCTGGAGGCGATGCTACATCCAGTTTCACCGTCACGGTTCCACGCTGTGCATCCACGCTGGGACTGATCGACACCACGTGCGCAGTGAAGCGATCGTCGGGATACGCGTCGGCAGATGCGAGGGCGGTGAGACCCGGTTTGAGCAGCCGGAGCTGCTTTTCGTCAATCACGACAACCAGCTGCGTTTCCCCTTTAGGTGAAAGCTCCATCACGGTCCGTCCGGGCTGTACCACATCTCCGGGTTCCACGTCACGCGTGATCACCGTGCCCGTAATCGGTGCCACAACAGTCGCGTAGGCGAGTCTTGCTCGTGCAGCGCGCACGCCGGCCTGCGCTTGCTCAAGTGTGGCCAGCATTTCGGCCGCCGCACTGCCCGACGGTTGTGCACTGGCCGCCTGTTGCTCTGCGCTGCGAAGCCGCGCCTCCGCGATCTGTTCGGTGCGTTGCGCATCTTCCAGGGCCGACGCACTGATTGCTCCGGCGGCAAACAGTGATTGACTGCGCCGCAGAGCATCGCGCGCGCCGTTGTAGGTGACCTGTGCCTGTTGTAGAGCGGCGGCGGCTGAAGGCGACTGTACTTCCCGCATTTCCCGAACACGCGCCACTGCCGCACGTTCCGCTCGTTGGGCCTGATCCAGCGCCGCACGCAGCTCCGCAGATTCGACCTCGATCAGCGTGTCGCCCGCCGCGACAAACTCGCCTTCGTTTATCAGCACATGTTGTACAACTCCGGTCAGCCTCACACCAATGCTGGCGCGATGCGGAGTCTCCACGCGGCCAGTGGCCACCACGGACTGCACAAAATCTTGCTGCACGACTGTCTCAACGTCGATTTGTGGACCGAGTACCAGGCCAGGTCCGACCAGAGTGGCGAACATGAGAATGACCGCCACGGCGATTATCGCCGTACGGTTCCGACTCATCATGCCTACCATCACATTGGTCAACGAAGACTCGGCGCTGAAGAGACCGTTGAAAGAACAGCTTGCTGCCGCGTGGTTGTGTCCCGGGCACGCGTATGTACACAAATATACTGCCACAGAGAGGACGTCCGGCCAGAACAGATCGCGCTGTGGCCATTCCCGGCCCTATCTTGAGAAAGACCCCTCCCGCGCTTGCACCAACAGCGCCAGCCTGCTCACCGCCACCCCCATCGCTCATGTCTTGTCGCGCACACTCTCGCCAACGCGCGCCCATGCGAACTCCGCTGCGTTTCCTGCTTTCGCTACTGGCGCTGCTCACCACGCCACTGTCCGCACAAATGAGCGGCGCGGGCGGAAGCGTGCAGCCCACCCGCGACACCTCTCGCAAAGTCCACATCGTACCCGGACAGCGTGACGGCGTCAGCATGTTTCCGCTGGTGACCTACGAAGAGATGAAGCCCAAACAGTGGGGCGTCATGGACTTTGAGCACTACCACACCACCGAAGAAATCAACTACTGGATGCAGCGTTGGGCCACGGAGTATCCCAACATCGTTGACCTCTACGAAGTGGGCGAATCGTTTGGCGGACAAACCCTCTGGCAAATGACACTCACCAACAAGGCCACCGGCAAACACTCGGACAAGCCGGCCGCGTTCTTTGAGGGTGGACGACACTCCGGCGAAATCACTGCCAGCGAGAGTGTGCTGTGGATGGCGTGGCACATTATTGAGAACTACGGCAAAGATGAGCGCATCACCACACTGCTTGATCAGAAGGCCATTTACCTGCGCCCCAACAACAACCCCGATGGCGCGGACATGTACAAACTCACCGCGCAAACCAATCGCAGCTCGGTGCGTCCCATTGACAACGATGGCGATGGATTGCTCGATGAAGATCCCGCCGAGGACCTTGATGGTGATGGTCACTCGCGGCAGATGCGCCAGTTTGTCGGGGCCGGCAAGGGCACGCATGTCGTAGACACCATGGACGCCAAGGGACGTCTCATGCGCGCCGTCGGCACGGGCAACGGTGATTATCTCCTGTTTCCCGAGGGCATCGACAACGACAAGGACGGCCGCATCAATGAAGATGGTGTTGGCGGACTCGACCTGCACCGCAACTATCCGTACAACTGGCGTCCAAGCACCGAAGCCACCGGCCGCGGCTTCACGCAGTTTGGTGCCGGCGAGTATCCGCTCTCGGAGCCGGAAACGCGCTCGGTGTTTTTGTGGCAGGTCACGTATCCGAACATCAGCGTCACCAACTCCATGGACACCCAGGTGCCCATGCATTTGCGCGGACCGAGCACGTGCGAAGATGACGAGTGTGTGTTCCCGGAAGATCTCAAACTGCTCAAGCACTACGACTCGGTTGGACTCTCGCACACGCAGTATCCGTGGGCCGGCAACGTGTATCGCACCTACGCCACGCGCTTTGCTCCACCAGGTGGCGGCACACCGCAGCCGCTGTTCGGACACGGACCGGATTTTGGCTATTTCC
>JBBSPO010000299.1:0-4878 GCA_038258695.1 Gemmatimonadales bacterium | reverse complement strand
GACATCACGAGCACCATCTCACGTGACGACTGCTTCACGCGCACTTCCTCGCCCGGGCGAACCTGATACGACGGCACGTCGAGGATGCGCTGCTTGACCTCGATGTGGCGGTGACGGATGAGCTGACGCGCCGCTTTGCGTGAAGGCGCGAAACCCATGCGGTATATGACGTTATCCAAGCGTGTCTCAAGTGCTGCGAGAAGGTTGTGGCCCGTAATGCCGGCTTGGGTGGAAACCTTGTCGAAGGTGTTGCGGAACTGCTTTTCGCTGACACCGTACTGGCGCTTGATCTTCTGCTTCTCACGAAGCTGCTTGGCGTATTCGGACATCTTCTTGCGGCGCGCGGTGCTCTGGCCGTGCTGGCCTGGAGCAGACGGGCGGCGTTCCACCGGACACTTGTCCGTGAAGCACTTGGTGCCCTTGAGGAACAGTTTCGTGACTTCGCGGCGGCATTGGCGGCAGCTGGGTCCTGTATAACGAGCCATGATCAGACCCTCCGACGCTTGGGCGGACGGCAGCCGTTATGCGGAATCGGCGTGACGTCGCGAATGGACTTGACCTGCAAGCCGGCGGTGGCGAGGGCCTGAATGGCAGACTCGCGTCCCGATCCGGGACCCTGCACGCGCACGTGGACCCGGCGAACGCCGGCCGTCAGCGCTTCGCGCGCGGCCTGTTCGGACGCGACCGTAGCGGCAAAGGGCGTGCTCTTCTTGGAGCCCTTGAATCCGGCCTTGCCGGCTGACCCCCAGGCGACCGCGTTGCCATGGGCATCCGTGATCGTGATGGTGGTGTTGTTGAATGTGGCGCTGACATGGGCGACGCCTTCCGCCTCGACGACGCGCTTGCTTTTCTTTGCGGTAGCCATGGTTTACTTGGTCACCTTCTTCTTGCCCGCAATGGCGCGGCGCGGCCCCTTCTTGGTGCGCGCGTTGGTGTGGGTACGCTGACCACGCACGGGCAAGCCGCGACGGTGGCGCGAACCACGATAGGAACCCACGTCCATGAGACGCTTCACATTCATCGCGACTTCAGTGCGCAAGGCACCTTCGACGCGATGATTGCGCTCGATCTCCTGACGGAGTTTGTTGACGTCCGCATCGGACAGATCGCGTACGCGCTGATTCGCATCGACGCCAGCAGCGGCGAGAATGCGAAGGGCCATGCTGCGCCCGATGCCGAAAATGTAAGTAAGGCCGATCTCAACCTTTTTGTCGCGCGGGAGATCGACGCCGGAAATACGTGCCATATGTAGTGTGCGCTCCCTTAGCCTTGACGCTGCTTGTGCTTGGGATTGCGCTTGCAGATGATACGAGTCACGCCCTGTCGCTTCACGACTTTGCAGTGCTCGCAGATCGGCTTGACGCTGCTACGAACCTTCACAGTGAATACCCTCGACGCTCACGCGTCCCGACGCTTACGCGCCGTGCCGAACGCCCGAAACTCTGGACGCCCGTCGGTGGATCACATGTGATGCATCGCTGATGTGAACGCGCCCCGGAGGACTTACATTCACGACGATCCCGCGCACATGTGCTGGGAAAAATGGCTGGCGGGCCAGCACGACAACCCGACTCGCCCCCGCTCAGAGCGAAGACGATTCAGGCCAAGACTCTCAGAATACGCAGCCCCAGCCGGTAATGCAAGTCCGGCCACCATGGTGCGTTGGCCGCCCCAACAGCTGGCTGGTGCGGCCAACATCGACGGCGTGCCCGGAATCACGTCGGAACCAGCGGACCATGCCAACCAGTTACCTAGCGGTTACCCTGCAGATCCGCTCGTGCGTGGCCGTCGTACTCGCTGAATACGGCAGCAGGCCGCGCGTCTCCTCAAAATCCGCTCTCAGAAATGGCCCCCACCGCAAACCCGCCCGCCTGCGACGGGCCAGTGCTCGATCGCCGAGGATTCGTGACGACCGCTGCAGCGGCGGCTATCTCAACGTTGCTGGTGTCAGCCTGCGGTGGCGGGAGTGATGTCGGCGGACCCGGTCAACCCGGCGCCCCTCGGCCCATTCCCGGGGCGCCTGTGACCAACCCTCCAGGCGTTGAACGCGTTGGATCTTCGCTCCGCATTGATCTCACCCAGGTGGCAGCGCTGGGACAGACCAACGGCTTTCTGATTGTCACAACGCTGCCCGCCGTGATTGTCTTGCGCTTGAGCGACACGGAGTTCCGGGCGTTCACAGCCGTGTGTACGCATTCCGGGTGCATCGTCAACAACTTTTCCTCCAGTCGCATCAACTGCGTGTGCCACGGGTCGCAGTTTGACACGCGCGGCCAGGTGGTGATGGGTCCCGCGACACAGCAACTGGTGGCCTATCCGGTCGCGTATGACGCCGCCGCACAGTTGCTCACTGTGACGGTATGATGGTGCGCTGCGCGCGTGACGTGTTCAGGGTGCTGTTGCTCATGACGGCCGTATCGCTGTGGACCGGTGACACGCTGCACGCACAAAGTGTGTGCACTCCCTCGACATCCAGCAATGAGGCCCGGTTACTGGCCTTCTCAGCCGTCCCGCTGGCGTTTGCATCCGCCATGCCAATGCCCCGCATCGAGGCCGGCGACATCGTTGTCGGCCTCGAGCTGGCGGGCATTCCCGAGCCATCGGCAGCGATTCAGCGCAGCGACGAATGCTTTGTTGAGAAGGGCCAGAACACACAGCTCAGCCGGGTCCTTCCCCGGCCACGCCTTGCGATCGGCCTTCCGGGAGGCGTGATCGCCGAAGTGAGTTACCTGCCGCCAGTTACCGTTGCCGACGCCACGCCTTCGCTGCTCGGAGTTGCGCTGGGGTACAGCGTGCCCGTACGGCCGTCGCTCACGGCGCTGCTTCACCTGCATGGCACAGTTGGCTACGTCGACGGACCGGTAACCTGTGCACGAGCAGCCTTGCAGGCCGATCCGGCGCAACCATGCTTTGGCACCGAGCCATCCAACGACCGCTATGCGCCCAACGTGTACGGAGCAGAAGTACTCGTGACGAGGTCAATCAGTCCGCGCGTCAATGCATCGCTCGGTCTGGGCGTGTCACACTTGCGGCCGCGCTTCACCGTCGGCTTCCGGAACGGGCTGGGCTTCCTTGATCAAACGCGTGTGGAGCAGAACTTCACGCGTGCAACGGCGTTGGCCGGTCTTTCGACGTCCGTCACACAACGCCTCAACATCGGCGCGCAGGTATATGCGGTCGCTCGCGACGGTGCAACGGTTCGCCTCACAACACAGTGGCAACTTCGATGACCGTGCACAGGCGTGTGCCGCGTGTGCTGTTGCCGGCTACGGTTTGGGTGGCGTTGCTGCTCTCGAGCGTGAGAGTGGCCTCGGCTCAGGCAAATGCGTGGCAACTCGATCAGGGCACGGCTCAGTTTTCAGCGCAGTACACGTTTGGCAGTTTCAGCGGCACAACAACCGCGGTGAGTGGAAGAGTCAGTGGAGCGAATGCCACGTCGGCGCAAGGCAGCGTTCTGGTGATGCTCGATTCGCTCGCGACCGGTAATGGAACGCGCGACAAGCATATGCGTGAAGCGCTTGAAACGGTCGCGCACCCCACCGCCCGCTTTGCGACCGACTCGATCCGTCCGCTCGTGCCTGCGGTTGCGGATTCGGCCCTGCTGTTTGGCACGTTCACAGTACGAGGGGTGACGCGTCCGTTGGTCACCCGTGCCCTGGCCCGCTTTACACCCGCGACCGCATCACAAACCGCTACCTGGCGCATTGAAGCGTCGTTTCCCGTCACGCTGGCGGAACACGGTATCACCAAAGGTATCTCACGCTTTTTTGGCACCGTGAAGGTTGGGCCGGTTGTCGAGGTGTCCATATCGGCGCTGTTCACACCCGTTGGCTACAGTCGGGCCAGCTCCCGTTCGGCGGCCACCGGGTTGTTCAGCGCCACCGCGTACAGGTCGGCGAGCCGGCGCGTGCAGTACACCACCCCCTCACGTCCACCAACCCCGGCCACTCCCGCCCACATCTCCCGCGCCCGGCGGTAGCTCCGCACCGCGTCCTCGGGCCGACGCAGCCGGAAACTGTGCAGGTCGCCGAGCTGCTGCAGGATCGTCGCTCCCGTCTCGCCGGTGTGTACACGACTGGCTGCCTGCAACGGGGCAACAGCTTCATCCCACCGTTCACGAACGATCAGGCTCTGCACCATGGACATCGAGAAATACGACTCGGTGGCTCGGCCCCCGCCCCAAAGGCCCATTGTCCGGCCGATCGTGCCTGAGAGCATTGCCGCGACTGCGCGATGCAGCGCCAGCGTCAGCCCGCCGGCCACGAGCGTCGCCGCCACGTACATCAGCCACGAGAACACGCTTCCGCCTGGCAACAGCAGCGCAAACATGAC
Organism: Gemmatimonadales bacterium; assembly: GCA_038258695.1. Taxonomy (GTDB): domain Bacteria; phylum Gemmatimonadota; class Gemmatimonadetes; order Gemmatimonadales; family Gemmatimonadaceae; genus JAABRT01. The sequence goes on along the minus strand of JBBSPO010000299.1, from coordinate 546 downwards.
CGGCGCAACCACCACGGCGTAGACGAGTGTCTGTACGGTCGCGAACTCACGCGCAACCTTTGTTTCACTGAGCATACCGGCAGGACGACCGTGCAGGACGGAGGACACCTTCGTGCCGATGGCGAAGCAGCAACCAGCGCGCGGCGAAGCAGTTACAAATGCGCGGCGAAGCAGTTACCAGCGCCCGGCGGAGCAGCCGCGGGCAGCGCCTTCTCAGAACACCCGGATCGGCACCAGCTGCGGCAAATCGACCACCCGCTTGATCGTGCGATCGGATTGCGCGTTCTGCACAATCTCGCTCACGCGCTCCACACCCGTCTGTTGCATGAGCAGCTCGGCCATGGCCAACACATCTTCGTTTCTCGCCCGGATGGAGCCGTGTGACACCGCCTTGCCTATGGACGCCGGCGCGTTGGTGCCGTGAATGCTGCGCGGCAAATCGTACACGATCTGTGCGTGTCCTAATGGATTGTCGTCAGCGCCTGGCGCCGTGCCCTTTTCATCCTCGGCCCATGACTCGTCGGTGGGGGGAATCCATTCGGGGTT
>JBBSPO010000298.1:0-4898 GCA_038258695.1 Gemmatimonadales bacterium | reverse complement strand
TCACCAACCACGGCGCAGCATGTGGCTGACGGATTGGGCGACCGCGTCGGGATGATCCTTGACGGTGGCCGCTGCGAGGTCGGAGTAGAAAGCACCGTGGTGGATCTCACCGCAACCCAACCGATTGTGCTCAGGCCGGGTCACATTTGTGCCGATCAGATCGCCGAGGTGTTGGGCGAACCGGTACTCACGCGATCGCCACAGACCGCTGGGTCGACGTCTGCGTCTGAATCCGCGCAGAGCCCAGGCACACCCGTTGCCGCGCATCCGTCGCCGGGAATGTCCGCACGGCACTACGCCCCCAGGACACCCGTCTGGTTGGCATCGTCAGCCGACGTGGATCAACTCACTCAATCGCTCTCCGACACCGAGGCGCCTCGGCGCTTTGCTCTACTGGCTCTTGAGCAGGGCCTGCAGCTACCGGGGGCGCACGCTGAGCTGCGTTTGCCGCGCAATCCTGTGCAGTACGCACAAGGCCTCTACGCGGCGCTGCATGAAATTGATCGGGCCCAGTGTGACGTGGTGGTGGTTGAGCGACCGCCCAGCGAGCCCGGTTGGGAGGCTGTCAACGACCGGTTGCTGCGCAGCACCCGCGAATCGATCTGATCAGCCACCTGTTCAGCACGGTGCGGGCGCATAGATTGGCTGGATGCTTCCGATTGATCTCTCCGGTAAACGTGCCCTTGTGGCGGGCGTTGCAGACGATGGCGGCTTCGGCTTTGCCATCGCGAAATCGCTGGCCCAGGCCGGCGCGACTGTGTGTGTGGCCACCTGGCCACCCGCCCTCACCATTTTCCGCAACTTGCTGGAACGCGGAAAAATGGATGTGTCGCGGCAACTGCTCGACGGCACCCGCTTCGAGTTTGAGCGCGTCTATCCGCTCGACGCGCAGTTCGACACACTGGACACCGTGCCAGCAGCAATCCGAGAGTCCAAGCGCTATGCAGGCGTGGGCGACTTTACAATTTCCGGGTTGGCTGCTCAGCTGAGTGCGGATTTTGGGGAGAAGCCGCTGGATATCGTGATTCACGCGCTCGCCAACGGTCCGGAAGTCAAAAAGCCGTTGCTCGAGGTCAGCCGGCAAGGTTATCTCGATGCCGTCAGCGTGAGCGCCTACTCACTGCTTGGGCTGCTGCAACATCTGGGGCCACTCATGCGCACCGGTGGCTCGGTGTGTTCGCTCACGTACATGGCCAGTGAACGTGTCATTCCCGGCTACGGTGGTGGCATGTCGTCGGCCAAGGCGGCGTTGGAGAGCGATACACGCACGCTGGCATTCGAAGCCGGACACAAGTGGGGCATCCGGGTGAATACGATTTCAGCGGGCCCGTTCGCATCGCGCGCGGCCAAAGCGATTGGCATTATTGAGCGCATGGTGGACTACTGCACCGCCAACTCGCCGCTGCCTGAGCCGTTGGACGCGATGGATGTTGGCCACACCGCAGCGTTCCTGGCCAGTCCACTGGGCGCGGGTATCACGGGCACTACGCTTTACGTCGACAAAGGATATCACACGATGGGCATGGCCGTCGATCCGTCGGTGGCCGCCGTCAGCCCGATCGGCTAAGTCAACGCACATCAACACGCACCCCGACACGATGCCGAATCGATCACGTCAGGGGGTGCGTGCGCAGCTGTTCGTGTTGATGGCGGTGGTGGCCGTACCGCTGGCCGCAGCTCACGTGCTGCACTCAGTCGAGCAGCTCAGAGTCAGCCGCGAGGCAGCGCGTGAACGCGTCGAACAAGCGGCGGAACTCATGGCCAACCGGACCGACGATTGGATCGAGAGTGCGAACGCGGGATTTTTGTCCCTCGCCGATCCGGTGCGTCGTAACTGGGACAACCGACCAAGTCTTGACTCGTTGCTCACGATTGCCGCATCGGCGTCCAATCAGCGTCTGGCCAACTATTTCGTGGTAGACACGCTTGGATTCAATCGCGGCAGCGGCCGAATTACAGCCGATCGTGATACGCTCAACTATCTCGGGCGCGATTACTTTCGCGCAGCGCTCGGCTCCAACAGCACCGTGGTTGGTGCACCGCGACAATCGTTTGTGCTTCCCGACCGCGCGTGGGTCGTGATTGTTGCGCGTGCGCTGCGAAATCCCGATGGTCAGGCGTACGGTGTGATTGCGTCACCGGTTCGCGTTGATACACTCACCGATTTCATCAACATTGCGTCGTTCAAATCGCGACCGCTCGTCACGGTACTGGACAGTAGCGGTATGATTGTGGCGCGATCGGAAGCACCAGATGATTACATCGGGTTGAACATATACGCGGCGACGGGCCTGCGCCCTGAATGGCCCGACAGCACCATCATTGGCGAGATACCCGGATCCGACGGTGTGCTCCGACTGAGCGCGTCCGTGAAGTCACGGCGTGCACCGTGGCTGGTGAGTGTCGGGCTGCCGATTGATGACTTCGAGGCGCCGCTGCGTGCGCAGCTTCGCAACAACGTGATTCTTTCGTTGATTGCGCTATTGATCGCCGGAGTGGGAGCTTATGTCGTGGGCGGGCGTATTGCCAATCCGCTCGCAGCGCTCGCCGCCGACGCGCGGCGAATTGCTGACGGTGACACGGACTACCGTACCGCCGTCACCGGCCCCGCCGAAGTGACGGTGCTCAGCAGTGCGGTCAATCGCATGGCAGAAACCGCCGAGCGTCGAAACGCCGCGCTCGCGGACAACGAACGTCGCTACCGATTTCTGTTTGAATCCAATCCGCTGCCCATGTGGGCCTGGAACGCCGACAGCATGGAGATTTTGGCCGTCAATGACGCAGCGGTGGATCACTACGGCTATGCACGTAGTGAGTTTGTTGGTCAACCGATTACGCTGCTGCTCGATCCGTCGGAGATGCCGCGGTTTTCGAACAGTCGACTGCCGTTCAAGGAAGACCGGCAACGCGCGGGCACGTGGAAGCATCGTACCGCGCGCGGTGATGTGACAGAAATGGACGTCATTACGACATCGTCACGCCGACTGGGTGCCGACAGCTGGCTCTCTATCGGTATTGATGTCACGGCACGTCGCGAAGCTGAACGCGCATTGGCGCTCAGCGAAGAGCAGCTGCGTCAGGCGCAGAAAATGGAAGCGGTCGGCGCGTTTGCGGGTGGCATCGCGCACGACTTCAACAACTTGCTCACCGGCATGATTGGCTTCTGTGAACTGGCGCTCGATGCGCTGCCCACCGCACACCCGGTGCGTGCGGATATCGCCGAAGTGCGGGCGCTGGCAGAACGCGGCGCCGACCTCACACGGCAAATTCTCGCCGTCAGCCGCAAGCAGGTGCTACAGCCCACCATTGTTGATCTCAATGCGATGGTGTCTGACATGGAACGGCTGTTCGCGCGCATTGTTGGTGAACACATCAAGGTCGTCACCCAGCGCGACGAGGCGCTCGGACCCATTCATGCTGACAAGGGCCAGCTGGAACAGGTACTGCTCAACCTCGTCGCCAATGCGCGTGATGCGATGCCTTCGGGCGGTACACTCACCATCGAGACCCGCACCGTGCTGCCGCAACATGCGCCGCAATATCGGCTGGCTCCCCATGGGTGGAGCATGCTGATTGTACGCGATACGGGCGTGGGCATGACAGACGCGGTACGCGAGCGCGTGTTCGAGCCGTTTTTCACCACCAAAGAACGCGGTAAGGGCACAGGACTGGGGCTTGCACTGGCGTACGCCATGCTCGAGCAGGTGCGCGGTGTAATCACGTGCGAAAGCATGCCCAACGTTGGCACCACGTTCCGCCTCTTTTTCCCGCGCACCGAGTCGGGCGCTGTCACACTGCCGGATGCGGGCATGCGCCAGCGCGGCGGGATGAAGGGAAACGAAACGATCTTGCTCGCCGAGGACGAAGCATCAGTGCGCGCCGTGGCTACCGCCGCACTTGAGCGTCACGGATACCAGGTGCTTGCAGCTCCCGACGGTCCCACCGCCCTCAAGATCGCGGCAGCGTTTGAAGGCACCATTCACTTGCTGCTCACCGATGTTGTCATGCCCGGCATGCACGGCCGCGCGCTAGCCGACGCGCTGCTGAGCCAGCGGCCGTCCACGCGGGTGCTGTTTGCCTCAGGCTACACGGACGACACCGTACTACTGCGCGGCATTCGCGTTGACGAGCTGTCGTTTATCCAGAAGCCGTTCACGCCGGATCAGCTGTCGCGTCGCGTGCGCGAAGTGCTTGACGCCCCATCCGACGTAACAAGCAAACAGGTCTGACCCGCACATGGGAATCGTCATTTTTTTCATGGGCCTCGTGGTCGCCGTGTTTGTGTCCATGCTGTTGGGCGGTCTCATGCTGCCACGGATGGTTAGCACAACGCAGGTCGTGCTCCTGCGCGCACAACCGGACGTCGTGTGGTCGCTGGTGGCCGATCCGGCGGGCTACCACACATGGCGCGACAGCGTATCGTCGGTGGATCTGGAGGGACGAGACCCGCTGCGCTGGCGCGAATACGGCGATGACGGGTCTGTCGCGTTTGAAGCCAACGTTGTGCGCGCGCCAATCATGTTTGCCGCGCACAGCCTCGACGACGATATCGCGCGTCGCACCGAGCGCCTGTTCGAACTCACCACGGTGGATGGGCTTACTCAGGTCGCATACTCGGAAAAAGTCTCGATCGGAAATCCTGTTGCCCGATTTGTGATGCGCTACATCATCAGACGCGGCGGCGCCGCGCAGCGACTGCTCGCCGAGCTGGGCACGGCGCTGGGCGAAGACGCTGTGCACACCCGTTGACGTAGACCGGTGTGACACGTGCGTTCGCTCAGCTCACAGTTCGGTGCGCTGGCAGCAATGATTTATGTATCGCCATGGCGGCCGCCGCGCCACCAGCTGCAGCCCGCACCGCCAGCTGTGGACCAGGCGTGATGTCGCCCGCCGCAAAC
>JBBSPO010000297.1:0-4903 GCA_038258695.1 Gemmatimonadales bacterium | reverse complement strand
GCTATCGGCAGCTGCTCACCGATGTGCAGGCGGCAGACCGTCGCTTCGGAATCATTTGCGCCATGCCGGGCGTCGAAGAACGGGCGCTGCCGACAGGTCGCATGGGCTGCGTTGCTGAGGTCACCGAAGCCGAAACACTCGAGGACGGTCGCTCAAACATTCTGGTGGTGGGTCGCGAGCGGTTCGCGCTGGATCACTTTGTTGACGATCCGGCGCCGTATCACATTGCCAACGTCAGCGTTGTAGAAGACGAGCCCGTGAGTTCGGCGGTTGCCATGGCTGTCTCCAGCGATGAAGTGATTGCCAACTTTCGCAAAGTGGTGCGCGCTGTGCTCACGCTCAACGACGATGACTCCGCACCACCCGATCTGCCCGAAGACGGCTCGCAGCTTGCCTATTCGGTAGCCGCCATGATTGACGTCGATCTCGCGGAACGTCAGACAATCCTTGAAGAGCGCTCAGCGATTGCACGACTCCAGCGCATTGACACACTCCTGCGCACCGCGCTCCCGGATCTTGAGCTCAAGGCGGCCATGCACAAGGCCCGGGAACAGAGCTGACGCCAGCGGCTTATCGACCAATCAGTTCGCGATAGGGTGACTGACCCTGCGCGTTCGCTGGTCGCGGAATACCCAACCAGTCTGACGTAATCAGGGCGGCCGCACTGCTGCGCGCCGGGCCAATGCGATTCGGCGACACGCCGCTGCTCCACAAGCAGAGCACCGTCTGCATTTCCGGGCTGGTGGACGGAAAGCCGTGTGACGATCCCGGTCGAGTCAGCTCCGAACTTACGGGATCAGCCAGTCCGGCATTCCACGTGTATCCGCGCGCCACGTCGTAGTACAAATCGCCGCCCGCGGGACCACCCAGGCCGAGCGAATCTGCGCCAGGCGCATCGGAACGCCAGGTTTGAATCACAATCGCTGTGCCTTCGGGAGAGCGCGACGCAAGCACCGCGCGTTCGGCGGCGTCGAGCACCGCCCGTTCTTCTGACGGTGGCACGATGCCATCCTTCCACGCGGTACGGTTGATCATCACGTAGTAGCCGTTGGGCGAATACGCTTTGGTGCGCGACAGATCCACACGACCGTTGCTGTCGAGTGCCAGCAGTCCTGCTTCACGCAACGCGACGTTGGGACGAAAGCCGCGCCAGAAGGTTCGCATGCCGTGATCACCAGACACAATCACGGCAGCGGCCGGATCGTTGGCAACCAGCGCGTGCAGAGCACTCAGCCGTCGGTCGGCCAACGACCACGCCCGTGCGCGATACGTTTGCAAACGGATTCCCACGTCGGCTTTATACAGAGCGTTGGTGGCGTCTACCTGTCCGTACCACTCGTGGTCTACTTCATCAATGAGTGGGAAATAGTCCAGCATGAGTTGAGCGCGTTGTGTACGCCACATCCATTCACTGCCGCGCGTGTACTGTCGCGTGACGTGCTCGAGCGATTCGAGAAAGCGCAGCTCCGCACCGCCATCGCCACCGCTCATGATGGTGGGTCCAAATCTTCCGCTGCGATAAACCGAAAGCGCCGCGTTCCCATACCATCCGCCAATGGCCTCCTGATATGCGCGCGCCGATGCACTGTTGCTGCCCTCGACAACCCGAAGCTCCGGAATAAGCAGTTCAAAGGTCGAAGCATCATCGGCCAGTTCGAACAGGCGGCCAGTGAGCGGTACCGGACCCTGCGCTGTCTCCACCAATACGGCATTGGGAAAATGACGTGCCAGTTCTGGCTTGTTGAGCGGCGCCACGGTGTCCACCGGTGCCTCAATCACCACAACGCCGACAGCTACATCGCGTGTCGCGGACAGCACCACACGATCGTACACGCGCGCGCCGTAGAGCAGTCCAAACAGTGAATCAGCACCGGCCAACCAGCGAATCTCGAGCAGCGGCACGCCACTATTGAGCGACGTCACACCACGCCACCCAACCGCCGGAACTGGTGTCGCATCACGCGCGGTGAGTAGCCACGACGGCGCCACCGACACGTTGTAGCCATTCATGACAAACAGATTTTCCTGCTGCAGCACGCGCTTCGCATCTTCGCGCGCCGCGTCAAGCGAGGCGTTCTGCGGATCGGCGTTGCCATTCACGTACGGATAGCCCGGGGCATTGGGCGCCTGAGTCACGTGGTGACCGGCAACCCGGCGTCCGGCCCGTGCCGCGGTGATCCAGATCGGTTCGGCCCGCAGCGCGTCCACGAAGTACCCCGACACCCGTGACGTCAGCGAGTTTGTACTGCGCGGCAACTGCGGCTGCGAGTTGGCCGAAATGCCATTCACGTTGCCGTACGCACCGGTCCAGAGCGCCGCGTGACCGGGTGCTGTCACGCTCGGAAACGCCGGTCTGGCCGACGCAGCACACGCGGCGTTGTCAAACATGGCGCGAAAGGTCGGAATCGAGGCAGCGGGCACCGATTCGAGTGCCCGTCGCTCATTGAGCGCATCAAACGAAATCAGGATCGCGCGCCGTGTGGTGGGCTGGTTGGCGCCGGCACCGGCCGCGGGCGGCGGACTATCCGGAGCTGCGGCAGACGGAACGGCCGACCGGGAGGCCGGCGAGCAAGCGGTCAGCGCCGTCATCGCGAGCGCCAAGCACGAAGCGCGCCAAAATGGCACGCGGAAGGTCTGGGATATCAGAATCACGACAGAAATACGCAGGCTGAGTTAGATACAGAAGGCACTGTCAAAAGGCACAGTTACGCTCAAAGATAGCCGTCGTGCTGGACGCGCCCATCGCGCGGCGGCAAGATGCGAATGTGCCCCACCGGCCTTCTAACCTTACACCAGTCCCCCGTGTCGCCTATGCATCGACGGCCGAAGCTCCGTCACGTTCTCGTATCCTTGACCACGTGCGTCGCCGCGCTGCTGTCTCCGTTCGTTTGTGGCGCACTCGGCGCACAACCGCCCTCCGGGGCCGTCTCACCGGCCGACTCCACGCTGGTAGGGCGTATTCTGCTGGCCGAAGACGCCCGGGACAGTACCGGCGAAGCGCTTCGTGACGGACTCGCGCACGCCGATGCACGCATTCGATGGATGGCCGCCCGCGCCCGCGCGCGCATTGCCGATCCGGCCTTTGCGAAGCGAGATTCGCTGCCGGATGCGCCGGTCGTGGAGGCGTCACCGGTTTACGCCGAGCCAGCGTGGCGCCTGCGCTATCGTGGGTTGACCGCCGAGCGCAACAACTGCGGCCAGCTGCAGAGCGCGCTTGGTGACAGCGCCTGGCCGGTACGCCTGCGCGCGGCCGATCTGGTCTCCACGAGCTGCGCTGACAACGCCGAGCTGGTGGCAACACTTACGCGCATGGTCAATGGATTGCCCGCCGACGCGTCCCGGAGACTACGCGGACAGGCATCGTGGCATGGCGCCGCGCATGCAGTGGTGGCGCTGGCTCGCATCAAACCGGCGGTCGCTGCTCCGCTGGTAATCACGCTCTCACAGCACGCACAGCCCGAAGTGCGTGAATACGCGGTTCGCGCCGCCGCTGTGTTGAAAGACTCGATGCGGCTGGTGGCTCTGGCGCAGGACGCGAACCCCAACGTGCAGGCCTCGGCGATTGATGCCCTGCGTTTGCTCACCGGTCATCAGCACGACACGCTGTTCGCACGAGCGCTTGACCGTGGCGCACCACAGGTTGTGCGTTCGGCGGCACTGGCACTGGTTGGTAGCAATACGGCAAACGTGCGCGCCCTGGCCGACTCCATGTATGCGCGCTGGCTCAACTACGGCAACGCATCGTTTCGCGACGTGCGACATGCGCTGTTGCGCGCCGCAGGTCGTGATACGGCCAGCGACCGTGGCGTTCCCACACGTGTGGTGTTGCCCCCCAGAGCCGTTTCCATGGCACTCGGCGAGCGCGTGCTGGTGCGCGTGACCATGGCGCCTGAGAGTGGTGGTGGCGAGTTCGTGGTACGCATGCGTGGTGATGTGGCTCCGCTCATGGCGGCACATCTGGTCTCGCTTGTAGAGCAACGCTACTACGATGGTCTCACGTGGCACCGGGTGGAGTACGACTTCGTGGTGCAAGGTGGCAGCCCGGGGGCCAACGAGTACGTTGGGTTATATCATTTTTTGCGTGATGCGCTGGGCCGGGCATCGCACGTGCGTGGCACGTTGGGCATGAGCACGCGCGGGCACGATACCGGTGACGCACAATGGTTTATCAATGTGCGCAACAACGCTCGTCTCGACCGGGACTACACGGTATTTGGAGAAATCACAGAGGGAATCGACGTGGTAGACGGCATTCTCGAAGGTGATCGTATTGCCTCCATGCGCGTCATTCAGTAACCGTACCGGGATGTCTTCAGATCACGCTTTCCCAACCGCGTCGGAATCATTCCCCTTTTCCGCCGACGCTACCAACGAACGCGGCCAGCCGCTGTATTTGCCCGATGCTGCGCAGCTTGTCCCGCCACCCCGCCCCATCACAGCGATCACGTTAGGCGCGGGCGCACGCGGTAATGTGTACGGCAACTTCGCGTTGGCGTACCCGGATCATCTGCGCGTAGTGGGCGTTGCTGATCCGTCGGCAGTTCGCCGAGATGGTTACGGCGATCGGCATCGCGTGCCCGCGACGGAACGCTTCACCGACTGGAATGAAGTATTCGCACGCCCGAAGTGTGCTGACGCGATTATCGTAAGCACGCCCGATCTGCTGCACTTTGCCCCTTGCATGGCGGCGCTCAAGGCAGGGTATGATGTGCTGCTCGAAAAGCCCATTGCTCCAACGGAAGACGAGTGTCGGCAACTGCTCGATCTGGCGCGCAGCACCGGGCGTATTGTGGCCGTCTGCCATGTGTTGCGCTATGCGCCGTACTTCGCGCACATGCGCACACTCATTCGTTCGGGCGCGATTGGACGGCTGGTGAGTGTGCAGCACATGGAGCCGATTGGT